>NZ_JBTAMK010000003.1:0-271337 GCF_054796215.1 Alsobacter sp. SYSU BS001988 | reverse complement strand
CCCGCCGCCCCCCCCCACCCCACCCCCCCCCCCCCCCCCCCCCCCCCCCCCCCCCCCCCCCCCCCCCCCCCCCCCCCCCCCCCCCTCTCTTCCGCCGGAAGAGGGAGAGACCGCGTTTCTCTCATTCATTCGAGGCCTGCCCGCCCATGACAGCGCCAACCGCCATCCTGCAGGCCGAGGGGCTCACGAAGGAGTTCCTCGGCTTCGTCGCAGTCAAGAACGTCAATCTCTCGGTGAAGCCGGGCTCGATCCACGCGCTGATCGGACCCAACGGCGCCGGCAAGACCACCGTCTTCAACCTGCTGACCAAGTTCCTCACCCCGACCAGCGGGCGCATCGTCTTCGAGGGGACCGACGTCACCGGCGAGCAGCCCGCCGCGGTCGCCCGGCGCGGGCTGGTGCGCTCCTTCCAGATCTCGGCGACCTTCCCGCATCTGACCGTGCTGGAGAACATCCGGGTCGCGCTGCAGCGCCGGGCCGGGCTGGCGACGCAGTTCTGGCGCTCGGACAAGACGCTGCGCCAGCTCGACGGCCGGGCGCGCGAGCTGATCGCCGACTTCAACCTCGACGTCTATGCGGACGCCCCGGCGGTGGACCTCAGCTACGGGCGCAAGCGCGCCCTGGAGATCGCCACCACGCTGGCGCTGGAGCCCAAGATGCTGCTGCTCGACGAGCCGATGGCCGGCATGGGCCACGAGGACATCGACCGGGTGGTGGCGCTGATCCGCAAGGCCGCGGTCGGCCGCACCATCCTGATGGTGGAGCACAATCTCTCGGTCGTGTCGAACCTGTGCGACACCATCACGGTGCTGCAGCGGGGCGAGATCATCGCGGAGGGCGACTACGCCAAGGTTTCGCAGGACCCCAAGGTCCGCGAAGCCTATATGGGCATGGAGGAGGCCTGAGATGCTGGCCCCCAACCCCATCCTGGAGATCCGCGACCTCGAAGCCTGGTACGGCGAGAGCCACGTGCTCCACGGCGTGTCGCTCGACGTGCGCGAAGGCGAGACGGTGACGATCATCGGCCGCAACGGCGCGGGCAAGACGACGACGCTGCGCTCCATCGTCGGCATCGTGCGCAAGCGCAAGGGCGTGGTCCGGCTGCGCGGGCAGGACCTGCTGGCCCTGGCGCCCCACAAGGTCGCGCGCTGCGGCATCGGCTACGTGCCGGAGGAGCGCGGCATCTTCGCCAGCCTGTCGGTGGACGAGAACCTCGCGCTGCCGCCCCGCATCGCGGAAGGCGGCATGCCGACCTCCGAAATCTACCGGCTGTTTCCCAATCTGGAGGAGCGGCGCAGCAGCCCGGGCACCAAGCTGTCGGGCGGCGAGCAGCAGATGCTGGCCATCGCCCGCATCCTGCGCACCGGCGCGCGGGTGCTGCTGCTCGACGAGCCGACCGAGGGGCTCGCGCCCGTGATCGTGCAGCGCATCGGCGAGCTCATCCGCACGCTGAAGACGCAGGGCTTCACCATCATCCTGGTCGAGCAGAACTTCCGCTTCGCCGCCAAGCTGGCCGACCGCTTCTTCGTCATGGAGGACGGCAAGGTGGTCGACCGCTTCGCCACGACCGAACTGAGCGCCCGCATGGGCTCGCTGCACGAATATCTGGGGGTCTGAGGCGATGTCGACCATCTTCGGGGTGCCGACCGTCGCGCTCTACGGGCAGCTGCTGATCGGGCTGATCAACGGCTCGTTCTACGCCCTCCTGTCGCTCGGGCTGGCCGTGATCTTCGGCATGCTGCACGTCATCAACTTCGCCCATGGGGCGCTCTACATGCTGGGCGCGTTCACGGCGTGGCTGGCCCTGACCAAGTTCGGCGTCAACTACTGGGCCGCTTTGGCGCTGGTGCCGATCGCGGTCGGGCTCTTCGGGGTGATCATCGAGCGCACGACGCTGCGGCGGCTGGCGGGGCTCGACCCGCTCTACGGCCTGTTGCTGACCTTCGGGCTTTCGCTGGTGATCGAGGGCCTGTTCCGCCACTGGTACGGCTCCTCGGGCCAGCCCTACGCGCCGCCGCCGGAGCTGCAGGGCGGCGTCAATCTGGGCTTCATGTTCCTGCCGATCTATCGCGGCTGGGTGGTGGTGGCCTCGGTGGTGATCTGCTTCGCCACCTGGTTCATCATCGAACGGACCCGCCTCGGCGCCTATCTGCGCGCCGCGACCGAGAACCCGGCGCTGGTGCAGGCCTTCGGCATCAACGTGCCGCTGCTGGTGACGCTGACCTATGCGGGCGGCGTGGCGCTGGCGGGCTTCGCCGGCGTGCTGGCGGCGCCGATCTACCAAGTGAGCCCGCTGATGGGCTCGAACCTCATCATCGTGGTGTTCGCCGTCGTGGTGGTCGGCGGGATGGGGTCCATCATGGGCGCGATCGTGACCGGCTACATGCTGGGCGTGCTCGAAGGACTGACCAAGGTGTTCTATCCTCAGGCCTCCGCCATCGTGATCTTCGTCGTGATGGCGATCGTGCTGCTGGTGCGCCCGGCGGGCCTCTTCGGACGAGGAGAGTGACATGACTGCGACGACAGCCCCGGCCGGCGCGCCCGGCCTTCGCTCCTCCTCCGAGACCTGGGGCCGCATGGCGGCGATCGGGCTGGTCGTGCTGCTGCTGGCGGCGCCGTTCGGGATCTACCCCGTCTTCCTGATGAAGCTGATGTGCTTCGCGCTGTTCGCGGCCGCCTTCAACCTGCTGATCGGCTATGTGGGCCTGCTGTCCTTCGGGCATGCGGCCTTCTTCGGCACGGGCGCCTATATCTCGGCCCACGCCGCGAAGGTCTGGCAGCTCGACCCGCTGCTGTGCGTCGTCCTGGGCGGCCTGGCGGGCGGCGCCCTGGGGGTCGTGGTCGGCTACCTGGCGATCAAGCGCAAGGGCATCTATTTCTCCATGATCACCCTGGCGCTGAGCCAGATGGTGTTCTTCATCGCCCTGCAGGCCCCGTTCACGGGCGGCGAGGACGGCATCCAGGGCATCCCGCGCGGGCGCCTGTTCGGCCTGATCGACTTGAACCAGCCGATGAACATGTACGGCTTCGTGCTGGTGATCTTCCTGTTCGGGATGTTCGCGCTGTGGCGCATCGTGCACTCGCCCTTCGGGCAGATCCTGAAGGCCATCCGCGAGCACGAGCCGCGCGCCATCTCGCTGGGCTACGACGTGAACCGCTACAAGCTGATCGCCTTCGTGATCTCGGCGGCGCTCGCGGGCGTGGCCGGCGGAGCCAAGACGCTGGTGTTCCAGCTCGCGTCGCTCACCGACATCACCTGGCAGATGTCGGGCGAGGTCGTGCTCATCACGCTGCTCGGCGGCATCGGAACGATGCTGGGCCCGGTCGTGGGCGCGCTGATCGTGGTGTCGCTCGAGAACTACCTGGCGGCCCTGGACTTCCCGGTCACGGTGCTGATAGGCGCGATCTTCGTCGCCTGCGTGCTGCTGTTCCGCCGCGGCGTGGTCGGCGAGATCGAGCACGCGCTCGGCCGGCGCGGCTGAGCGATTCGCCCGCGGGCCGGACCGCCCGGCCCGGCCTGTCGACGCTCCTGGCCGCCTCTGCCCGCGCGGCGCCGTCGCGCGCGGCCCTGATTTCAGCCTGCCATGCAACCTCCATCGCGGACCCGGTCGCGCTCGAACCGGGTTGGACGCGTATTTACAACTTTCAGTTGCTGCATTGATGTAAAATCCACCGGAAGGTGCATAATAAAGTTTTGTTAAGTTCCGGACAGTAATTGTTGAGAACGACCCAGGAGGGCGACTTGGTTGATCTCGCGATTGGCGGTTCGGTGAGCCGCGACGAAATTTTCGACCTTTGCAACAAGGTCAAGGACGCGTTCGGAGCGGGAAAGCCGGTCAGGCTCGACGGCTCCCAGGCTGATGGGCTCACCCCCATCCTGGCCCAGGTCATCCTGGCGGCCGGCAAGGCGGCGAGCGAGGGCGGCCAGTCCTTTACACTCGTTTCACCGAGTGCGGCCATGATCGACGCTTTCCAAGGTTTCGGCCTCTTCGCCGACCTGATGACCATTCCGATGGAGTAGACGGTGCGCATCCTGGCCATTGACGATACGAGAACACTTCGCGAGCTCCTCTGCCGGACGCTGCGCGGCGCATCCTACGACGTCGTGGAGGCGGAGAACGGCGAGGAGGGCCTGGTGCGGTTCGCCGACCACCGTCCCGACATCGTGATCACCGACCTCAACATGCCCGTCCTGGACGGCATCGAGTTCACCCGCGCGGTGCGCTCGCGCGCCGACGGCGGCGTCGTGCCGATCATCATCCTGACGACGGAGAGCGGCGCCGAGATCAAGGCCGAGGGCCGCAAGGCCGGCGCGACGGCCTGGATGGTCAAGCCGTTCGACCCGCAGCGCCTCCTCGACATGCTCACTCGTTTCAAGAAGTAGAACGCGCCATGGATGCTCTTGCCGAGATCCGCAGCATTTATTTCGACGAGTGCGATGAATTCATCGGGCTTCTCGAAGGGCATCTGGCCGCCATTTCGGAAGGGCGCGCGACCCCCGACGACATCCACGGCGCCTTCCGGGCCGTTCATTCGATCAAGGGCGGGGCCGGCGCCTTCGCGCTGACCGAACTGGTCGAGTTCGCGCACATGTTCGAGGCCTGCCTCGACGCGCTGCGCTCCGGCAAGGTCGCGGTCGAAGACGCCCCGATCGACATGCTCCTGCAGGCCGGCGACGTCCTCAACGAGCAGATCGGCGCGGCCCGCGACGGCCGCTCGAGCCCGGTCGGACCGGACCTCGTGGCCGCCCTGCAGGCGATGGCCGGCGGCAAGACCGTGGCGCCCAAGCCCGGCGACGAGATCTTCTTCGACCAGGAGCCCGCGCCCGCCGCCGAACCCGCCGCTCCGGCCGTGGCCGAAGAGCCCGCCAGCGCCACGCGCCGGGTCACCATCCGTCTGCGGCCCGACACGGACTTCTTCCGGCGGGCCATCGACCCGCGAATGATCTTCGACGCGCTGCGCCATCTTGGCCCGATCGAGGTCACCTGCGACACCTCCCGGGTTCCGTCCATCGCGACCCTCGACCCGGCCGAGTGCTGGATGTCGTGGGAGATCGAGTTGGAGACCGCCAGCTCGGACGAGCACATCGTCGAGGCGCTGGAATCCTTCCTGGCCGACGAGGAGTTCAGCGTAGGCGGCGAGCCGCCCGAGGCCGCTCCGGCCGAGATCGCTCCGCCTCCCGCCGAGAGCGCGGCCGCGACGAGCGAGCCCGCCGCCCCGGCCCCGGCCCAGCCCGAAGCGGCGCTTGAGGCGGTCCATGGCGACGGCGCGCCCTCCGCGCCCGGGTCCGCTCCGGCGGCGCTGCAGGCGGTGCAGCGCCGGCCCTCCGGCGGCACCATCCGGGTGGATCTGGAGCGCATCGACCGCCTGATGAATCTCGTCGGCGAGATCGTGATCACGCAGTCCATGCTGTCGGAACGCGCCGGCGTGCTGGCCAAGCGCGAAGCCGCCTCCTTCGTCGACGCCCTGTTCAGCCTCGCCCGCCAGACGCGCGAGCTGCAGGACAACGTCATGGCGGTGCGCGCCCAGCCGGTGAAGGTAGTGTTCCAGCGACTGCCGCGCCTCGTGCGCGAGCTGGAGCGCGCGCTCGGCAAGAAGGCGCATCTCGTGCTGGCCGGCGAGGATACGGAGGTCGACAAGACCATCGTGGAGGAGCTCGCCGACCCGCTGATCCACATGCTGCGCAACTCGATGGACCACGGCCTGGAGCCGCCCGAGGAGCGCATCGCCGCCGGCAAGGCGCCGGACGGCACCATCCGGGTCTCGGCCGAGCATCGCGGCTCGCGCATCCTGATCTGCGTCACCGACGACGGGCGCGGCATCAACCGCGAGAAGCTCATCGCCAAGGCCAAGGCGCGCGGGCTGCTGGCGCCCGACGCCGAGCCGACGCCGGAGGAAGCCGACAACCTGATCTTCCACCCCGGCCTGTCCACGGCCCAGCAGGTGACCGACGTCTCCGGGCGCGGCGTCGGCATGGACGTGGTGAGGCGAAACGTCGAGGCGCTGGGCGGGCGCATCACCGTGGAATCGACCCCCGGCCGCGGCTGCAAGTTCACCCTCGGCCTGCCGCTCACGCTGGCGGTGCTGGACGGGATGATCGTGCGGGCCGGGACCGAGCGCTTCGTCTTCCCGCTCTCCTCGATCGTCGAGACCATGCAGCTCGACCCGGGAAGCGTGGAGCCCCTGCCGGGCGGACGCGACATCCTGCAGCTGCGGGGTGAGATCGCGCCGCTGCTCAAGCTGCGCAAGCTGCTCGGCATCCGGGCGATCGGGCACGAGCCGATCGTGGTCATCGTGGAGACGGACACCGTCCCCCGCCTGGCGATCGCGGTCGACGAGATCGTGGGCCAGCAGCAGGTGGTGGTGAAGAACCTCGAATCCTCGTTCCGGCGGGTCGAAGGCGTCTCGGCCGCGACCATCCTGGGCGACGGGCTCGTGGCGCTGATCCTGGACGTCGACGCCCTTCCGGCCCTGTCGCAGTCGGGGCGCAAGCTCCCGATGGCCAATGAGAGCCTCAGCGTCGCCGTCTAGGCTGCGCTCCCGTTCCGGCGCGGCCCCGAAGGCGGCGCCAAGCCCTTCCGGCGCCCCCGCGCCCTCATCCTTCTCGCACGAGGTCTCGACCGTGCACGGTCTTGCGACAGACGATTCCGACTACGCCCTTTCGGACAGGGATTTCGAGCTGATCGCCGGCATTGCGCGCGACCAGGCCGGGATCGTCATCCGGGCCCACAAGTCGGCGATGATCCGCGGGCGGCTGATGCGCCGGCTGCGGGCGCTCCAGCTTCGCTCGGTGGCGGAGTATTGCGAGCTGCTGCGCAGCCCCGACGGGGGGCGCGAACTGCCCAGCCTGCTCAACGTGCTGACCACCAACCACACGGCGTTCTTCCGCGAGCGGCACCATCTCGACCATCTTCGGAGCGACGCCCTGCCGGAGACCTATTCGCGCGCGCTGAAACACAACTCCCGCGTGCGAATTTGGTCGTCTGCTTCATCTACGGGTGAAGAGCCCTACTCGATCGCCGCCATGGTGCATGCGTCGCAGCCGCCCAAGAGCCTCGACCTGCGCATCCTGGCCACCGACATCGACACCGACGTCCTCGACCGCGCGGAGCGGGCGGAATACAGCCGCGAGGTGGTGGAGCGCGCCCCGGCGGACCTGAAGCCGCTGCTGCAGATCGAGCCGACCGGCGCCAGCGACATGGTGCGGGTGGGCGCGGCGCTCAGGCGCTACCTGACCTTCCGGCAGCTCAACCTCGTCCAGGAATGGCCGATGCGCGGGCCGTTCGACATCATGTTCTGCCGCAACGTGATGATCTATTTCGACGCGCCGACCAAGAAGAGCATCGTGGACCGCGCCGTCGACCTGCTGCGGCCGGGCGGCTGGCTCTATCTCGGCCACTCCGAATCCCTGTCCCCTCCCCATCCGGCTTTCGAGCTGATCGGGCGAACCATTTACCGGAGGCGCTGATGGCCATGACAGGCGCCCATGCGCCCCCGACAGCGCGCCGCTCCTTCCAGGACGCCAGCGGCGCCACCATCGTCTCGGTCGCGCCGGGCGACCACTACGTCACGGACGACAAGAACCAGATCATCGTCACCCTGCTGGGCTCCTGCGTGGCGGCCTGCGTCCGCGACACCATCACGGGCGTGGGCGGGGTCAACCACTTCCTGCTGCCCTCCAGCGACCAGCACGACCTGGCCCAGGGCAGCGACGAGGCGATGCGCTTCGGCGACTACGCCATGGAGCAGCTGCTCAACAGCATCTACCGGCGCGGCGGCCAGCGCGGCCGGCTCGAGGTGAAGATCTTCGGCGGGGCGCGCGTGCTCGGCGGCAGCAGCATGCTCAAGATCGGCGAGCAGAACATCGCCTTCGTCGAGCGCTTCCTGAAGACGGAAGGCATCCCGATCGTGGCGCGCTCGGTGGGCGGCACCGTCCCGCGGCGCATCCGCTACCAGCCGGCGAGCGGCCGGGCCTGGGTGCAGGAGCTCGACAAGACGAGCGCCGTCAGCGTCACCCAGCAGGAAGAGAACTACAGGCGCACCTTCGTCCGGCAGCAACCCGCAGGCGACGTGGAGTTTTTCTGATGATCCGCAGCACCCGTCCCTACCGCGTGTTCGTCATCGACGATTCCCGCACCATCCGGCGCCTGATCGGGGCCATCGTCGACGAAACCGAGGGGCTCGTCCTGGCCGGCTCCGCCGAGAGCGCCGAGGAAGCCTGGGACGTGCTGCGCCAGCCCAGCATCGAGGTCGACGTGGTGTCGCTCGACATCGAGCTGCCCGGCATGAACGGCATCGATTTCCTCAAGCAGCTGATGGCCTCGCGGCCCCTGCCGGTGCTGGTGGTGTCGGGCCACACGGATTCGGCGGCCGACCTGACGCTGACCGCGCTCGAGAACGGCGCGATCGACTGCATCCAGAAGCCGGACGGCAAGCCGAACGAAATCGACCGCTTCCTGCGCGACACCGCCGACGGGCTGCTGCGCGCCGCCGGCAGCAAGCTGCGGCCCCGCCACCCCGGCCTCGGCGCGCCGACGGGCCCGACGCTCGTCAGCCCCGCCGCGAGCCCGCGTCCCACGCCGGCGCTCAGCGCCTCCCAGGCCTCGGGCTTCGACGGCGAGAGCATCATCTGCATCGGCGCCTCGACGGGCGGCGTGCCGGCCGTCTGCAAGGTTGTGGAGGGCCTGCGGGGCGTGAACTGCCCCATCGTGGTCGTCCAGCACATGCCGCCGAGCTTCACGCCGCGGCTGGCCACCCGGCTCGCCCAGACGACCGGGCTGCCCTCCTTCGAGGCGCAGGACGGCGGGCGCCTCGCGCCCCGCACCGTCTGGGTCGCGCCCGGCGGGCGCCACCTGCACATCGTCCGCAAGGCGGGCGGCTATGTGGCGCGCCTCAGCGACGAGAACCCGGTTTCGGGCCACAAGCCCTCCATCGACGTGATGTTCCGCTCCGCCGCCCACGAGGCGGGCCCGAACGCCAGCGCCGCGCTGCTGACCGGCATGGGCCGGGACGGCGCCGACGGCCTGCTGGCCATGCGCAAGGCCGGGGCGCACACGATCGCCCAGGACGAAGCCACCTGCGTGGTCTACGGCATGCCCAAATCGGCCGTCGCGCTCGGCGCCGTCGACCAGGTGCTGCCGCTCGACCGCATCGCCGACCACATCCTCTCCGGCGCACCCCGGCCCCGGTCTTCACGCCTGATGGGAGCCTGAGATGGCCGACCTGAAAACCAAGAAGGTGCTGGTCGTCGACGACCAGAAGAGCATGCGCGGCCTCGTCCGCTTCGCCCTGATCCAGATGGGCATGGAGACGGTCGACGGCGCGGAGAGCGGCGAGGAGGCCATCAAGAAGCTCAGCACCACCCGCTACGACCTGATCATCACCGACCTGCACATGGACGGCATCTCGGGCCTCGGCCTGCTGAAGGCCATCCGGTCGCACCCCGTCCTGCGCGGCACGCCGGTGATCATGGCGACGAGCGAGACGTCCTCCGACACGGTGCGCCAGGCCAAGAACCTGAACGTCGACGCCTTCATCCTGAAGCCCGTGGAGCCCAACGCGCTGCAGTCGCGGGTCAAGGCCGTGCTGAAGGTGGCCTGACGCGGGCCGCCGAGGCCCTCACGACAAAAGCCCGCCGGTCGTCCCGGCGGGTTTTTTTCGTGGCGCTCGGCCGCGTCAGGCGGCGACGGCCTCGACCGCCCGGCCCATGGCGCTCAACAGGGCGTCGGCCGTGAAGGGCTTGATGATCGAGGGCGGCGCGTTGGGCCTGTCGAGCTTGGCCTTCTGGGCCAGGTCCTGCGTGGTCATCAGCAGGAACGGGATGCCGCACCATTCGGGCCGGCCGTCCATGATGAGCTTCAGGTCGGCCCCGCTCATCGGGGTCATGCCGTAGTCGGAGATGACGAGCCCGTAAGCCCGCTGGCTCAGCTTGCGGATGGCCTCCGGGCCGCTGGCCGCGCCCTCGACGTCGTGCACCCCGTGGGCGTTCAGGAGCGTGCGGACGATGCGGATGATGGCGTAGGTGTCATCCACGACCAGCACGGGCTGGGTGCGATCAAAGCTCATCCGAAACCCCGTTGGCGTGAGCGCTCATGGCGTCGCGGCGGCCCTTCGCCTCCTTGCAGAGCAAGGCCAGGTGACGGACCAGCTCCAGCGCGGTCGCGTTGTCCTGGTCCTTGACGCCGGCCCGCACCACGGAGGCGATGGCCTCGACATGGCGGCGGATCACGACGAGCGGCACGTCCAGCTCGTCGCCGGCGAGGAGTTCGCACAGGCCCGTCGCCATCCGGGCCGCGACCGTGTAGCCGAATTGCTTGGACTGGCCACGCAGGTCCTGGGCGGCGAGCGCCATGGCCTTGATGGCGTCGGGGCCCTGGTCGCTGGCCTCGAAGGCCTCGAGGGCGCCCTGCACGGCCGAGAGCGTCGTCTTCATCCACTCGGCGTAGCTGGGCGCCAGCGCCTCCACGGCGCGCTCGGCGCGCGCGATCATGTCGGCGTCGATCTGCGGGGCGGCGATGGCCTTGACCAGCGCCTTCTCCCTCAGTCTCGGCTTGGGATGCAGCACCGTATGGTCGGCGTGCTCCTCCTTACTGTCGAGGTGGGGGGCGGTCGCGAGGGGCGAGATCTCAACCATGGGAATGGCTCACTAGGACCGGCTTCGGCGGAAAGACCTCGCCCTCTTCGCCCTTGCGGCGCTCGGGGCCGGTGTATTCGCCGGCCTTGGTGCGGCGGCGGTCGGGCCCGAAAAAGCTCGAGGTCTTGATGAAGGCGCGGGGGTGGGCGACGACGCCGAGGATGCGCTGGTGCAGCGCGGTGGCGGAGAGCGGCTTGACGAGGAACTCGGTGACTCCGGCGTCGCGCGCCTCCAGCACGCGGTGGCGCTCCGAATGGACCGACACCATGATGATCGGCACGAACGGGTTCACGCTGTTGTCGGAGCAGCGCATCAGCTTGGTCATGTCGATGCCGTTGATGAGCGGCATCTCCCAGTCGGTGAACACGATGTCCGGGTAGTGCGAGGCGAACGCGTCAAGCGCGGAGGCGCCGTCCTCGGCCTCGAACACCTCGCGCGCCCCGAAGCCGTGCAGAAGCGTCTTCAGGATCCGGCGCATATAGGTGTTGTCGTCGACGACGAGAAAACGAAGACGCTGATATTCGACGCGGAACATGGGGACCGGGGTCGGGTTTCCAGAACCCGAATACTACCTCCGGCTGCGTTAATTTTTTCCTGCACTTACCAGTTGTAAAGCTTGTCCGTTCGGGCCGGGCCTGGACCGTCACTCGAGGACGACGTCCTCCTCGTTGCCCGATTTGGCGATGATGATCTCGCCCTTCTCGGCCATCAGCTTGGCGGTCGAGATGATCTTCTGCTGCGCCTCGTCGACCTCCTTGAGGCGGATCGGCCCGAGGCCCGCCATTTCGTCGTTGAAGATCGCGGCGGCGCGGGCCGTCATCTTGGTCGTGAAGAAGCTCTTGGTGGCTTCGCTGGCGCCCTTGAGGGCCTTGGCGAGGTCCGCCTTGTCGATGCCGCGCACCAGGACCTGGGCGGAGTTCGGATCGAGCTTGGTGATGTCCTCGAAGGTGAACATCAGGGCGCGGATCTTCTCGGCCGCCTTGTAGGCGTTACGCTCCAGCGCCTCCATGAACTTCGCCTCGTTCGACCGATCGAAGGAGTTGAAGATCTCGGCCAGGAGGTCGTGCGCGTCGCGGCGGCTCGTCTGCGACAGGTTGGCGATGAAGTTGGTGCGCAGGCTGTCCTCGACCTGGTCGAGCGTGTCCTTCGACACGGTGTCGAGCTGCAGGATGCGCAGCATCACGTCCGTGGCGAAATCCTCCGGCAGCATCGCCAGCACCTTGGCCGAATGCTCCGGCTTGATGCGCGACAGGATCAGCGACACGGTCTGGGGGTGCTCGGTCTTGAGGTAGTTGGCGAGCAGGTGGTCCTGGACGTTGGACAGGCGCTGCCAGATCGTGCGGCCGGCGGGGCCGCGGATCTCGTCCATGATCGGGCCGACGCGGTCCTTCGGCAGCAGCTTGAGCAGCAGGTCGTGCGTGCGCTCATAGTCGCCCACGACCGTCAGGCGGTTGGCCTGTCCGGCCAGCTCGGCCAGCACCTGCTCGACCACCTGGGCCGGAACGGTGCCGAGCGTCGACATGGCCAGCGACACCTTGCGCAGCTCGTCGTCGTCGAGCGATTCCCACAGCGCGCTGCCGTGGTCGTCGCCCAGCACGAGCAGGAGGATGGCGGCGCGCTCCAGCCCCGTCAGTTGTTGCAGCGACTTTGATTCGGCCTGAGCCATCGGCGCCCCCGTCGAGGCCGGCTGCGCGGGCCCGCGCGCGAATCAGCCGGCCAGTCGAACCTCACCCCGGATGCCGCGCCGGCCGGGCCGCGTCAATGCGTCCCGCGCCGCGCGGGCCACGCGGCTGGGGACGGACCAAGGCGCTCCGCCTCGAGAAGATGAATTCCGTCATCCCTCGATCCATCCGATGTTGCGGCGGAGCCTGACGCGCGCCAAGCTCCGCGCCGATTCGGGGCGCGGGGCGGATGGACGTTCTTTTCGTACACAACAACTTTCCCGGCCAGTACCGGCACATCGCCCGCAGCCTGCACGAAGCGGGCGGCTGCCGCCTGTTCGCCATCGGGGCCAAGACGGCGCCGGGAATGCCGGAGGTGTCGATGGCCCGCTACGCCGTGGCGCCGGCCCAGGATCCGGCTGCGGTGCATCCCTTCGCGCGGCGCTTCAACACGGAGATGCGCCGGGCGGAGGCGGTCATCGACGCCGGCCTGAAGGTGAAGGGCGTGGGCTTCGATCCGCAGGTGGTGCTGGTTCATCCGGGCTGGGGCGAGAACGTCCCGCTGCGCAGCCTTTTCCCGCGCGCCCGGATCGTCGCCTATTGCGAATTCTTCTACGGAGGGGCCGACTCCGACGTCGGGTTCGACCCGGAGTTCTCCAAGCCGAAGGCGACGGACTGGGGCCGGCTGTCGGCCTGGAACGCGGCCTCGCTGATCGCGCTGGCGGACGCGCAGGCCGCCGTGTCGCCCACCGCGTGGCAGAAGAGCCGGTATCCGGAGATCTTCCAGCCGCTGATCCACGCCGTGCACGACGGCGTCGACACCGACGCCATCCGGCCGCGCCCCGCCGCGCCCTGGCGCCACGGCGACATCGCGATCGAGCCGGGCGAGGAGATCCTGACCTATGTGGCGCGCAACCTGGAGCCCTATCGGGGCTACCACGTGTTCATGCGCGCCCTGCCCCGCATCCTGCGCGCGCGCCCGAAGGCGCGCGTCGTCATCGTCGGCGGGGACGGCGTGTCATACGGGGCTCGGCCGCGCGAGGGGACGTGGAAGCAGATCTTCCTCGACGAGGTGAAAGGCGAGCTCGACCTCTCCCGGGTCCACTTCGCCGGCCTCCTGCCCTACGAGGCCTATCTGGGCCTGCTGAACCACTCCCGGGCGCATGTCTACCTGACCTATCCGTTCGTGCTCTCCTGGTCGGCGCTGGAGGCGATGGCGTCGGGCTGCCTCGTCGTCGGATCGGACACGAGCCCGGTGAGCGAGGCGATCCGGCACGGCCAGAACGGGCTGCTTGTCCCGTTCTTCGATCGCGACGCGCTGGTGGAGACGGTGGTCTCGGCGCTGGCGGAGCCCGACCGCTACGCCGAGCTGCGGCGGGAGGCGCGCCGCACGATCGTGGAGAACTACGACCTGAAGCGGGTCTGCCTGCCGCGCCAGCTCGCCATCCTCAAAGGCTAGACGTCACGCGTTACGACCGTGCTTGCGGCTGACGCGGGCGATCTGCCGCCACCGGCTGGATCGCGGCTGCGCGCGCGGCCCCGACCGGCTGGCCGCTTCAGCCTCCTCCCCGAACGGCCTCTCGCTCAGCCACCAGCACCACCGGTTGCCGTAGCGGATGCTGACGAATTGCGGGGCCTGCGACAGGCTGGAGGACAGCGAGGCGCGCGTCCCGGTGCGCCCCCCGAAGGCGGGCACCAGCCTGATCAGCTCGTCGATCGGCATCGGTTCGCCCCGGGCCTCCAGCACGCGCTGGGCCGCTTCGGCCTGCGTGACGCGGATCGCGAGGTCGATGGCCGAGCCCCTGGGCAAGGGGTCGACGACGATCGGGTCCGAGCCGGACGCCGCCTCCATGCTGCGCATGGCGGCCTGGAGGGCGAGCATGGTTCGGTAGTCCGCGCTTTGCGACTTCAGTCGCGTATGAAGCTCTTCCCACAGAGCCCTGAGCGTCTCCAGAGACGTCTCGACCATGTACTGCCCCCTTGCGAGTGCGACCTGTTGATCGGCGCATTCGCGCGCAGACGTTCTTCTCTTCTACACACTTGTGTCGTTACCAACTCGTTAATCAAAATCGGGCGATTGCAAGACGAAGTTGAGAAAGCCAGACTTGGATCGCAGGCGGCTTATGAAGGATTTTGCTTAAGTTCTCTAGATATCATGACGTTCCGACCTTAGTCGTGTCGGGCTAGGTCCTGTGGATAGAGCTGCGGCCAGTGGAGGGGTAGCCGCTCCGACTCGGTCGACACGGTTGGCTCACCGCGCCGTTCGGCGTATCCGGGCGCCGATTCCCCAGCGTCCAGCTGCGGAGATTGGACGTCGGACGCCGAGAGTTGTAGTTGTCTGGCCAACCGAGGGATGCATCTGATGACCGCCACCACCGCCATGATCACGCCCGCCATTCTCTGCGGCGGCTCTGGCACGCGGCTTTGGCCGGCCTCCCGCAGGACCATGCCCAAGCAGTTCATCCCGCTGACCGGGCCGGTGTCGATGTTCCAGGAGACCGTGCGGCGCGTCTCCGACGCGACCATCTTCGACCGCCCGATCGTGGTCACCAGCGAGGAGTTCCGCTTCGTCGTGGCCGAGCAGCTGCGCGAGATCGGCGTCGAGGCCGATATCGTGCTGGAGCCCGAGGGCCGCGATTCCGGCCCCGCCGTGGCGGTCGCGGCGGCGCTGGCCGGGCAGCGCAGCCCCGAGCGCCTCGTGCTCGTCCTGCCGTCCGACCACCACATCCCCGACGCGGTCGATTTCGGCGAGTGCTGCCGCCAGGCTTCGCCCGCCGCCCTCAACGGCTTCATCATGACGCTCGGCGTCTCCCCCACCGCCCCGGCGACGGGCTTCGGCTACATCCAGCCGGGCGCGGCGACCGGCCACGGCGAGGCGCTCGCGGTCGCGGCCTTCGTGGAGAAGCCCGACGCCAAGACGGCCGAGCGCTACGTCGCCGACGGTTTCCTGTGGAACAGCGGCAACTTCCTGTTCCGCAGCGACGTGATGCTGGACGAGCTGTCCGACTTCGCGCCGGAGATGCGCCGGGCGGCCGAGGCGGCCGTGGCGCACGCGGTCCAGGACCTCGATTTCCTGCGGCTCAGCGCGGAGCACTTCGCCAAGGCCCCGAAGCTCTCCATCGACTACGCGGTGCTGGAGCACACCCGCAAGGCCGGCGTCCTGCCGGTGTCGTTCCACTGGTCGGACCTCGGGGAGTGGGACGCGGTGCTGGCGAACTCGCCGCAGGACGAGCTCGGAAACTCCGCCGTCGGCCCCGTCCATCTGCGCGACACCCGCAACAGCCTCGTGCACAGCGACGGCATGCTGACCGCGGTGCTCGGACTGGAGAACGTCGTCGTCGTCACCACCAAGGACGCGGTGCTGGTGACCAACCGCGCCTCCTCGCCGGACGTGAAGGGCCTCGTGGAGGCGCTCAAGGCCGAGGGACGCGCCGAGGCCACCGACCACCTGCGCATGCACCGGCCCTGGGGCTGGTACCAGCGCGTCGACATCGGTCCGCGCTTCCAGGTGAAGCGCATCATGGTCCTGCCCGGCGCGAAGCTGTCGCTGCAGAAGCACTTCCACCGGGCCGAGCACTGGGTGGTGGTGCGCGGCACCGCCGAGGTGACCTGCGACGACAGCGTGAAGCTGCTGCAGGAGAACGAGTCCGTCTACCTGCCGCTGGGCTGCGTGCACCGCCTCGCCAACCCCGGCAAGATCCCGCTGGAGATCATCGAGGTCCAGGTCGGCAGCTATACGGGCGAGGACGACATCGTCCGCATCACCGACGTCTACGGCCGCTGAAGGGCGCGAGCGCGCCCTCCAGGCCTGAGATCCGCGCGGGCCGCGCCGTCAGGCCGCCCAGTCGCCGCGGCGCATCAGCGGCTCCGCCGAGCCGTCGGCCCTGAAGCCGTCCACGTCGACCTCGCCCGAACCGATCATCCAGTCGATGTGGATGAGGCTCTCGTTGGCGCCGCGGGCGGCGAGCTCGTCCTTGGGCATGTCGACGCCGCCCCGGATGCACTTGCTGTAGGACTGGCCGAGCGCGATGTGGCTGGCGGCGTTCTCGTCGAAGAGCGTGTTGTAGAACAAGAGCCCGCTCTGCGAGATCGGCGACGAGTAGGGCACGAGCGCCACCTCGCCCAGCCGCCGCGAGCCTTCGTCGGTCTCCAGCACCTTGCGCAGCACCTCCTCGCCGGAGCTGGCGCGCGCCTCCACGATGGCGCCGTTCTCGAACCGCACCTCGATGCCCTGGATCAGGGTGCCGTTGTAGGAGAGCGGCTTCGTGCTGCGGACATGGCCGTCCACCCGCGCCTTGTGGGGCGTGGTGAACACCTCTTCGGTGGGGATGTTGGCGTTGCAGGTTCGGCCGTTCTGGGCGACCGTCGAGCCGCCGTTCCACTCGTGGTCGTCGGCGAGGCCGACCGTCAGGTCGGTGCCGGGGCCGCGGAACCGCAGCGCCGAGAACCGGCGGGCGTTGAGGAGCGCGGTCCGGGCCTGGAGGCCGCGATTGTGCGCCTCCCAGGCCGCCACCGGATCGGGCCCGTCCACCCGCGACGCGGCGAAGATCGCGTGCCAGAGGCGGGCGACCGCGATGTCCTCCGGATCGTCCGGGAACATCGCCTTCGCCCAGGACGGGCTGGCGTAGCTGACGATGGTCCAGTTGGTCTTGAAGCCCGCGATCATCTCCAGGGCCGGCATATAGGCCCGCGAGCGCGCCCGGTTGGCGCGGGAGACGTGGTCGGGGTCCTGCCCGGCCAGCAAGGACGGGTTCTCGCCCGCGATGGCGAGGCGGGCCGCGCCGTTGCGGAAGGCCGCCGCCATGCCGTCATAGAGCCAGCCGCTGGCGACGTCGAAGGCCCCGTCGGCCCCGAATCGGTAGCGCGCCAGCGTGGTCTCCTCGTCGGAGAACAGCGTCGTCACCAGCGAGGCGCCCGCCTTGTAGGCGTGCTCGGTGATCCGCCGCACCAGCGGCAGCGCCTCGACAGGGGCGGTCATGACGAGTTCCTGCCCGGGGGCGAGGCCGAGGCCGACCTTCACGGCGACCTCGCCCAGGCGATCGAGCTTGACGTCGTGCGCAAGCGCGACTGGCGGAACGGCGTGGGTGGTCATGGTCTCATCTCCGGAGGGCGCGAAGCGGGTGCTGACGCGAGCATCCCGGAAAGCGAGCGCCGGCTCAACCCCTCACGCCTCCCCGCGCGGCGCCCGGCCGAGAACGCCGCGCTGGGGATCGTATCCGCGCACCGCCAGCCCGAAGGCGGCGAGGCCGAACAGCAGCGTGAGCGCCGCCGACACGGGCTCGATCCGCCCGTATAGGGCGAAACGGATCATCTCCACCACATGGGTGAACGGGTTGATCCTGGCGGCCAGCGCGATCCAGTCGGAGCCGCTCTCGCGCACCTTCCAGAGCGGGTAAAGCGCCGTCGAGAAGAAGAAGGCCGGGAAAATGACGAAGTTCATCGTGCCGGCGAAGTTCTCCAGGCGCTTGACGTAGACGGAGAGCAGCAGCCCGATGGCGGCGAGCGTGAAGCCCCCCAACGCCAGGGCGGGGAGCGCCGTCAGCCATCCCCAGGGCGGCAGGTCCACGTCGAAGAGGCGGGCGACCGCCAGGAAGGCGTAGACCTGCACGACGCCGAGCAGGGTCCCGGCCAGGAGCTTGCAGAGCAGCAGCCACCAGCGCGGCAGCGGGGCCGTGAGCAGCAGCCGCAGCGTGCCTACTTCGCGGTCGAAGACGAGCGCCAGCGAGGACTGCATGCCCTGGAACAGCAGCACCATCCCGATCAGGCCCGGCGCCATGTAGACGTCGTAGGTGACGTAGTTCTCGTAGGGCGGCGTGATGGAGACGCCGAGCACGTTCTGGAAGCCGGCCGAGAACACCACCAGCCACAGCGTCGGCCGCACCACCGCCGAGGCCAGCCGCCCGGTCTGGCGCAGGAAGCGCACGACCTCGCGCGTGGCGATCGCGACCAGAGCCCGCCAGGCGTGGGCGGCGAGCGGGACCCGCCTCGCGCCGGTCACGCCGCCCTCCCGGCGGGCGCTTCGTTCGTCGCGGGCCCGCTCGTCATGGCCAGGAACGCGGCCTCCAGCGACGCGCCGCCGTGGCGGGCGACGATGTCGGCGGGGGTCCCGTCGTCGAGCACGCGGCCGCGGTGCAGGACCACCACCCGGTCGGCGTCCTCCACCTCCGAGACGATGTGGGTCGCCCACAGGACGCCCAGCCCGCGCTCGCGGGTGAGGCGGGCGACATGGTCCACCAGGTCGCGCCGGCTCGCCGGGTCGAGGCCCTGGGTGGGCTCGTCGAGCAGGAGCAGAGCGGGGTCGGTCATCAGCGCGCGGGCGAGCTCGATCTTGCGGCGGGTACCCCCCGACAGGGCGCGGACGCGCTCGCGGCGCGCGCCCGCCTGGCCGAACAGCGCGAGCGCCTCGCCGATGGCCTGCCTGGCGGCGCGCGGCGCCATGCCGTGCAGCCCGGCGTGATAGGACAGGTTCTGCTCGACCGTGAGGTCGAGATCCAGCGCGGATTGCTGGAACACGACGCCCAGGCGCGCCAGCGCGGCCGTCGGGTCGGCGGAGAGGTCGGCGCCCAGCACCGACACGGTCCCGCCGTCGGGCACGAAAAGGCCGGTCAGGATCTGGAACAGGGTGCTTTTGCCGGCGCCGTTGGGACCCAGCAGCGCGGTGAACTCGCCGGCGCGCAAGGACAGGGAGACGTCGGCCAGCGCCTTGACCTTTCCGTAGCTCTTGGCGAGCCCGGCCAGGACCACGACCGGGTCGGGATCGCCCTCGGGGCGGGGCGGCGGGGCGGGAGCGGTCATGCGAGGGTCATCCGGCGAGCGGCCGGCACTGTGGCGCGCCCCGCGCCGGCCCGCAACAGCGGGCGGCGACCCGGCGCCTCAGCCGGCGAGCGCGTCGGCCCAGTAGCGGCGGCTGCGGGGGTTCACGGGGTCGCCGGCCGCCCGGCAGCGCGCCTCGACGGCGGCCAGGAACGCGCGGGCGTCGTCCTCGCCCGCGAGCAGCCGCAGGCTGGAGACGATGCGGGTGATCCGCAGGTGGTTGTGGTCGTAACCCGTCAGCCAGTGGTCCTGCGTCTCGTAGAAGCGGCGCATCAGGGCCGCCCCCGCCCGCAGATGGGACAGCGCGGCCTCGTCCGCCCGGATCGCGGCGATCTGCGCGGCGTCCAGGACGGGCGAGGAGGGCTGGGCCATGCTGGCCGTCGGCAGCGGGAAGAGCCACTGGATGTAGTCGTGCGAGGCCTCCAGGCCGGCCGGGCCCATGGCCAGCACGTCCGCCACGGTCCGGCCGCGCGCGTCCCGGCCCGATCCGGACAAAAATTCATGCAGTCGTCCCGGCATGGCGTCCTCCCCTGAGCGCTCCGACAACGCGCCGGCCGCCGGTTTGGCTGCGGGCTGGCGCCGGCGCGTCGTCAGCCTTACGGTGCCGCGGATCATGACCGAGCCTGCCGCCCATTCCCATCCGCACGACCGCCACGGGCGTCACGACCACGCGCATCACGACCATGCGGCCCATGCCGACCACGGCCACGCGGCCCATGCCGGCCACGGCCATCACCACCATGCGCCGAAGGATTTCGGCCGCGCCTTCGCGGTCGGGACGGTGCTCAACGCGGCCTTCGTGGCGGTGGAGATCGGCTACGGGCTCGCGTCCAACTCCCTCGCGCTGGTTGCGGACGGGCTGCACAATCTCGCCGATGTGGGCGGGCTGGCGATCGCCTGGGCCGGCATGGCGCTGGCGCGTCGCCGGCCGACGCCGACCCGCACCTATGGCTATCGCCGGGCCTCGATCCTGTGCGCGCTGATCAACGCCGCGTTCCTGCTGCTCGCCGTCGGGGCGATCGCCTATGAGGCGCTGATGCGCGTCTGGCACCCGCAGCCGCTCGCCGCCACGACCGTGATGGTGGTGTCGGGGATCGGCATCCTGGTGAACGGCGCGACCGCGCTCCTCTTCTTGGGCGGCTCGCACGACATCAACATCCGCGGGGCCTTCCTGCACATGGCGGGCGACGCCGGCGTGTCGCTCGGCGTCGTCGTCAGCGCCTTCCTGATCGGGCTCACGGGCTGGTTGTGGATCGATCCGGCCGCGAGCCTGGCGATCGCGGCGATCATCCTGTTCAGCAGCTGGGACGTGGCGCGGCAGGCCGTCAATCTGGCGATGGACGCGGTGCCGGAGACCGTCGACAGGCGGGCCGTGGAGGCGTTTCTCGGCGCGCTTCCGGGCGTCGGGGAGGTCCATGACGTCCATATCTGGGCCATGAGCACCACCGAGACGGCGCTGACGGCGCATCTGGTCCGCCCCGGGGCCGGACTCGACGACGCGCTGCTGACGCAGGCCTCGACGGCGCTGCGCGAGCGCTTCGGCATCGCCCACGTGACCTTGCAGATCGAGGCGGGCGATCCGGCCCATCCCTGCCGCTTCGCGCCCGACGAGGTGGTGTGATGGCGGCGGACGCGCCCGCCTATCTGGACGCCGAAGCCGTCCACCGCCTCGCGCCCTTCGGGCCGCTGGTGGAGGCCCTGCGCGAGGCCCATTTGCGGCCGCCGCCCGCGGCGGAGCGGCTGCTGATGAGCCAGCCGAACGGCGCCGGCCAGGACGACCACTTCCTGGTGTGGCCGGCGTGGCGGCCCGGCGCGGCCTTCGGGGCGAAGCTGGTTTCGGTGTTCCCGGGCAACGCCGCGCAGGGCCGGCCCGCGATCGACGGAATCTATGCGCTGTTCGACGGGCGGGACGGCTCGCCCGCCTGCATCATCGACGGACCGGCGCTCACCTTCCGCAAGACCGCCGCCGATTCGGCGCTCGCGGCGTCGCTGCTGGCGCGTCCCGACGCGCGGCGGCTCGCGATGCTGGGGGCCGGCGGGCAGGCGATCTGGCAGGCGCGGGCGCTGGCGGCGGTGCGCCCACTGGCGGAAGCGGCGATCTGGAACCGCACGCCGGACAAGGCCGAACGGCTCGCGGCGTCGCTGCGCCGGGAAGGCCTTGCGGCGACCGCGACGGACGACCCCCGCGCGGCGGTGGAGGGGGCCGACATCGTGTCCTGCGTCACAAGCGCGACCGAACCGGTGCTGCAGGGCGCGTGGCTTTCGCCCGGCGCCCATGTCGACCTCGTGGGATCCTACACGCCCGCCATGCGCGAGGCCGACGACGAGGCGGTGGCGCGCGCGCGGGTCTTCGTCGACACGCGGCGCTTCACCCTGGCGGACTGCGGCGACATCGCGCAGCCCCTCGCGTCGGGGGCGATCGCGCCCTCGCATGTGCTGGGCGACCTGTTCGAACTCGCGCAAGGGGCCGTCCCGGGCCGCCTCGCGCCGCACGACGTGACGCTGTTCAAGAACGCCGGCGGCGGCCACCTCGACCTGATCTGCGCCGAGTTCCTGTTCGCGCGGCTCCGGGCGGAGCGGCTGGACCCGCCCGGCTGATCGGCGCCGTCCTCAGCGCCCGCGGCCGCGGGCGTGCAGGCGGCGGACGGTGTCCATCCACGGGTCGTCCTGGCCTTCCTGGTCGCGCCGGCGGTTATACTCCGGGTCGCGCTCCTCTTCGGTCAGGCGCCGAGGCCGCACGGCGACGGTGCGGATGCCGCGCGTCTCGCGGTCCTCGGCGCCGAAGCCGGCTTGGCCGGCGCTCGAGCGGCCGGAATCGTCGCGGAAGAAGCGGGCCTCGCGGCCGTAGTCCTCCCCATAGGCGTCATAGCCTTCCTGGCCGCCGCCGCGCGGCTCCCGGCCCTCCTCCTGCTCGCCCGGGACCTGGCCGGCGGAGCCGAAGCTGGCGCGCACGTCGTCCTCGTCACGGAACCGGAAGCGGCCGTCCTCCCGGTCGCGGCGCTCGAACTGGTCGAGATCCGCGCCGTTGTCGTCGCGGGTGCGGAAGTCGTCCCATTGCCGGCGGTCGCGCCGGTCCGCGTCGCGCTCAAAACGGCGCATGCGGCTTTCGAGTTCGCGGCGCTCGTCCTCGGTGAGCCGGGCGGAGGGCTGGCCGGAGGACTGGCCTGCCGAACCGCGCCGCGCGCGGCTGGACGGCGTCCCTGACCGGTCGGGCCGGGCCGGGTAGGAGATGCGGCCCAGGGCTTCCTCGGCCCCCGGCGCATGCTCCTCGACGAGGTCGCCCAGCGCCACCATGCCGACGAGCCGGCGGCTGCGGTCGAGCACCGGGACGCGCCGCACCTGCAGGTGCTCCATGATGTCGACGACGTGGCTGACGTCCTCATCCTCGAAGCAGCAATGCGGCTCGTCGGTCATGATCTCGAAGACGGGCGTCACATTGGGGTCGCGGCCGGCGGCGGTCGCCCGGACGGTGATGTCGCGATCGGTGATCACGCCCACCACCTGCCCCCGGTGCACCACCGGAAGGGACCCGACGTTGAGGTCGTCCATGATGCGGGCGGCCTCGCGCAGGCTCCGCTCCGGAGCGATCGCGGCGGCGTCGCGGGTCATCACCTCGGAAATGCGCATGGCTGGTCCCTCGCTGGCGTGACGATGCGCGCCCGATGGGGCGCGCGCTGCGGCGTCAACGCGGGAACGGCGGGGGAGTTCGCGCCTCGCCCGTCAGGGGCGGCCGGACGCGTGGGCGGCGTTGGCGGCGAACTGGACGGCCGGGGCGCCGAATACGATCAGGCAGGGCCCGGAGGGCGGGTCCGCCGCGATCAGGGCGGGCAGGTCCGCGACGGCGCAGGACTGCACGCGCTGCTCCGGCGTCGTGGCGCGCTCGATTAGCAGGGTCGCAGTCCCGGGCGGCAGTCCGTCGGCCAGCAGCCGTTCGACGAGCGCCGGGGCGGTGCGCACGCCCATATAGACCACCGTGGCGGCCCGGGGGTCGGCCAAAGCCCGCCAGTCGAGGTCGGCGGGCAGCCGCCCGTCCTGCCCGTGGGCGGTGACGAATTGCAGCCGCCGGGCGGCGCTGCGCTCGGTGAGCGAGACGCCGAGGCTCGCCGCCGCGCCGAAAGCGGCCGTGATGCCGGGCACCACTTCGGCCGGCACGCCCGCCGCCCGGCAGGCGTCGAGCTCCTCGGTGAGACGGCCGAACACGCCGGGGTCGCCCCCCTTGAGGCGCACCACGCGCTTGCCCGACGAGGCGAGCGCCACCAGCATGGCGGTGATCTCATCCTGAGCGCAGGAGGGCCGGTGGCCGCGCTTGCCGACGCCGATGCGCTCGGCTTCCCGGCGCGCCAGATCAAGGATGCGGGCGTCGACGAGGTCGTCATACAGCACCACGTCGGCCGACTGCAGGGCCCGCACCGCCTTCAGGGTAAGCAGCTCAGGATCGCCCGGCCCGGCCCCGACGAAGACGGCCGAGCCGACCCGCGGCGCGCCGCCGGCCTCGATGCCCTCCAGCACGCGCATCATGGCGTCGCGGTCGATGGCGGTGGGCGCCTCGTTCGGGTCGGCCAGCGCGCGGTCGGTGAAGCGCTCCCAGAAGGCGCGGCGCAGGCGGAAGGGCAGAGCCCTGTCCTGCACGAAGGGGCGCCAGGCTTTGGCGGCCTCGGCCCAGGCCTTGAGGCCGTCGGGCAGCAGCGCCTCGATGCGGGCCCGGACGGCCTGGCCGAACACCGGCGCGGCGCCGTCGGTGGAGATGCCGATCACCAGCGGCGAGCGGTTGACGATGGACCCGAACTGGAAGTCGCAGAAGGCCGGCTTGTCGACGACGTTCACGGCGACGCCCGCCAGCCGCCCCGCGCAGCGGAACGCCTGGGCCTCGGCCTCGGTCTCCACGTCGGCGATGGCGAGCGCCGCGCCCCGCAGGACGTCGGGCGTCCAGGGGCGGCCCATCAGCACGATGCGCCCGGGGTGGTCGCGCCCGGCGATCTGCGCCAGCGCCTCGCCCGGACGCGCGGCGTAAACCTCGACCGCCGCGCCGGCGGCGGCCAGGAGCTCGGCCTTCCAGGCGACGCCGTCGCTCTCGCCGGCCAGCACGACCCTGCGCCCCTCCAGCTTGTGGAACAGCGGAAGGGCTGCGAGGGGGGCGATGCGGGCGGGCGCGGTGGGCGTCGGCCGACGCGGACGCGCGGTCATGGTCTCACTCTCCGGCGAGCGCCACATGCCGTGTGTCTTCGGTGACGAGGCGCTTCAGTTCGGGGATGCAGGAGCCACAATTCGTGCCCGCCTTCAAGCTCGCTCCGATGGCGGCCGCATCGCGGCAGCCGTTCCGGATCGCGGCGCGGATGCGGTTCGCCCCCACGCCGAAGCAGGCGCAGACGGTCGGGCCCTCGTCCGAGCCCGCCGGCGCGGCTGCGCCGGAGAGCGCAGCCAGGCGGTCGCGCCGGTCCAGCCGCGGCTTGCGCCAGAGTTCCAGCAGTCCCGACCAGCCGGGCTCTTCGCCGTCCCGCTCCAGATAGGCCACCGCGGCGAGGCGGTCGTGCGCGAAGCATGCGAGCCGCGAGACCGACGCCGCGGCGTCCAGATAGCGCGCGGTCTCGGCGTCCGGGAACGCGGCCGCGAGGGCCTCCCCGACGCGCTCCGCCGGAAGGTCGCCGGCGATGCGGGCGGCGAACCCTCCCTCGATCGCGGCCCAGGCCCAGAACGCCTCCCGCGGCAGGGGGAAGCGCCTGCGCGACAGCACGAAGCCTGTCAGGGGCGCGGCGACGGGCTCGACCCGGCAGGGCGTCGCCTTGGAATCCGGCTGGCCCGAGACGGGGTCCGTGACCGCGTGCACGAGCGAGCCGACGCGGGCGTCGGAGGCGGTTTCGCCGTTCCAGTGGATGGGGGCGAAGACGCCGCCCGGCGCCTGCGAGGCCGTGACGGCGACCCGCAGGGTCGCGGCGCCATGGGCCGAGGTCACGCGGGCGAGGCCGCCATCGACGAGGCCGAACCGGGCGGCGTCGCGCGGGTGCGCCTCCAGGGTCGGCTCCGGCCGGTGCGCTCCGAGGCGCGGCGACAGTCCCGTGCGCGTCATCGTATGCCACTGGTCGCGGACGCGGCCCGTGTTGAGGACGAGCGGATAGTCGGACGTCGTCGCGGGCGCGCTGGCAGCCCCGACGGCGACGAAGCGGGCGCGGCCGTCCGGCGTGAAGAACCGGCCATCGCCGAAGAGCCGGGCCGCGCCGCCGGACGCGGAGGACGAGCCCGCAGCCTCGCCCTCTCCCTCGCGGGAAGGACGCGCGGCGGCGGGCATGGGCCATTGCGTGGGCCGCAGGCCGTCATAGGCGGGGCCGGTCAACGCCGCCAATCCGCCGATGTCGAAGTCGCGGGCGCCGTCGTTCTCGTGGGCCGAGAGGGCGGCGTGCTCGCGGAAGATGGCGGCGGGGCCGTCATACGCGAAGGCGTCGCCCCAGCCCAGGCGCTCGGCGACCTGGCTCAGCGCCCACCAGTCTGGCTTCGCCTCGCCGGGCAGCGGCAGGAAGGCCCGCTGGCGCGAGATGCGGCGCTCGGAATTGGTGACCGTGCCGTCCTTTTCGCCCCAGGCGGCGGCCGGCAGCAGCACATGGGCGACGCCGGACGTGGTGTCGGTGGAGGCGACGTTCTCCGACACGACCAAGAGGTCGAGGCGCGACAGCGCGGCCCGCATTGCGTCGGCGCGGGGGAGGCTGACGGCCGGGTTCGTGCCCATCACCCAGAGCGCCTTGACGGCGCCCCGCTCGACGGCCTCGAAAAGCTGGACGGCCTTGAGGCCCTCCCGGGTCGCCATCCGGGGCGCGCCCCAGAACGCGCCGACGCGGGCGACCTCCTCGGGCGAGAACCCCATATGGGCGGCGAGCTGATTGGCGAGGCCGCCGACCTCGCGCCCGCCCATGGCGTTGGGCTGGCCCGTCAGCGAGAACGGCCCCATGCCCTCGCGCCCGATCCGCCCCGTGGCCAAATGACAGTTCAGGATGGCGTTGACCTTGTCGACGCCCTGCGCGGCCTGGTTGACGCCCTGGGAGTAGAGGGTGACCACCCGCTCGGTCCCGGCCCACAGCGCATAGAAGCGCGCGAGATCGGCGGCAGGAACGCCGGTGCGCGCGGCGGCGGTCTCCAGGTCCGGCGCGAGGATGCGGGCGGCGGCGAGCGCCTCGTCGAAGCCGGCCGTGTGGGCGTCGACATAGGCGCGGTCGATCCGCGACTGGTCGGCCAGGTGGACGAGCAGGCCGGCGAAGAGCGTCGCGTCCTGCCCGTGCCGGACGGGGAGATGCAGGTCGGCCCCCTCCCCGGTCGCCGAGCCGCGCGGGTCGATGACGACGAGCGTCGCGCCGCGCGCCTGGCGGGCGGCCTGCATGCGCTGGTGCAGGATGGGGTGGCACCAGGCGGCGTTGGAGCCGACGAGCACCAGCAGGTCGGCGCGGTCGAGATCCTCATAAGCGCCCGGCACCGTGTCCGAGCCGAAGGCCCGCTTGTGGCCGGCGACCGACGAGGCCATGCACAGGCGCGAATTGGTGTCGACATTGGCCGAGCCGATGAAGCCCTTCATGAGCTTGTTGGCGACGTAATAGTCCTCCGTCAGCAACTGGCCGGAGAGATAGAAGGCGACGCTGTCCGGGCCATGCCGGCGAATGGCCGTCGCGAAGCCTTCGGCGACGCGGTCAAGCGCCGCGTCCCAGCGGGCGCGGCGAAGCGCGCCGCGGCCGTCGCGCATCATGGGATGGAGCAGGCGGGTCTCGAGGCCGAGCGTCTCGCCCAGCGCCGACCCCTTGGAGCAAAGCCGCCCGAAATTCGCCGGATGCTCCGGATCGCCCGCGATGCCGGCGCCGCCCCGCCCGTCCGGCGTGGCGAGAACCCCGCAGCCGACGCCGCAATAGGGGCAGGTTGTGCGGGTGGCGGTCATGGCGTTGAGCCCAGGACGGCGGCTGACCTTCCGCGCGCACCCCGAAAAAGCGTCGAAGACCGCTCCAACGCCCTCATCCTGAGGAGCATCGCCCTCGGGCGATGCGTCTCGAAGGACGAGGGACTCCACCAGGCTCGATCTTCGAGCGCTCTGGACCCCCTCGTCCTTCGAGACGCCATGCTGACGCATGGCTCCTCAGGATGAGGGGTTTGGAGGATCGCGCTTTCAGCTTCGATGCGCATCAATACACGTCCGCCTGGTAGCGCCCGTCGGCCTTCATGACGGCGATGGCGGCGCGGGCGGCGGCTTCGTCCTGACCCCTGTGGGCGACCAGGATGTCGACGAGCGCGGTTTCGACGTCCTTGGCCATGCGGCTGGCGTCGCCGCAGATGTAGAAATGGGCGCCGCGGTCCAGCCAGTCGGCCAGGTCGGCCCCCTGCTCGCGCATGCGGTCCTGGACGTAGGTCTTGGGGCCGGCGTCGCGGGACCACGCGGTGGAGAGGCGGGTCAGGGCGCCCTTGGCCTGGAACTCCTCCAGTTCCTCCCGGTAGAAGAAATCCGACGCCTCACGCTGGTGGCCGAAGAAGAGCCAGGCGTCTCCCTTGGCGCGCGTCACCAGCCGGTCCTGCAGGAAGGCGCGGAAGGGCGCGATCCCGGTGCCGGGGCCGACCATGATGATGGGCGTCGCCGGGTCCTGGGGCAGGCCGAAGGCGTGGGCCTTCTGGATGTAGATGCGGACGGGGTCGCCCTCCCGCACGCGCTCGCCCAGGAAGGTGGAGGCGACGCCGAAGCGCACGCGCTCCTCGACCTGGTAGCGCACCACGTCCACCGTAAGGCTGACGCGGCCCGGATTGGCGCGGGGCGACGAGGAGATCGAGTAGAGCCGCGGCGCGAGCGGATCGAGCGCCTCGATCAGCCGGTAGGGAGACGGCGCCAGATGCGGGAAGGCGTGGAGCGCGGCCAGCACGTCGTAGCCGTCGGCCCCCTCGCCTTCGGCCATGCGGGACAGCCGCGCCTTCTCGCCGGCGTCGGCGGCTTCCTGCGCCAGCAGCGCGAAGAGCGCGTCGGGCGCCGGCGAGAGCGCCTTCACGTGGGTGAGCCAGTCGCCCAGGCTGCGCGTCTGCCCTTCGGCGCTGATCGGCTCGCCCAGCGGGATGCCGAGATGGCGCCCGATGCTCTTCACCAGGGCGACCGGGTTGTTCGGGTAGATGCCGAAGGCGTCGCCGGGCTCGTAGGCGACGCCGGCGCGGCTGAGGTCGAACTCGATATGGTGGGTCTCCTTGGCGGAGCCCTCCCGGTTGAGGCGGCGGCGGGACAGGAACACGGCGGGAGCCGGCGCATCGCGCGAATAGCCGCGCGGCTCCTCGGCCGGGGCCTTGGCGCCCGCAATGGCCGCCGGAGCCGCGACGGCCGGAGCGTCGCCAAGCTCCTCCGCCAGCTTCTTCAGCATGCGGTTCGTTTCCTTGCCGCCGGGGGCGCAGAGGTTCAGCCGCTTCTCGGCGCCGTCGGCCAGGGCCTTGGCGTAGGTTTCGCAGACATAGCCGCACTGGCCGCAATCCTGCTGCGCCATGGCGGCCATCATGCGCCGGGCCAGAGGCTTGCCTTCGGCGAGCTTCATGCGATCGCCGATTGGCAGCGTCTGGTCGTGCCAGGGCGCGCCGTCGTCCTCCTCGGCGGCAGGCGGGCCCTGCAGCAGGCTCGCGCCCTCGGCGGCCGAGAGCGCGGTCGGACCGCCGTCGAGCGACAGGAGGCCCGCGAAGAAGCCATTCAGCCAGGAGCGCTGCTCGGGCGAAAACGGCGCGCTGTCGGGCAGGACCGGGGCCGGGAAGGAGGCGGGCATGGTGATGCTCATGATCGGCTCCAGGGCGAACCAACAGCTCCAAACCCCTCATCCTGAGGAGCAGGCCAGCTGGGGCCTGCCTCTCGAAGGACGAGGGACTCCAGCCCGGCGGCATGATCGAGCGCTCTGGAACCCCTCGTCCTTCGAGACGCGCCCTGCGGGCGCTCCTCAGGATGAGGGAGGTTGAGGATGGCGGGCCCGTAGAGATCGCTCATGCGGCGCCTCCCTGCGCGAAGGCGGCGAGCGCCTCCGGCTCGTGGCGGCGGGTGAAGGTCTGGAAGCTTTCGGCCGGGTCGGCGCGATGCTCCGTCCAGGCGCGCAGCAGGCGCTCCACGGCAGCGGGCGCGTCCGTCGCCTTCACGTCGCGCAGGACCTCGCGGCCGATGGCGCCGGTTTCGCCGAAGCCGCCGCCGACCACGAGGTGGTAGCCATCCACCGTGTCGCCGTCCTCGTTGACGGGGACTCGGGCGCCGATGAGGCCGATGTCGCCGATATAGTGCTGAGCGCAGGAGTGATGGCAGCCGGTGACGTGGATGTTGACCGGCTGGTCGAGCCCGATGCGCGCCTCGCACCAGGCCGCGATGTCCTCGGCCGCGCCCTTGGTGTCCGCGCCGGCGAAGCGGCAGCCCTTGCTGCCCGTGCAGGCGACCAGGCCGGCGCGCACGCTCGTCGCCTTCCAGCCGAGTCCGAGCACCTCGATGCGGCGCTTGGCGGCGTCGAGCCGCGCGTCCGGGACGCCGGAGATCAGCAGGTTCTGCCAGACCGTGAGGCGGATGTCGCCGTCGCCCATGTCGCGCGACAGGGCGGCGAGGCCGCGCATCTGCTCGCAGGTCATCTTGCCGACCGGCAGCACCACGCCGAGCCAGTTCAGGCCGGGCTGCGCCTGCGGGTGGGCGCCGATATGGGCCTGCCGGTCCTGCGCCGGCCGGGGCGCCACGAAGGCGGCGTCCACGCGCGGGAGCTGAAGCTGAAGTTCTGATTCAACGGCGGCAAGAAACCGGTCGAAGCCCCACGAATCCAACACGTATTTCAGGCGCGACTTGGCCCGGTTGGTGCGGTCGCCCTCGCGGATGAAGACGCGCACGATGGCGTCGGCCACCCGGGTGGCGTCCTCCGGCTTCACCAGCACGCCCGTGTCGCGGGCGAGATCACGGTGGCCCGTGATGCCGCCCAGGATGAGCCGGAACCAGACGCCGGGCTCGACGCCGGCGCCGTCAAGAACCTGGACCGCCTGGAAGCCGATGTCGTTGGTGTCCTCCAGCGTCGGCACGCGGCCGCCGCCGTCGAAGGAGACGTTGAACTTGCGCGGCAGGCCATAGAGCGACCGGTCGTTGATGATGTGGAAGTGCCACTCGCGGGCATAAGGACGCGTGTCGAGCAGCGCCTGCGGGTCGATGCCCGCCGTCGCGTCGCCCGTGACGTTGCGGATATTGTCGGCGCCGGAGCCCCGCGCCGTGAGGCCGAGGTCGATCAGCCCTTCCACGACGTCGATGGCGCAGCGGGCCGGGATCTCGCGGAACTGGAGGTTGGCGCGCGTGGTGGCGTGCGCGTAGCCGCCGCCGCAGCGCTCGGCGAGGTCGGCGACGCCCTCGAACTGGTGCGCCTTGAGGATGCCGTTGGGGATGCGCAGGCGGCACATGTAGCTGTCCTGCGCGGGGGCGACATAAAACAGGCCGTAGTAGCGCCAGCGGAAGTTGTCGGCGGGCTTGGGGAACTGGTCGGCCTTGGCCTGCTCCTTCAGGCGCGGATAGGCGTCGAAGGGGTGCTCCTCACGCTTCCACTTCTCCTGGTCGACGAGCTTCTTGCCGGATGCGGTCGTGCGGTCCTGGGCCTCCAGGTGGATCGCGTCCGGCCCGTCGTGGCCGGCCTTGGCCGGCGCGGGCGCGCCTGCGCCTCCGAGCGGCGCAAGGCCTTTGGACGCCCGCGACGCCTGGACGCCGGAGACGAAGCCTTCGAGATAGCGCTTCTGGTCGGGAGTGAAATCATCGCCCATGGGGGACCTCAGGCGGCTTTCGGGAGGGGGACGGCCTCGGCGCAGAAGGCGCGGCCGAAGACGAGCGAATGGCGAATGGCGGCGACGTTTTCGCCCGAGCGGATGAGGTCGCGGTACCAAAGCGCGTCCGTGGCGTCGCCGACCAGCACGGCCCCGACGACGGCTGGGCCCTTCAGCACGAGGCGGCGATAGACGCCGGCGGCCGCGTCCGTGAACACGAGGTCCTGCGTCCCCTCCCCGCCCGAGAAGTCGCCGGCCGAGAACACAGGGACGCCCGAAACCTTGAGGTTGGTGGACAGCACCGAGCCGCCATAGGCCGCCCATGCGTCGCCTGCCAGGCGGCGCGCCAGCGCAGCCGCCATCTCGTAGCCGGGCTCCACGAGGCCGTAGCAGGCGCCGCGATGCTCCGCGCATTCGCCGATGGCGTGGATGGCGGGGTCGGATGCGATCAGCCCGTCATTGACCAGCACGCCGCGGTTCACCTCCAGCCCCGCCGCGCGGGCGAGGTCGGCGTTGGGGCGCACGCCCACGGCGCAGACCACGAGGTCGGCTGGCAGCGCGCGCCCGTCCGTCAGTTCGACGCCCTCGGCGCGCTCGCTCCCCAGCACCCGGGCGGTGTCGGCCTGCAGCACGATCTCGACGCCGTTGCGCCGCATGGCGTCGGCCAGCAAGGCAGCGGCGGGCGCGTCGAGCTGGCGCTCCATCAGCCGGTCCATGATGTGGATGAGGGTGACGGGCACGCCCGCCTTGGCGAGGCCGTAGGCCGCTTCCAGCCCGAGCAGCCCGCCGCCGATCACCACCGAGCGGCAGCCCCGCCGGGCGGCGGCCCGCATGGCGTCCACGTCTGCGACGTCGCGGAAGGTGATCACGCCGGGCAGGTCCATGCCGGGCTTGGGCAGGCGGATCGGGCGGGAGCCGGTCGCCAGCACGAGCTTGCCGTAGGGCAGCATACGGCCGTCGCTGAGCGCGACCGTCTTCGCCTCCCGGTTGATCGCCGTCACGGCGCGGCCGAACAGGGTGCTGACGCCCTTGGCGCGCCACCAGGCGGCGGGCTTCAGCTCCAGGTCCGCATCGGCGATCTCGTCGGCCAGCAGGGACGACAGCAGCACGCGGTTATAGGCCGGACGCGGCTCCTCGCCGACGACCAGGATGGAGTAGCGGCCCAGCGCGCGGGCGGAGAGCTCCTCCACGAAGCGGGCCGCCGCCATGCCGGCGCCGACGACGACGAGGGGCTCGCTCATGAGACGGCTCCCACGACATGGGAAGCGCTCGATGCGCCCCCTCTCCCCGGCGCGGGGAGAGGGTTGGGGTGAGGGCCGGCCGCGGCTCCCCTCATCCGACCTCGCTGCGCTCGGCCACCTTCTCCCCGTACCGGGGAGAAGGGTTCGGGCGGCGCCTGCGGTGGCAAGAGGACGGTCGCGAAAGAGGCTCCCAACATGGCGGAAGCGTGCGATGCGCCCCCTCTCCCCGGCACGGGGAGAGGGCTGGGGTGAGGGCCCGCCGCGGCTCCCCTCATCCGACCTCGCTGCGCTCGGCCACCTTCTCCCCGTGCCGGGGAGAAGGGTTCGGGCGGCGCCTGCGGTGGCAAGAGGACGGTCGCGAAAGAGGCTCCCAACATGGTCGAAGCGTGCGATGCGCCCCCTCTCCCCGGCGCGGGGAGAGGGCTGGGGTGAGGGCCGGCCGCGGTTCCCCTCATCCGACCTCGCTGCGCTCGGCCACCTTCTCCCCGTACCGGGGAGAAGGGTTCGGGCGGCGCCTTGGCGAAAACAGCCATCGCGGTCACGCGGCTTCCACGAAGCGGTGGCGCTCGTAGAGGAAGCGCAGCACGGCTTCGCGGGCTTTCAGGTAGGTGGGATGCGCCGCCATCTCGAGCCGCTTGCGCGGGCGGGGCAGCTCCACGGTGAGCACTTCGCCGATGCGGGCGGAGGGGCCGTTGGTCATCATCACGATGCGGTCGGAGAGCAGCACGGCCTCGTCCACGTCGTGGGTGATCATGATAACCGTGTTGCCCAGCGAGGCGTGGATCTGCATCAGCGAGTCCTGCAGATGCGCGCGCGTCAGCGCGTCCAGGGCGCCGAAGGGCTCATCCAGCAGCAGCACCTTCGGCTCCATCGCGAGCGCGCGGGCGATGCCGACGCGCTGCTTCATGCCGCCGGAGATCTCGGAGGGCCGCTTGTCCTTGGCGTGCGCCATCTGGACGAGTTCGAGATTGTGCATCGTCCAGTCATGCCGCTCGGCGCGGCTCTTGGCGGAGCCGAACACCTTGTCCACGCCGAGACGAACATTGGCGTAGACGCTGAGCCAGGGCAGCAGCGAGTGGTTCTGGAACACCACGGCGCGGTCCGGGCCGGGGCTGTTGACTTCGCGGTCCTCCAGCAGCACCGCGCCGGTCGAGACCTGCGTGAGCCCGGCCACGAGGTTCAGCAAAGTGGACTTGCCGCAGCCGGAATGGCCGATGATCGACACGAACTCGTTGCGGTCGATCGTCAGGCTGACGTCCTTCAGCACCTCGGAGGTGACGCCCGCGCGGGTGAAGCTTTTACCGACGTGGTCGAGCTTGAGGTAGGGCTTCTCGGATGAGGTCATGGCGGCGGCTCCTCAGCTGGCGGACGTGCCGCGGGTGACGAGGGCGCCGAGCCCGCCGACGAGCCGGTCCAGCGCGAAGCCGACCAGGCCGATATAGGCGAGCGCGACGATGATGTCGGGCAGGCGGGACGAGTTCCAGGCGTCCCAGATGAAGAAGCCGATGCCGACCCCGCCGGTGAGCATCTCGGCCGCCACGATGGCGAGCCAGGACAGGCCGACGCCGATGCGCAGGCCCGTGAAGATGTACGGGGCGGCGGACGGCAGCATGATCGTCCAGAAGAACTCGAAGGAGTTCAGCCGCAGCACGGCGGCGACGTTGCGGTAGTCCACCGGGATGTTGCGGATGCCGACCGCGGTGTTGATGATGATCGGCCAGATCGCCGTGATGAAGATCACGAAAATCGCCGAGGGCCGGCTGTCGCGGAACGCCGCGAGCGCGATCGGCAGCCAGGCGAGCGGCGGCACCGTGCGCAGCACCTGGAAGATCGGGTCGAGGCCGCGCATCGCCCATTCGGACTGGCCGATCAGCGCGCCCATCAGGATGCCGGCGATCGCCGCCAGCCCGAAGCCGATCGCGACGCGCTGGAGCGAGACGAGCACCCGCCAGCCGAGGCCGATGTCCTGGCTGCCGAGATCGAAAAATGGCGACACGATGAGGTCGCGCGCTTCCGTCCAGATCACGGACGGGGCCGGCAGCGTGGCGCCGGGACGATCGCACAGGATCTGCCAGACCAGCAGGAGGACGGCGAGCGTCACCAGCGGCGGGACGACGTTGAAGCCGAACCAGCGCAGGACCGGACGAACCCGATCGGGAAGGCTCTTGCCGCGGGGCGCCAGGGCCACCACGGCGGCGGCCGCCGCCGGCTTGGCGCTGGACGCGGCCGCCTGCGCGGCGGCGTCGGATTTGAGCAGTGCGAGACCCATGGTCGGTGCTCCTTCGTGATCCTCGGTGCGCCACCCTGCCCCTCATCCTGAGGAGCGGGCCCGCTGGGGCCCGCGTCTCGAAGGATGGGGGGCGTTGTAGGGTGGCGTGGTCGGTTCGCCCCTCAGGCCACGCGCTTAATGCCGAGGCTGGCGAGGTAGGCGGACGGGTTCTCGGGGTCGAAAACCTTGCCGTCGAAGAAGGTCTCCTTGCCGCGCGAGGCGCTGGCCGGGATGTCGGCGGCGGCGGCGCCGAGCGCCTTGGCGGCGTCGCGCCACAGGTCTTCGCGGTTCACCTTGTCGACCATGGCCTTGATGTCGGTGGTGGGCTCGAACTTGCCCCACCGGACGTTCTCGGCGAGGAACCAGGCGTCATGCGACTTGAAGGGGTACGACGCGTGGCCGGCCCAGAACTTCATGTAGAGGTCGGTGCCCTTGGCCGAGCGGCCATTGCCGTAGTTGACGTCGCCCTTGAGCCGGCCGAGCACGTCGGCGGGCGGCACGTTGAACCACTGCCGGCGGCCGAGGATCTGCGACAGCTCATCCTTGTTGGCCATGGCCTCGCACCACTGCTGGGCCTCCATGACGGCCATGAGCAGCGCGCGGGTCGCGCGGGGGTTCTTCTCGACCCAGTCGGCGCGCATGCCAAGCGCCTTTTCGGGGTGGCCTTTCCAGAGCTCTCCGGTGGTCGCCGCCGTGAAGCCGATGCCCTGGTTGACGAGTTGCTCATTCCACGGCTCGCCCACGCAGAAGGCGTCCATGTTGCCGACCTTCATGTTGGCCACCATCTGGGGCGGCGGCACCACGATGGTGGAGACGTCCTTGTCGGGATCGACGCCGCCGGCCGCGAGCCAGTAGCGGATCCAGAGATCATGGGTGCCGCCCGGGAAGGTCATGGCGACCTTCACGTCCTTGCCCTCGGCCTTTTTCTTCTCGAAGGCGGCCTTGAGCGGCGAGGCGTCGAGGCCGACCTTAAGGTCCTTGTACTCGTTGGAGACGGACAGGCCCTGGCAATCGAGGTTGAGCCTCGCCAGGATCACCATCGGCACCGGGACGTTGTTCTGCGTCACCTTGCCGGCCGACATCAGGTAGGGCAGCGGCGTCAGGATATGCGCGCCGTCGATGCCGTTGGCGGCGCCGCCGAGCACGAGGTTGTCGCGCGTCGCGCCCCAGGAGGCCTGCTTGGCGACGTCCACGTCGGGCATGCCGTGCTTGGCGAAGAGGCCCTTCTCCTTGGCGACGATCAGCGGCGCGGCGTCCGTGAGCGCGATGTAGCCGAGCTTGGCGCCGGTGACTTCCGGGCCCGTCCCCTGCGCGAAGGCGCCGCCCGGGAAGCTCGCGCCGACGGCGCTCAGCAGGGCGGAGGCGCCCAGCGCGCTTCCGCCGCGCAGCAGCAGGGCGCGACGGCTGAGGCCGGCGTGGGTCTGATCGGGGGTCTTGCGCTCGGTCATGCTCGGCTCCGCTGAAACGAAAAGCGCCGCTGACGAGCCCTCCCCTCGAAGCCGGGGAAGGCTGGTCAGCGGCGCTGCTGGGCGGCCCGCAAGGGCCTCTGATCAAACCGACGGCGTTGGCGGCTTTGAGTTTATGAATACAAGCGGCGTGCCAAGTGGCGCCCGCGGGGTGAAAGCGTCGTTGTCACAGGGACTTGATGAGGCGAGTTGCGCTTCATGAGAAGATTCACCGAGGCGCTACCGCTGCCTCGATGGGCACGCATCCGCTGAATTGTTGTGCACTGCAATATTGCAGGGCGCGTCCTACTCCCCGGGGGAGAAGGGAAGCGCGTCTGCGACTGCTCACCCCGCCATTGCGGCTGCGAACAGGTCCGGCCGGTAGGTCGCCAACGCGGCGTCCCGCGTTTCCGGCCCGTCCGCCAGCTGCCCGGCCTCCGCCATGCGGTCGATGAGCCAGGCGGCGTGAGCCGGGTCGGGCGCGAGCGTTTCCGGTCCAAGCCGGATGTAGTCGGGAGCAGGATGGGGATCGGCGCCGGGCGAGGTGACCAGCGATCCGCGCAGGATGGCGAGCAGCAATTCCTCGGAGGCGCCGAACAGGCCGGTGTCGGCCAGCATGGCGGCGGCCGGTCGCTTCGAATCCGGCTGGGTCAGCCACTGGGCGCTGCGCCGCACCGCGCGGATCAGCCGGGCGGTCGGCCCGGCGTTCCGGGCCTGCCACTCGGCGCGCAGCGCCAGCACCTTCTCGGGCGCGTCGGGGACGATGTCGCAGCCCAGATGCAGCATGACGGCGTGGCCGGACGCCACCGCGATGCTGTTCCAGGGCGCTCCCACGCAGAAACCCTCCAGTTGCCCATTTTTCAGGCTCTCCGCCATGAAGGGCGGAGGCAGCACGACGAGGTTGACGTCCTGGTCAGGATCGACGCCGCCCGAACGCAGCCAGAGCCGCAGCTGGTAGTGGTGCGTCGAGAACGGAAACACATGGCCGAGCGTGATCTGCGGCAGACCGTTGCGCAGCCGGCCGCGCGCGATGCGCCCCAGCGCCGCCGCCGTGGCGGCGGGGTCCGCGGGATCGCCGTCCAGCACGTCCTCCATCTCGGCCCGCAGCGAGGTCGAGATCGTGATGGCGTTGCCGTTCAGGTTAAGCGCGACGGGCGCGACCAGCGCCGACTTCACCTGCCCCAGCCCCAGGCTCGCCGCGATGGCCGAGGGCGCCAGCATGTGGGCGGCGTCGAGGATCCCGAGATTGAGCTTGTCGCGGATATTGGCCCAGGACACCTCCGGGACGAGTTCGAGCTCCAGGCCTTCGGCGGCCGCGAAGCCGAACCGCTCGGCCGCGAGCAGCAAGGTCGCGTCCACCAGCGGGATGTAGCCGATGCGCAGGCGCGCGCTCATCGCAGCAGCTCCGCCGCCGTGACGACAGACTGGGCGATCTCGGCGACCTTTTTCTTCTCGTTCATCGCGGTCTTGCGCAGCAGCGCGTAGGCCTCCTCCTCGGTGACGCCCTTGGCCTTCATCAGGATGCCCTTGGCGCGGTCGATCACCTTGCGGTCGGCCAGCTGCGACTTCGCCTGCTCCAGCTCGTCCTTGAGGCGGGCGAAGGCGTTGAAGCGGCTGATGCACATGTCGAGGATGGGCTTCACCCGGTCCTTGCGCAGCCCGTCCACCACATAGGCCGAGACGCCGGCGTCGATGGCGGCGTTGATCATGGAGGTGTCGGACTGGTCGACGAACATGGCGACCGGCCGGGGCACGGCGCGGCTCACCTGGAACATCTGCTCCAGCACGTCGCGGCTCGGGCTCTCCAGGTCGATGACGATGATGTCGGGCTCGGCCGCCACGATCCGGTCCATGATCCGGTCCGTGCCCTCCAGATGGATCACATCCGAAAAGCCCGCCTCATGGAGGCCCTCCGCCAGGATGGCGCGCCGGACGGGGCTCTGGTCGATGATGACGATCCGGGTGGGCTTGGGCATGGATGAACGGCGTTCCGCAACTCTGGGGCGGTTCTCGCAAGGTTGGCGCCAGCTCCGGGGGCCGCGTCCCGCGACGGCTGCGCGCATGACGGGCCGAGTCCCTTCTTTCGCCGCGATCCCATAGTCTTGCAGGCGCGACTCTGATCGAGTCGGCGCGGACCCCGGCGGTCCGCCCTCTTCGCATCGCGGCTAGGATCCGGCTTGACGCCTCCGCCCTCCCCCAGACGCCCCGTTGGGCGCAGGCTCGCGGCCTTCATGGGCGCGACCGCGCTCGCGCTCGCCGGCTGCCTGCCCATCGAGAAGCCGGACGCCTCGATCGCGCCGCCTTCGAACTTCAAGGCCGCGAAGGGCTCGCCCGGCGGGGCGCCGGCGAACGTCGCGTGGTGGCGCGCGTTCCGCTCGCCGGAGCTGACGCGCATCATGGAGGCGGTCGAGACCGACAATTTCGACATCGGCGCCGCGGCCTATCGGATCGTGCAGGCGGACGCGCAGGCGCGCATCGCCGGAGCGGCGCTGCTGCCCACGCTCGACGGCGCGGCCAATGCGAGCCGGATCCGTTCGGCGGGGTCGGGCGGCGGACGCGGAACGGAGCGCAACCTGTTCGCGACGAGCCTCAGCGCCAGCTACGAGATCGACTTCTGGGGCAAGAACCGGGCGGCGCTGACCGCGGCCCAGAACGCCGCGCAGGCGTCGCGCTTCGATCGCGACACGGTGGCGCTGTCCACCCTGGCGACCACGGCCACCACCTATTTCAATCTTCTCGGCGCGCAGGACAGGCTGCGCATCGCGCGCGACAACCTAGCCAGCGCCAGCCGGGTGCTGGCGCTCATCCGCGAGCGGGTCGCCGTCGGCACCGCGACCTCGCTGGACGAGGCCCAGCAGGCGACCGTGGTGGCGCAGCTGCGCGCCGCGATCCCGCCGCTGGAGCAGCAGATCGAGCAGGACGCGTCGACGCTGGCCGTGCTGCTGGGGCGCGCGCCCGAGCGCGTCGCCATCAAGGGAGGCGGCGTCGCCCGCGTGGCGTTCCCGCGCATCGATCCCGGCCTGCCCTCCGAGCTGCTGGCGCGCCGCCCGGACGTGCGGTCGGCCGAGGAGCAGCTCGCCGCCGCCAGCGCCGACGTCACCGTCGCACGGGCGCAGTTCTACCCGTCGATCCAGCTCACCGGACAGGGCGGCTTCGAGAGCCTGGCGCTGAAGAGCCTGTTCGGCCCCGGCGCGGGATTCTATACGCTGGCGGCCGGCCTCGCCCAGCCGATCTTCAGCGGCGGCCGCCTGGAGGGCCAGCTGCAGCAGGCGCAGGGCCGCCAAAGCGAGCTCCTGGAGCTCTATCGCAAGTCCATCGTGTCGGCCTTCGCGGATGTGGAGCGCGCGCTCGTGGCCGTGCGCCAGCTCGCCCGGCAGGAGCAGCTCGAGGCGCAGGCCGTCGAGAGCTCGCGCAAGGCCTACCAGATCTCCGAGCAGCGCCTGCGCGAGGGCACGGTCGACATCGTCACCGTGCTGAACACGCAGTCGAGCCTGTTCCAGAGCCTGGATGCGCTGGCCCAGGTCAGGATCGCGCGGCTGCAGGCGATCGTGGCCCTGTACCAGGCGCTGGGCGGGGGCTGGGACCTTGCGCCACGGCGAAGCCGCAGCGTCGACACCATGTGATGGGATAAGACTGTCCAATTGAGTTAGGACTGGTCGGGGGGAGCGCGCGCGCCGCCCCGGAGGGATCGTGAATGAGCAGGGTGTGGCGGGTCGTCGTCCCGCTGACGATGCTGACCGTCATCGGGGCGCTGATCGGCCCGATGGCGGTCGACCGCTTCTGGCCGGGCCAGCAGGAGGGCGTGGCCGAGCGCGGCGCGCCGGGCGGCGGTCGCCGGCGCCGCGGCGGGCCGGAGGGCGGCGCGGGCCAGCCGCCCGCGGCCGTGATCGCTACGCCGGCGCGGCTCGCCGACGTGCCGGTCTACATCGACAGCGTCGGGACGGCGCGGCCGCTCAACACCGTCACGCTGCGCCCGCAAGTGGACGGCCAGCTGATCCGGATCCAGTTCCAGGAGGGGCAGTCGGTCCGGAAGGGCGACGTCCTCGCCCTGATCGACCCGACGCCCTACCAGGCCCAGCTCGACCAGGCGACGGCCAAGAAGGCGCAGGACGCCGCCCTGCTCGACAACGCCAGGCGGGACCTGGAGCGATATATCCGCCTGTCCGAGACGAACGCCGTCACCAAGCAGCAGGCCGACACGCAGCGCTCGACCGTGGCGCAGCTGGAGGCGCAGCTGAAATCGGACCAGGCCGCCATCGACAGCGCCCGCGCCACGCTCGCCTACACGACGATCGTCTCCCCGATCGACGGGCGAACCGGCATCCGCAACGTCGACGAGGGCAACATCGTCAAGCAGTCGGACGCGCTCGGCATCGTGACGATCTCGCAGATCCAGCCCATCTCGGTGCTGTTCAACGTGCCCCAGCAGCAGCTGGCGCGCATCATCAAGGCCAGCGCCGCGGGTCCGGTCCGGGTCGACGCCATGGACCCGGGCGGCAAGGGCGCGGTGGACACGGGCGCCCTCCAGGTGGTCGACAACCAGGTCGACGTGGCCACCGGCACGGTGCGGCTGAAGGCCGAGTTTCCGAACGCCTCGCTCGGCCTGTGGCCCGGCGCCTTCGTCAATGTCCGGCTGCTGGTCGAGACGTTGCGGCAGGCCGTCGTGACCCCGACCGCGGCGGTCCAGCGCGGCCCGAAGGGCGCGTTCGTCTATGTGGTCACGGCGGAGGACACGGTGGCGGTGCGGGAGGTCGCGGTCGGCCAGCAGGACGACGTCCAGTCGGTCATCGCCTCCGGCCTTCAGGCCGGAGAGCGGGTGGTGACGACCGGCTTCGCCCGGCTGGCGGACGGCGCGCGGGTGAGCGTGACGGCGCCGGAGGGAACGGCGCCCGCGCCCTCGGCCGAGATCCACCAGGACGTCCGCGGCCGCGTCCCGAGGCCCGGCCAGGAGGGCGGCGAGGGCCGGCGCAGGCGCGACGGCGCCCCGGCGGCGGGCGCCGGCGCTTCCGGCGAGCCCGGAGCGCGCCCGCGGCGCGAGGCGGCGGGCCAGCCGCCCGCCGGCAGGGCGGCGACGCCATGAGCGACGCCGAGAGCGCAAGCCGCCCCGGTCCTGCGGCCGTCCGATGAGCATCTCCACGCCCTTCATCCGCCGGCCGATCGCCACCTCGCTGCTGGGGCTGGCGGTGCTGCTCGGCGGCGTGCTGGGCTACCGGAGCCTGCCGGTGTCGTCGCTGCCGCAGGTCGACTTCCCGACCATCCAGGTCACCACGCAGGCGCCGGGCGCGAACCCCGAGACCGTGGCGGCGCTGGTCACGGCGCCGCTGGAGCGCCAGATGGGCCAGATCCCGTCGCTGACCACGATGACGTCGTCTTCGGCCTTCGGCATCAGCCAGGTGACGCTGCAATTCGGCCTCGACCGCGACATCGACGCCGCCGCCCAGGACGTGCAGGCGGCCATCAACGCCGCCGCCTCGACCCTGCCCAAGACGCTGCCCTACCCGCCGACCTACTCGAAGGTGAACCCGGCGGACGCGCCCATCCTGACATTGGCGCTGCGGTCCCCGACCTATGAGGTGCGCCAGCTCAGCGATATGGCGGACACGCTGCTGGCGCAGCGGCTGAGCGAGGTCACGGGCGTCGGGCATGTCTCGGTGCAGGGCGGCGTCCGGCCCGCCATCCGCATCCAGGCCGACCTGCAGCGGCTGGCCTCCTACGCCATCGGGATGGACGACCTGCGCACCGCCATCGTCAACGCCAACGTGGCCGGCCCGAAAGGGTCGCTCGACGGCGCGCACCAGTCCTACACCCTGGCGGCGAACGACCAGATCACCAGCGCCGACGCCTACAAGAGCGTGGTCGTGGCCTATCGCAACAGCGCGCCCGTGCTGCTCAGCGACGTGGCCGACGTGGTGGACGGGCTGGAGAACGCCAAGGTGGCGGGCTGGTACGAGGGCCAGCCGGCGCTGATCATCGACATCCAGCGCCAGCCCGGCGCCAATGTGGTGGAGACTGTCCGGCGGCTGCAGCGCGAGCTGCCGCGCCTGCAGCGGACCCTGCCGGCCGACGTCACGCTCACGGTCGTGCACGACCGCACGGGCACGATCCGGGCGTCGATCGCGGACGTGCAGTTCACCCTGGCGCTGAGCGTCGGGCTCGTGGTGCTGGTGGTGCTCCTGTTCCTGCGCACCGTGCGGGCCACCCTCATCGCGGGCGTCGCCTTGCCGCTGTCGCTGATCGCGACCTTCGGGGTGATGTGGTTCGCGGGCTTCAGCCTGGACAACCTCTCGCTGATGGCGCTGACCATCGGCACGGGCTTCGTGGTCGACGACGCGATCGTGATGATCGAGAACATCGTGCGCCACATCGAGAGGGGCGAGAACCCGCTGCAGGCCGCGCTGGACGGCGCGCGGGAGATCGGCTTCACGGTGGTGTCGCTGACGCTGTCGCTGGTCGCGGTGTTCATCCCGCTGCTGTTCATGACCGGGCTCGTGGGCCGCATGTTCCGGGAGTTCGCCCTGACGCTCACCATCGCGGTGGTGGCCTCCGCGATCGTCTCGCTGACGCTCACGCCCATGATGTGCGCCCTGATCCTGAAGGGCCGGACCGCGCCGGACGAGCCGCCCGCAGGCGGGGTCCGCGCGCGCCCCTTCGCGGTCTTCGGCCGCCTCTTCGACGCGATCGCCGACGCCTATGCGGCGAGCCTGGGCTGGGCCGTGCGGCACGGCGCCGTGATGCTGGCCATCACCTTCGGCACGCTGGCGGCGACGGTGTGGCTCTATGCGGCGATGCCGAAGGGGTTCCTGCCGCCGCAGGACACCGGGCTCCTGACCGCCGTCACGCAGGGCGAGCCGACGGCGTCCTTCGCGGCGATCTCGCGCGCCCAGGTCGCGATGGCGGACGCCATCCGGCGCGATCCGGACGTCACCGGCGTGGCGGCCATCGCAGGCGTCGGCCCGACGAACCTGGCGCCCAACACGGGCCGCCTCACCATCACGCTGAAGCCGCGGACGCAGCGCGCGTCCTCCGCCGAGGAGGTGATCGCCCGGCTGCGCGAGCGCACCGCGGGCGTCCCGGGCGTGCGCGCCACCTTCCAGATGGTGCAGGACATCCAGATCACGACGCGCTCCAGCCGCGCCGCCTACCAGTACACGCTGACCGGGGCGGACGGCGCGGAGGTGACGGGCTGGGCCGCCCGGCTGGCGAGGCGGATCGCCGCCGAGCCCGGCCTGCGCGACGTCGGCACGGAGGGGGGCGACGGCGGCGGGCAGATCTTCGTCGACGTCGACCGCGACATGGCGGCGCGCCTCGGCGTCTCCATGCAGACGATCAACGACACGCTGAACAGCGCCTTCGGGCAGCGGCAGATCTCCACCATCTACGCCCAGGCGAACCAGTATCGCGTCATCCTGGAGGCGCAGCCGCGCTACCAGCAGGACAGCGCCTCGCTGGGACGGCTCTACCTCTCGTCCGCCGCCGGCGCGCAGGTGCCGCTCACGGCCGTGGCGACGATCCGGCATCGGACGGCGCCGCTGGTGATCCAGCATGACGAGCAGTTCCCGGCCGAGACCATCAGCTTCGATCTCGCCCCTGGGGCGTCGCTCGGCGACGCCGTCGCGGCGATCTCGCGGGCGGAGGCGGAGATCGGCATGCCGGACACGGTGACCGGCCGCTACTCGGGCGAGGCGGCGGAGTTCGCCCGCTCGCTGGCCGGGCAGCCCTGGCTGATCCTGGCCGCCGTGGTGACGATCTACATCGTGCTCGGCGTGCTCTACGAGAGCGCGATCCATCCGCTCACGATCCTGTCCACGCTGCCCTCGGCCGGCGTCGGCGCGCTGCTGGCGCTGATCCTCACGGGGCGGGACCTGTCGCTGGTGGCGCTGATCGGGATCGTGCTCTTGATGGGCATCGTCAAGAAGAACGCCATCATGATGATCGACTTCGCGCTCGACGCGGAGCGCACCGAAGGCTTGTCGCCCCGCGAAGCCATCGTGAAGGCCTGCCGGCTGCGCTTCCGGCCGATCATGATGACGACTCTGGCGGCGCTGCTGGGCGCCCTGCCGCTGGCGCTCGAGGACGGCGTCGGCTCGGAGCTGCGCAACCCGCTCGGCATCAGCATCGTGGGCGGGCTCCTGCTGAGCCAGCTCATCACGCTCTACACCACGCCGGTGATCTACCTGGCGCTGGAGAACCTGCGCCTGCGGCTCGGCGGGGCGCCGCTGGCGAGCCTGCGCGAGGAGGCCGCGCCCGCCCCGTCCCCGGCCCTTCCGGGCGAACGCCCATGAGCGGCTTCAGCATCTCGGGCCCGTTCATCCGCCGCCCCGTCGGGACGACACTGATGGCGCTCGGGCTGCTGCTGGCCGGCCTCGTGGCCTACAGGTTCCTGCCCGTGGCGAGCCTGCCGACGGTGGACCTTCCCACCATCCGGGTCTCGACCAGCCGGCCCGGCGCGGATCCGGCCACCATGGCGGCGACCGTGGCGGCGCCGCTCGAACGGCGCCTGGGCGAGATCGCGGGCGTCACCGAGATCACGTCGCGCAGCTCGCTGGGCACGAGCACCATCTCGGTGCAGTTCGACGCCGGCCGCAGCATCGATGGGGCGGCCCGCGACGTGCAGGCGGCGCTCAACGCCGCCGCGACCGACCTTCCTGGCGACCTGCCGACGCTTCCCACCTTCCGCAAGGCCAACCCCGCGGCGGCGCCGATCCTGATCCTGGCGCTCACCTCCGACACCGTGGCTCCGAGCGCGATCTATGACGCGGCCGACAGCGTCATCGCCCAGCGCATCGCGCAGGTGGAGGGCGTGGCGGACGTGTCGGTGGCGGGGGCCGAGCAGCCCGCCATCCGGGTGCGGATCGATCCCACGCGCCTCTCGGCCATGGGCGTCTCCATGGAGACGGTGCGCAGCGCCATCGCCGCCGCCAACGCGCTCGCGCCGATCGGCTCGATCGACGGCGAGGACCGGATGCTGTCGATCGCCACCAACGCGCAGATGCGGACGGCCGCCGAGGCCGGCCGCCTGCTGGTGAAGACCAGCAACGGGGTCGGCGTCCGGCTGGCCGACATCGCGGCGGTCGAGCCCGGCGTGCGCAACCGGCGCTCGGCCGCGTCGTTCAACGGCCAGCCGGCCGTGCTGATCACCATCACCAAGCAGGGCGACGCCAACGTCATCGCCACGGTGGACCAGATCAAGGCGCTGCTGCCGCAGCTCGGCCGGTGGATCCCGGCGGGCGTCAAGATCGACATCCTGACCGACCGCACCGTCACCATCCGGGCCAGCGTGGCGGACATGCAGTGGACTTTGGCCGCCACGGTCGGGCTGGTCATGCTGGTCGTCTTCGCGTTCCTGCTGCGGCTCACCCCGACGCTGGCGGCGGGCGTGACGGTGCCGCTGTCCCTGGCCGGCGCCTGCGCGGCCATGTGGGCCGCGGGTTTCTCGCTCGACAACATCTCGCTCATGGCGCTCGCCGTGTCGGTCGGCTTCGTCGTCGACGACGCCATCGTGATGATCGAGAACATCGACCGGAACCGCGCGGCCGGGATGAGCGCCATGCGGGCCGCCATCGAGGGCGCGCGGCAGATCGGCTTCACGGTGATGGCGATCAGCGTGTCGCTGCTCGCCGCCTTCCTGCCGCTGTTCATGATGGGCGGCGTGCTGGGCAAGCTCTTCCGGGAGTTCTCGCTGACGCTGGCCTTCACCATCGTGATCTCGACTCTGGTGTCGCTGACCGTCACGCCGATGATCTGCGCCCGCACCCGCTCGGCTCCCACGGGCGCCCAGACGGGACTCCTCGACCGGATGGTCGAGCGCGTCCTGGCCGCGATGGTGCGGGTCTACGCCGTGACGCTGGCGATCGTCCTGCGCCAGAGGCTGCTCGCCGTGCTGGTGCTGCTGGCCACCATCGCGGCCTCGGTCAACCTCTTCATCAAGACGCCGAAAGGCTTCTTCCCGCAGGACGATACGGGCCTTCTCTTCGGTTTCACCGAAGCTTCGACGGACATCTCCTTCCCGGCCATGCAGGAGCTGCAGGAGCGGGCGGCGGCGATCGTGCAGGCCGATCCGGCCGTGGCCGGCGTCGGCTCGTCGGTGGGCGCGAGCGGCTGGTCCGGCTCGGTGAACCAGGGCCAGCTCTATGTCAGCCTGAAGCCCATCGACCAGCGCGGCGGGCTGGCCACCGCTCTCGTGATCGACCGCATCCGCAAGGCGCTCGCCGGGGTCGCGGGCATCCGGGTCTATCTGTTCGGCGCGCAGGACGTGCGGGTGGGCGGCCGGCAGGGCGCCTCGCCGAACCAGTTCACGCTGTGGGATCCGGACTATGACGAGCTCGTGGCCTGGGCGCCGAAGGTGCTGGAGGAGATCAAGAAGGTCGAGGGCCTCGTCGACGTCACGTCGGACCGGCAGCCCAACGGCCTGCAGGCGACGGTCGCGATCGACCGGCCGACGGCGTCGCGCCTCGGCGTCAAGATCCAGGACATCGACAACGCGCTGAACAACGCCTTCGCGCAGCGCCAGATCTCGACCATCTACACGCAGCGCAACCAGTACCGGATCGTCATGGAGGTGGACCAGCGGTTCCAGCGCGACCCGGGGGACCTGTCCTCCATCCATGTGACGGGCGCGGGCGGCGTGCAGCTGCCGCTCTCGGCCGTGGCCTCGGTGGAGCGCACGCTGGCGCCGCTGGTGGTGAACCACCAGGGCCAGTTCCCGGCGGCGACGATCAGCTTCGACATGGCGCCGGGCGTGCTGGCCGCGGACGCGCAGCGGCGCATCCTGGAGGCCGTCGCCGCGATGCACCTGCCGGACGCGCTGCATGCGGAGTTCGCCGGCGACGCCAAGGCCTTCTCCGACAGCGCCGCGTCGCAGCCGCTGCTGCTCCTGTCGGCGCTCATCGCCGTCTATCTGGTGCTGGGGATCCTGTACGAGGACCTGGCGCACCCGCTGACCATCCTGTCGACCCTGCCGTCGGCGGCGCTGGGGGCGCTGCTGGCGCTCAAGCTGACCGGGATGGAGCTCTCGGTGATCGCCTTCATCGGCGTCATCCTGCTCATCGGGATCGTCAAGAAGAACGGCATCATGCTGGTCGACTTCGCCCTGGAAGGGGAGCGCTCGCGGGGGCTGTCGCCGAGGGACGCCATCCACGAGGCCTGCCTGGAGCGGTTCAGGCCCATCCTGATGACGACGCTGGCGGCGCTGCTCGGGGCCCTGCCGCTGATCGTCGCGACCGGGCCGGGCTCCGAGCTGCGCCGGCCGCTCGGCGTCACCATCGCGGGCGGGCTGATCGTGTCGCAGCTCCTCACCCTCTACACGACGCCGGTGATCTACCTGCTGATGGACAAGCTCCACCGCCGACGGCGGCGGCCCGCGCCGACCGCGCCCGTCGGGCCGCCGCGGCCGGAAGGCGCGCCGGTCTAGCGGGCCGGGAGCCCGATCCGGCGCAGGATGGCGCGTTCGCCCGCCGACAGGGCGTCGTAGACCAGCACGGCCATGAGGCCGACGACGAGGCCGCCCTGGACCACGAAGGCGGTGTTGTCGGAGAGCAGGCCGGCGATGATGACTTCGCCAAGCCCCTTGGCGGCCACCGTGGACCCGATCGTGGCCGTCCCGATCGCGATGACGGTGGAGAGGCGCACGCCCTCGAAGATCTGCGGCGCAGCGAGCGGCAGCTCGACCTGCCAGAGGCGCTGCAGCGGGCTCATGCCGGCGCCCCGCGCGGCGTCGATCACCGCAGCGGGCGTCTGCTGCAGCCCGCCGATGGTGTTCTCGAAAATGGGCAGCAGCCCGTAGACGAAGAGGGCGATCAGGGTCGGCGCCTCGCCGAAGCCGACGAGCGGCACCGCGACGGCCAGCACGGCGACGGGCGGGAAGGTCTGGCCGATATTCACGATGGCCCGCGACAGGGGCATGAACTCCGCCCCGATCCGACGCGTGACGAGCACGCCGAGGCTCACGGCCACCACGGCGCTGGCGGCCGTCGCCAGCGCGACCAGCCGCAGATGGGCCAGCGCCAGCGCCAGCAGGCTGGCCTGGTTGTAGATCGCCGGCGCGCCGTCATGCGTGAGCGGCGCGAAGACCGGCGCGAAGCTCTGGGGCGAGAGCAGGAAGGCGGCCAGCAGCGCGGCCGCGAGGAGCCTCGGCCACAGGGCCCGCAGCGTCGTCACCGCGCCCTCCCCCGCTCCAGCACGCCGCGCAGGGTCAGCACCCCGAGCGGCCGCTCGTCCGGACCCGTCACGGCGATCCGGTCGACGCCGCGCCAGACGAGTTCGGCCAGCGCGTCCTTGAGGCTGGCGTCGGCGTCGACGGCGCCCGGCGTCCCGGCCGGCGGAGCCCCCGGCTCCACGGCGTCGCCGGCGCGCAGCAGCGACAGCAGCCGGAAGGCGCGCTCCGAGGACCCGGTCAGCCGGGCGACGTAGTCGTCCGCCGGGCGGACCAGCAGCTCGGCCGGGGCCCCGTATTGCAGGAGGCGGCCGCCGCTCATCACGGCGATGCGGTCCCCCAGGTGGAAGGCCTCGTCCATGTCGTGGGTGACGAGCAGGACGGTGGTGCCGAAGCGGCGCTGGATGGCGAGCAGGTCGTCCTGCGCCTTCATGCGGATGATGGGGTCCAGCGCCCCGAAGGGCTCGTCCATGAGGAGGATGTTGGGCTCGGTCGCCAGCGCGCGGGCGACGCCCACCCGCTGCTGCTCGCCGCCGGAGAGCTCGTGCGGATATTTGCCGGCGAACTGCGCCGGATCGAGCCCGAACGCCTCCAGAAGCTCCGTGACCCGCGCGGCGGTGCGGGCGCGCGGCCAGCCCAGCAGGCGCGGCACCGTGGCGATGTTCTGCGCCACCGTGCGATGCGGGAACAGGCCGTGGCCCTGGATGGCGTAGCCGATGCCGCGCCTCAGCTCATGGCCGGGCTTGGCCGCGACGTCGACGCCGTCGATGGTCACCGTTCCGGAGCTCGGCTCCACCAGCCGGTTGATCATCCGCAGCAGCGTCGACTTGCCCGAGCCGGACTGCCCGACCACGACCGCGATGGTCCCGGGCTCGATGGTCATGGACACGCGGTCGACGACCGTCGTGTCCCCGTAGCGCTTGGTCAGGGCGTCGAGGACGATCATGCGGGCGCCTTTCGCAGCGCATCCACGGCCGCGTCCAGCAGCACGGCGGCCGAGAAGGCGAGCGCGACCGTCGGGACGGCCCCGAGCAGGACGAGGTCGATCGCGGTCTGGCCGACGCCCTGGAACACGAAGGTGCCGAAGCCGCCGCCGCCGATCAGCGCCGCCACGGTGGCGAGGCCGATGTTCTGGACCAGCACGATGCGCACGCCGGTGAGGATGACCGGCAGAGCGAGCGGAATCTCCACGCCGCGCAGCACCTGCCAGCGGGTCATGCCCATGCCGTAGGCGGCGTCCACGGCGGCGGGGGAGACCTGCCGCAGGCCGAGCGCCGTGTTCGCCGTCAGCGGCAGCAGGGCGTAGAGGAACAGCGCCACGAGCGCGGGGGCGGCGCCGATGCCCCGGACGCCGAGATCGCCGGCCAGGGGGAACGCCCGCCCGAGATAGCCCAGCGGGGCCATCAGGATGCCGAAGAGCGCGATGCTGGGGATCGTCTGGACGATGTTCAGCGCCGGCAGCGCCGCGGCGCGCAGGCGCGGGGAGCGGTGGCACGCGGCGCCCAGCGGAGCGCCCGCCAGAATCGCGGCGGCCACCGAGCCGCCGGCGAGCAGCACGTGCTGGCGGGCTTCGCGGGCGAAGACCTCGGCGCGCGAGGCGTATTCGCGCAGCACCGACAGGGAATCGAACAGGCCGGACTTGAGCATGAGGGCCGCGACCGCGCCTGCCGCCGCCAAGGCCAGCACGCGGGCGAGCGGGCCGGGCCTCAGCCGGGCCAGCGCGTCGGTGGCCATCAGGCCGACGGCGAGCAGGAGCAGCCAGGCGCCGCCGCCCGGCGCGATGCGGGCGAAGCGGTCGCCCGGCGGGGAGAGATGCGCGGCGCCGAGAGCGACGGCGGCCAGAAGCGCGGCGACTCCGGCCAGGGAGGCCGCGAGCCGCGCCTTGGGGCTCGCCGCCAGCACGGCGACGGCCGCGACGCCGCCGACCGCCGCCCAGAACGCCGCGGCGCCGGCGGGCGGCAGGGCCTCCCACACGCCTTTCGGAGCGCCCGAGGCGATCCGGTTGGCCTTGAAGACCAGGAACGGCATCAGGGCCATCCCGGCGCCGCCGATGGCGCACAGGAGGACTCCGAGGCGGTCGATGCGACGGGTCCGTTCGCCGCCGCGCTCCGCCGATGGCGCCGGCAGCGCGGCGGCGGCTCCGGACGGCGCGGCCACGGCGCGCTTACTTCTTCAACAGGCCCTTGGATTTCAGGTAGTCCTCGGCCACCGCCTTGGCGGGTTCGCCGCCCACCTGGATGCGCGCGTTCAGCTCCTGCAGGGTCTCGCGCGTGAAGCTCTCGAAGACGGGCTTCAGCATGTCGGCGATCTTCGGATGCTCCTTCAGCACCGCCTCGCGGATGATGGGGGCCGGGGCGTAGACCGGCTGGTCGTTCTTGTCGTCCTCCATCACGGTGAGGCCGGAGGCCGCGATCCCGCCGTCGGTGCCGTACACCATGGCGGCGTTGGTCCCATTCGACTGGTCCGCCGCGGCCTTGATGGTGGCCGCCGTGTCGCCGCCCGAGAGCACCAGGAGCTGGTCGGGCTTCAGGGCGAAGCCGTAGGTCTTCTGGAAGGACGGCAGGGCGGCCGGCGAGTTCACGAACTCGGCCGAGCCGGCGAGCTTCACCTTGCCGCCGCCTGACGCCCATTTGCCGAAATCGCTCATGGTGGCGAGCTTGGCGCCGCTCGCCACGTCCTTGCGGACGGCGATCGCCCAGGTGTTGTTGGCGGGCGCGGGCGTCAGCCAGACGATCTTGTTGGCGTCGTAGTCGAGCTTCTTCGCCAGTTCGTAGCCTTTGGCGAGATCCTTCCAGGCCGGGTCTTCCGCCTTGTTGAAGAAGAAGGCCGCGTTGCCGGTGTATTCCGGGTAGATGTCGATCTCGCCGGACGTGATCGCCTTGCGGACCACGGGCGTGCCGCCGAGCGTGAGGCGGTCCTGCGTCTTCACGCCATTGGCCTCCAGGACGATTCGGATGACGTTGCCCAGCAACGTCGCCTCCGTGTCGAGCTTGGAGGAGACGACGACGTCGGCGGCGCGGCCGGCGCCTGCTGCGCCCGCCGTCAGCGCCAACGCCAGCCCGAGCGTCTTCAAGGAACGAAACATGGAGCCCTCACGATTGCCAATGCTGGCCCCCGCCAGCCGCCAGAGTGGCCGCCAGCGTTCTCCGCCGTCAAGCGGAACGCGCATCGGCGCCCGGTGCGGCGTCCTGTGAACACGCTCACACGCCGGATGGCTCCACCATGATCTGATCATGGGGCCGAGAGGTTCTCCTTCTCGACTTCCCTCCGAGACCGTCCCCTGGCCGCGTCGCGTCGGGCCAGGGGACATCCACTTCCCGCCGGCGTTCCGCGCCGGCGGTTTTTTTCGTCCGGCTCCGCCCTTCAGGGCGCGGGAACGTAGAGGGCGCCGCCGGCGGCCGTGAACTCCCGGGCCTTCTGGTCGAGGCCCGCGGCGCGCTCCTGCTCGGCGGCCGCGTTCATCGCGGCGGCTTCCTGGCGCAGGTCCTGGCTGATCTTCATCGAGCAGAATTTCGGGCCGCACATGGAGCAGAAATGCGCCACCTTGTGCGCCTCCTTGGGCAGCGTCTCGTCGTGGAAGGCGCGGGCCGTGTCGGGGTCCAGCGACAGGTTGAACTGGTCCTCCCAGCGGAACTCGAAGCGCGCCCGCGACAAAGCGTCGTCCCGGACCTGCGCGGCGGGATGGCCCTTGGCGAGGTCGGCCGCATGGGCGGCGATCCGGTAGGTGATCACGCCCGTCTTGACGTCGTCTCGATTGGGCAACCCGAGATGCTCCTTGGGGGTGACGTAGCAGAGCATCGCCGTGCCGAACCAGCCGATCATGGCCGCCCCGATGCCGGAGGTGATGTGGTCGTAGCCCGGCGCGATGTCGGTCGTCAGCGGCCCGAGCGTGTAGAAGGGCGCCTCGCCGCAGGTGGCGAGCTGCTTGTCCATGTTGGCCTTGATCTTGTGCATCGGCACATGGCCGGGGCCCTCGATCATCACCTGGCAGCCCTTGTCCCACGCGATTCGCGTGAGTTCGCCCAGCGTGTCGAGCTCGGCGAACTGGGCCGCGTCGTTGGCGTCCGCGATGGACCCCGGGCGCAGGCCGTCGCCGAGCGAGAAGGACACGTCGTAGCGGCGCATGATGTCGCAGATCTCGCCGAAGCGCTCATAGAGGAAGCTCTCGCGGTGATGCGACAGGCACCAGCGGGCCATGATGGAGCCGCCGCGCGAGACGATGCCGGTCACCCGGCGGGCGGTCAGCGGCACATGGGCCAGGCGGACGCCGGCATGGATGGTGAAGTAGTCGACACCCTGCTCGGCCTGCTCGATCAGCGTGTCCTTGAACACCTCCCAGTCGAGGCGGGAGGCGTCGCCGTCCACCTTCTCCAGCGCCTGGTAGATCGGCACCGTCCCGATCGGCACGGGCGCGTTGCGCATGATCCAGTCTCGGATGTTGTGGATGTTGCGGCCGGTCGAGAGGTCCATGACGGTGTCCGCGCCCCAGCGGATCGCCCAGACCAGCTTCTCGACCTCCTCGGCCACCGACGAGGTGACGGCGGAGTTGCCGATATTGGCGTTCACCTTCACCAGGAAGTTGCGGCCGATGATCATCGGCTCGAGCTCCCGGTGGTTGACGTTGGCCGGGATGATGGCGCGCCCGGCGGCGATCTCCCGGCGGACGAATTCCGGCGTCACATGGGCCGGCAGCGCCGCCCCGAAGCTCTCGCCGTCCGCGATGCGCGCGCCCGCCTCCGCGAGCGCCGCCTCGCGGCCGAGATTCTCGCGCGCGGCGACATAGATCATCTCCTCGGTGATCAGGCCGGCGCGGGCGAACTCGTACTGGGTGACGAGCGCGCCGGGCTGGCCGGCCAGAACGGACCGGGGCGCGGGGCAGGACGGAACCAGCCTGTCGGGCGGGACCGAGCCGTTGTCCTCCGGCTTCACGGCGCGGGGCTGGGCCGGGGCGAGGCCGAGCCGCTTCTCCAGCCAGGGCTTGCGGATCTCCGGCAGGCCGGCCGCGAGGTCGATGACGGCGTCCGGATCGGTGTACGGCCCGGAGGCGTCATAGACGCGGACCGGCGGCTCGTCCGCGGAAGGCGCCAGCGCGATCTCGCGAAACGGGACCTGGATTCCGGGCCCGCCCGGCGCGGGGGCGTAGACCTTGCGGGAGGCCGGCAGAGGACCGGTCGTGACCGACTGCGGCGCGTCGGCGCCGTTGCGCGGGGAAAGCGGGGTGTGAATCGTCATGGGATCTCCTGGTGCGATGGAGACCCGGGACTCGCGTGGGGTGGCGCCGTGAAGCAGGTTCCTGTCCCTCCGCCGGTATGACCCGGATCAGGTTCAAAGGGTCCGGCTCACCGCCGTCTCAGCTCCGCCCTGGAGCTCCCCTCGGAATGGGCCGAGGATGGTCTTCAATCCGGGGTTGTGTCAACGGCTCCGGCGTCGGGCGCGCGGCTCACAGCTCGGCGAGCAGGATGCTGGTCTCCGAGTGGGACACGCCCCGGATCGCCCGAATCTGCGAGATGGCGCGGTCGAGGGCGCCGAGGTCATGGGCGTTCAGCTCGACGGCCAGGTCCCAGCGGCCATTGGTGGAGTAGACGCGGGCGGCTTCGGGGATGCGCTTCAGCGGCCCGACGACGGACTTCATGTCGACCGTGCGGACCTCCAGCATGGTGAGCGCGCGCACGCCCACCGCGTCGGCCTCGGAGCCCAGCCGTGCGGTGAAGCCCAGCAGCACCTTGTCCTCGATCAGGCGGGCGATTCGGTTGGCGACGGTTCCGCGCGAGACGTCGAGGATGCGGGCCAGCGTGGCGGCCGGCATGCGGGCGTCGCTGCGCAGCAGCTCGACGAGTCGGCGGTCGGTCTCGTCCAAGAAGCCGTGCTTCTGACTTTTCGCCATCGCAGCCTGCCTTTTCGTCAGCTCAATGGCTGATCGTAGCACATTGCTGGCTTTCTGTTCAGCACGCCGTCCCGCATCATCGATCCTGGATGTCGAACACCGGAGAGAGAGCGTTGGCTAATATCCTTGTCCCGTCGCAGCAGGCGTCCCGCGCCCGGCGGCATGACGCCGCCCTGTCCGAGATCGCGCTTCTCGGGATCCCGCTCGAATATGGCGCGGGCGCCCGCGGAACCCTGATGGGCCCCGCGGCGCTGCGCACCGCCGGACTGCCGGAGACGCTGGCCGGCCTGGGCTACCGGGTGAAGGACCATGGCGACATCGCGCCCCCGCACGCGGCGCTCGCGCCGGCGCTGCAGCCGCTGGCCGAGCGCTGCCGCAACGTCGCCGAGATCGCGGCCTGGACGGCCGCCATCCACGACCGGGCCTATGGGATCATGACCTCAGGGGCTCTGCCGGTGTTCATGGGCGGCGACCACAGCCTCTCGATGGGCACGGTCAGCGCCGTCGCGCGCCGCTGCGGCGAGACCGGCAAGGACCTGGTCGTGCTCTGGCTGGACGCCCATTCCGATTTCAACACGCCCGCGACGACGCCCTCCGGCAACATGCACGGCATGTCCGTCGCCTTCCTGTGCGGCGACCGCAGCCTCGCGCCGCTGCTCGGCGGACGGCCGTTCCCGCCCGTGCCGGCCGACAAGGTGCACCTGTTCGGCATCCGCTCCATCGACGCGCAGGAGCGCGAGGCGATCGAGGACCACGGCATCGCCTGCAACGACATGCGGCTGATCGACGAGTTCGGGGTCTCGGTGCTGATGCAGCGCATGCTGGAGGGGCTCGACCCTGACCGGACGCATCTCCACGTCAGCCTGGACGTGGACTTCCTCGACCCGCAGATCGCGCCGGGCGTCGGCACCACGGTGCCCGGCGGGGCGACCTACCGCGAGGCGCATCTGGTGATGGAGATGCTGCACGACAGCGGCCTCGTGGGCTCCATCGACCTCGTCGAGCTCAACCCCTTCCTGGACGAGCGCGGCAAGAGCGCCCTGCTGATGGCCGACCTCACGGCCAGCCTGCTGGGCCGCTCGATCCTGCTTCGGCGCGACGTGGGGACGCGACGGCCGACCCTTCAGACCAACGGATCCAGCGCCATGGAGGTGGTGGGATGAGCATGCACGCGGCGGACCTCATCGCGGTCGAGCAGACGCTCGGCGCCCACAACTACGCCCCGCTCGACGTCGTGCTGTCGCGCGGCGAGGGCGTCCATGTCTGGGACGTGGACGGCAACCGCTACCTGGACTGCCTCTCGGCCTATTCGGCCGTCAACCAGGGCCACTGCCATCCGCGCATCCTGGAGGCCATGATCGAGCAGGCGCGCAAGCTCACACTGACGTCGCGGGCGTTCCGCAACGACCAGCTGGCGCTCTTCTACGAAGAGGTCGCCGCGCTGACGAACGCGCACAAGATCCTGCCCATGAACACCGGCGCGGAGGCCGTCGAGACCGCCGTCAAGGCGGTGCGCAAATGGGGCTACGAGGTGAAGGGCGTGCCCGCCGGGCAGGCCGAGATCATCGTCGCGTCGGACAACTTCCATGGCCGCACGCTCGGCATCGTGGGATTCAGCACGGACCCGGAGGCGCGCGGCAATTTCGGGCCCTTCGCTCCCGGTTTCCGGGTCACGCCGTTCGGCGACGCGGCGGCGCTGGAGGCCGCCATCACGCCCAACACGGTGGCCGTGCTGATCGAGCCCATCCAGGGCGAGGCGGGGGTGATCATCCCCCCGCCGGGCTATCTGCGCCGCGTGCGCGAGCTTTGCACCGCCCACGGGGTGACGTTCATCCTGGACGAGATCCAGACGGGGCTCGGCCGCACGGGCAAGCTGCTGGCGGAGGAGCACGAGGGCGTCGAGGCCGACGTCACGCTGGTCGGGAAGGCGCTGTCGGGCGGCTTCTACCCGGTCTCCGCCGTACTCTCCAACACGCAGGTTCTCGGCGTGCTCAAGCCGGGGCAGCACGGCAGCACCTTCGGCGGCAACCCGCTCGCCTGCGCGGTCGCCCGCATGGCGCTGAAGGTGCTCGTCGAAGAGGGCATGATCGAGAACTCCGCCCGCATCGGCGCGGCCATGAAGACGGCGCTGGAGGGGCTCGGGAGCAACATCGTCAAGGAGGTCCGCGGGCGCGGACTGATGCTGGCCGTCGAGCTCCATCCCGAGGCCGGCGGCGCGCGGCGCTTCTGCTACGCCCTGAAGAACCGCGGCTTGCTGGCCAAGGACACCCATGGCCACACCATCCGCATCTCGCCGCCGCTGGTGATCACGCAGGACCAGGCCGACTGGGCCGTCGAGCAGATCGGGGCCGTGCTGCGCAGCGAGGGCGTGGCGGCGGCGTGAGCGACGCTCGCCACTCTCCCGATCGCGCGCAGCGGCGGGCTCAGCGCTCTTCCTTGCGGAACGGCTTCAGCAGCGCCGCCGGGGCCACGGCGTTGCGCGACATGATCGCCATGGCGACGATGGTCAGCACGAAGGGCAGGATCAGGAAGGCCTCGTAGGGAATGTGGCCGATGCCGCTCGCCTGCAGGCGCAGTTGCAGGGCGTCGATGGCGGCGAAGAGCAGCGCCGCGCCGGCGCAGCGCCAGGGGTCCCACCGGCCGAACACGACGAGCGCGATCGCCACCCAGCCGCGGCCCGACACCACGCCGAACGTGAAGGCGTTGAACTGGGCCATGGACAGGAACGCCCCCGCGAGCCCCATGAAGGCGCCGCCCAGCACCACGGCCTGGAACCGGATCGCCACGACGTTCACGCCGGCCGAGTCGGCCGCGCGCGGGTTCTCGCCCGCCATGCGCAGCGCCAGACCCCAGGGCGTGCGGTAGAGCAGGACCGCGATCACCGGCACGGCCAGCAGGCCGACATAGACCAGGGCGAACTGGTTGAAGAGCACCGGCCCGAGGATCGGGATGTCCGACAGGACCGGGATCGGGACAGGCTGGAAGCTGACGATGCTCGGCGACGCGCTGCGCTGGCCATAGATGAGGCGGAACAGGAAATAGGCGAGCCCGGAGCTGAACAGCGTCAGCCCGATGCCGGCGACGTGCTGGCTCAGGCCCAGCCCCACCGTGAAGACGGCGTGCAGCGCCCCCGCCAGAGCCCCCGTCGCGACGGCGGCCAGGATGCCGATCCAGAGATCGCCGGTGAGGTTCGCGGCGGTGAAGCCCGTCATGGCCGAGAGCAGCATGATGCCCTCGATCCCGAGATTGAGGACGCCGGCCCGCTCGGAGATCATCTCGCCCAGCGTGGCGAGGATCAGCGGCGTGGCGATGCGCACGATGGCGGCCAGGAAGCCGACCTGCATCAGCTGGGCGAGGACGTCGCTCATGTGGCGACGCCCCGGACCCGCCTCAGGCGGTAGCCGGTGAAGAGCAGCGCGACCAGCATGGCGAGGAGCGCGATGCCCTGCAGCACGTCGGCCAGGAACACCGGCACGCCGGTGGCGCGCGACATGGCTTCGGCCCCGGTCATCACCACGGCGAAGAAGATGGCGGCCGGCACGACGCCGAGCGGGCTGAGGCGCGCCAGCATGGCGATCACGATGCCGCTGTAGCCGAAGCCCGGCGAGAGGTCGCTCATCACCTGGAAGTGGACGCCGCCCACCTCCCCTACTCCGGCGAGGCCCGCGAGGCCGCCCGACAGGGCCGCGGTCAGCAGGATGATCCGGCCGACCGGGATCCCGCCATAGCGGGCGGCGGCGGCGTTCTCGCCCGTCACCCGGATGGCGAAGCCGAGCGTCGTGCGGCTCATCAGGAACCACACCGCGCCGGCCGCCGCCACGGCGGCGAACACGCCCAAATGCAGGCGGGTGCCGGCCAGCAGCACCGGGAAGTTCGCGTCGTCCTCGATCGGCGGCGAGATGGGGTAGCCGCTCATCGGGTCCTTCCAGGGGCCCTCGATCAGCGCCATTACGGCGTAGAACACGATGGAGTTGAGCAGCAGCGAGCTGACCACGTCGTCGACCTTGAAGTTGACCCGCAGCACGGCCGGGATCATGGCCACGCCCGCTCCCGCGGCGGCGCCCGCCAGCGCCATGGCGAGCCAGGCCAAGGGCGCCGGCATCGGGAACGCCCCGATCCAGGCGCTCGCGACCGCGCCGGCCAGGAGCTGGCCTTCAGCGCCGATGTTCCAGAACCTGGCCCGGAACGCGACCGCGACCGCGAGCCCGGTGAAGATCATGGGCGCGGCCTTCACCATGGTCTCGGTCAGGCCCGTGCGGCTGCCCAGCGCGCTGGCGAAAAGCACCGCATAGGCGTCCAGCACATTCGCGCCGGACAGGCCGATCAGCAGGCTGCCAAGCAGCAGCGTCGCCGCGATCGCGAGGAGCGGCAGGCCCACATTCAGCGCGTGCGGGGTGGTCTGGCGCGGTTCGAGCTTCAGCATCTCAGGCCCGCCCTTCCACGCCGCTCATCAGCAGCCCGAGCCGGGCGACCGAGGCGTCGGCCGCGTCGAGCACTCCGGCGATGCGACCCTCATACATGACCGCGATGCGGTCGGAGAGCGTCAGCAGCTCCTCCAGGTCCTCGCTGATCACCAGCAAGCCGCAGCCGCGGCCGCGCAGCTCCAGGAACTTGTCGTAGACGAAGCGCGCCGCGCCGATGTCGAGCCCGCGCGTGGGTTGCGCCACGACCACCACCTTGGGGTCGAAGGCCAGCTCGCGCGCCAGCAGCGCCTTCTGCAGGTTGCCGCCCGACAGCGCTCCCGCCCTCGCCATGGGTCCCGGGCAGCGGATGTCGAAGGCGCGGATCTGCTCCTCCACGAAGCGCAGGATCGCGCCGGGCTTGAGCAGGCCGTGGCGGCTGAAGGCCGGATCCTTGATGCGCGGCAAAACCATGCTGTCGGCCAGCGGCAGGCTGGTGACGAGGCCGGTGGTCATCCGGTCCTTCGGGATGCGCCCGAGGCCGTGGGACTGGACCTCCGCGGGCGTGAAGCGCTGGATTCGCGCGCCGCAAAGGGTCATCGCGCCCTCCGACGGCGTGAGCATCCCGGCCACGACGTCCGCCAGCGCCCGCTGGCCGTTGCCGGACACGCCCGCGACGCCGACGATCTCGCCGGCCCGCACGGCGAGGCTGACGTCGCGCAGCGGCGCGCCGTCATGGCCACGTGTCGAGACGCGGTCGAGCGTGAGGAGCGCCGGGCCGGGCGTCACGGGCGGGCGCACGGGCGCGACGATCTCCTGGCCGCACATCAGCCGCGCTATCTCGGACGCCGTGGCGCCCGCGGGATCGGCGATGCGCCCCGCGACGCGCCCATGGCGCAGGATCACGCAGCGATGGGTGAGCGCCCTCACCTCGTTCAGCTTGTGCGAGATGAACACGATGCCGAGCCCTTCGGCGGCCATGCGGCGCAGCGCTTTGAACAGCCCCTCCACCTCGTCGGGCGCCAGCACGGCGGTTGGCTCGTCCAGGATCAGGAGGCGCGCGCCGCGAAACAGCGCCTTCAGGATCTCCAGGCGCTGCTGCTCGCCGACCGACAGCGCTCCGACGGGCAGGTCGGGCTCGATGCGCAGGCCGAAGTGCCGGCCGATCTCGTCGAGGCGCGCCAGCGCGCCGGCGCGATCGAGAGCGCCATGGCGCCCGGGCATCCCGACCAGCAGGTTCTCCAGCACCGTCAGGCGCGGCGCGAGGTGGAAGTGCTGGTGAACCATGCCGACGCCCGCGGCGAGCGCGTCGGCCGAGTTGCGGATGCGCACGGGCCGGCCGCCCATCTCGATCGTCCCCGAGTCGGCCGCATAGGCGCCGAACAGGATGTTCATCAGCGTGGTCTTGCCGGCGCCGTTCTCGCCCAGGAGGCCGACGATCTCGCCCGGCATGACGTCGAGGTCGACGTCCGCATTGGCGCGCACGTTTCCAAAGCTCTTCGACACGCCCCGCATGGCCATGAGCGGGACGACGGCGGGCGCCGGCGATGGGGGATGGGGTTCACGCATGGCGGGGTCCGGCCGGCGCGGTTCGGCGCCGGCCGGCGTCGCTGGATCAGCTCGAGCTCGGGGTGGCCTCGTCGACGTCGACGCGGAACTCGCCGGAGAGGATGTCCTGCTTCTTCTTCTCGACGAGCTCCTTGACCTCCGCCGGCAGCTTCGACTCGAACTTGCCGTAGGGCGCCAGGAAGGAGCCGCCCTTGCCCATGCGCGAGAAGTCGCCGTAGTCCTGCGCTGTGAAGACGCCCGCCTTCACCAGCTTGATGGCCTGCTGGACGGTCGGGTACATGTCCCAGACCGGACCGGTGATCACGGTGTCGGGCGCGAGGCTCGACTGGTCGGACATGTTGGAGATCGCCAGGATCTTCTTTTCGGCCGCGGCCTCGATCACGCCGAAGCGCTCGGCGTAGATCACGTCCACGCCCGCGTCGATCTGCGCGATGGCGGCTTCCTTGGCCTTGGGCGGGTCGAAGAAGGAGCCGATGAAGGTGATCTTCTTCTTGATGTTGGGGTTCACTTCCTTCGCGCCGGCGAAGAAGGCGTTCACCAGCCGGTTCACCTCCGGGATGCCCATGGCGGCGACGGCGCCGACCGTGCCGCTCTTGCTCATCTTGCCGGCGATCAGGCCGGACAGATAAGCGGGCTCGTGGATCCAGTTGTCGAAGACGCCGAAATTGGGCTCAGCCGGACCCGCGCCGGAGCCGAACAGGAAGGCGACCTTCGGGAAGGCCTTGGCGGCGCGGCGCGCCTCGCGCTCAGCCGCGAAGGCGTCGCCCATGATGAGGTCGAAGCCGCCCTGGGCGTATTCGCGCAGCACGCGGGCGAAATCGGAGGCCTGAACCTTCTCGGAGTATTTATACATGATGCCGAGCTCCTTCTCGGCGCGTTGGAGGGCGACATGGATCTGGTGGTCCCACGGCTCCTCGATCGGCGTGGCGAAGATCGACGCCACCTTGAGCCCGTCGGCCGCGCGGGCGCGCAGCGGCAGTCCGGCGGCCGCCAGCCCGGCCGCGCCGGCCAGGACGAAGCCGCGGCGGGACAGGCCGTTCCCGAGAATGAACCGTGTCGGATCTTGCGTCATGACCGCCCCCTTGGCAGCCGGAAAGCCCGGCTTCGTTGAATCCGGGCTGGAGTTTGGTCCGCCCAGGCGACTTTGTCCATCCGGTCAGGTTGGCTTTCACCGCCCATTTTGACGGCCGAAAACGCCTGTTCGTCAATCAGTTGGCCGCTTTTGGCGCATAGGAGGCGGGGTCGACGGATCCGGGTCGCCCAGGCAGGCGCAGGCTGGTCAGCCGGGGAGCGCTTTCGGCGATGACGACGCCGCGCCGCACCACCGCAAGCCGCTGGGCGCGCAGCCGGATGGCCTCGATCGGATCGGCCGCCTGGAGGAGCACGAAGTCGGCGTTGCAGCCGATGTCGAGCCCATAGCCCTCCAGTCCCATCACCTGCGCCGGGATGGCGGTGACGGCCTCGAAGGCGTAGCGGATGGCCTCGCGGCTGGTCATCGGAACCGCGTGGACCGCCATGTGGGCGACGTCCAGCATGTCGGCTCCGCCGAGCCCGTACCAGGGGTCCATGACGCAGTCCTGCCCGAGGGCGACCGGGATGCCGTGCTGGCGCATCTCCGGGATGCGCATCAGCCCGCGGCGGCGCGGATAGGAGTCATGCCGGCCCTGGAGCGTGATGTTGATCAGCGGGTTGGCGATGGCGAAGATCCCGGATTCGGCGATCAGCGGCAGCAGCTTCGAGACGTAGTAGTTGTCCATCGAGTGCATGGAGGTGAGGTGCGATCCCGCGGCGCGCCGGCCGAGCCCCAGGCGTTGCGCCTCGCAGGCCAGCGTCTCGATGTGGCGGGAGAGCGGGTCGTCGCTCTCATCGCAATGGAGGTCGATCATCAGGCCGCGCTCGGCCGCGATCTCGCAGAGCGCCCGCACGGAGGCGGCGCCCTCCTGCATGGTCCGCTCGAAATGCGGGATGCCGCCGACCACGTCGACGCCCTTGTCGAGCGCCCGCCGGAGATTGTCGGCGGCCGTCGGGGAGCGGTAGTAGCCGTCCTGCGGAAAAGCGACGAGCTGCAGGTCGAGCCAGGGCTTCACCTGCTCCTTCACGTGCAGCAGGGCGTCGACGGCCAGCAGCCGGTCGTCGCAGATGTCGACATGCGAGCGAACGGCCAGCAGGCCCTGCGAGACGGCGAGGTCGCAATAGCGCAGCGCGCGCTCCACCACGGCCTCGACGGTGAGGATCGGCTTCAGGTCGCCCCAGAGCGCGATGCCTTCCAGCAGCGTGCCGGACTGGTTCATGCGCGGCAGCCCCAGCGACAGCGTCGCGTCCATGTGGAAATGGCAGTCGACGAAAGGCGGCGAAACGAGCTGCCCCTTTGCGTCCAGCTCCGCCCCGGCCTCCCCCTGCAGCGACGGCTCGAGCGCGGCGATGCGCCCTCCCCGCACGCCGATGTCGAGGCGGCGGCCGTCCGGCAGGGCGGCGTTGCGGACGATGAGATCGAAGGACATGCGAGGCTCCACGCGTCGGCGGCCGATGCGGTCTCTTCCCACAGGCGGGCGGCGGGGCGCAACGGGCTGTTGCGGCGCGAGCGCAGCCGGGCGGCTCCTTGCACGTCAGCGCAGTTGCGAGTTGCGAACAAAACGCGAAACGTGCTGGCATCGCCCAGCATGATCGAATCGCCCCTCGCCGCGCCGGTGGCCTATCTGGACGCGCTCAACCCGCAGCAGCGAAGCGCGGTGGAGCATGGCGTCCATGCGGGCGCGACCGTCGGGCCGCCGCTGCTGGTGATCGCCGGCGCGGGCTCGGGCAAGACCAACACGCTGGCGCACCGGGTGGCGCATCTGGTGGTCAGCGGCGCGGATCCGCGCCGCATCCTGCTCATGACCTTCTCGCGCCGCGCCGCCACGGAGATGACGCGGCGGGTCGAGCGCATCGCGCGCCGCGTCATGGGACCGGCGGGCGGCGCCGTGGCGGACGCGCTCACCTGGGCGGGCACCTTCCACGGCGTCGGGGCGCGGCTGCTGCGGGACTATTCCGAGCAGATCGGGCTCGACCCGGCCTTCACCATCCACGACCGGGAAGACTCAGCCGACCTGATGAACCTGATCCGGCACGAGCTGGGCTTCAGCAAGACCGAGAGCCGCTTTCCGACCAAGGGCGCGTGCCTCGCCATCTATTCGCGCTGCGTCAACGCCGAGGCGGCCATCGAGGAGACGCTCGCCGCCGCCTATCCGTGGTGCGCCGGGTGGGCGGCCGAGCTGCGCCAGCTCTTCGCCGCCTATGTGGAGGCCAAGCAGCGCCAGAACGTGCTCGATTACGACGACCTGCTGCTCTATTGGGCGCAGATGGCGGCCGAGCCCGCCATCGCGGCGGACCTCGGCGCCCGCTTCGACCACGTGATGGTGGACGAATACCAGGACACCAACCGCCTGCAGTCCTCGATTTTGCTGGCGCTGAAGCCGGACGGGGCCGGCCTCACCGTGGTGGGCGACGACGCGCAGTCGATCTACTCGTTCCGGGCCGCGACCGTGCGCAACATCCTGGACTTCCCGCGCCAGTTCTCCCCGCCCGCCGCCGTGGTGACGCTGGACCGCAACTACCGCTCGACGGCGCCGATCCTGGCGGCCGCCAACGCGGTGATCGGCCAGGCGCGCGAGCGGTTCACGAAGAATCTCTGGACCGACCGCGACAGCGGCGGGCGCCCGCGGCTCGTCAGCCTGCGCGACGAGAGCGACCAGGCCCGCTACGTGGTCGAGAAGGTGCTGGAGAACCGCGAGACCGGGGCCATGCTGAAGCAGCAGGCGGTGCTGTTCAGGACCTCCCATCACAGCGGGCCGCTGGAGATCGAGCTCACGCGGCGCAACATTCCCTTCGTCAAGTTCGGCGGCCTGAAGTTCCTCGACGCCGCCCACGTCAAGGACCTGCTGGCGCTGCTGCGCTGGGCCGAGAACCCCCGCGACCGCGTCGCCGGTTTCCGGCTGCTGCAGCTCCTGCCCGGCGTCGGTCCGTCCTCGGCGCAGCGCATCCTGGACCGCATGGCCGAGGCGTCCTCCCCCGTGGCGGCCCTGGCCGAGCATCCGCAGCCGCCGCGCTCCGGCGCGGACTGGACCTCGTTCGTCGACACCGTGGGCCAGCTCGCCGGCAGAGCCGCAGGCTGGCCGGCGGAGTTCGAGCTGGCGCGGCGCTGGTACGAGCCGCATCTGGAGCGCATCCACGAGGACGCGGTCACAAGGCAGGCCGACATCCTGCAGCTGGAGCAGATCGCGTCGGGCTATCCGTCACGCGAGCGGTTCCTCACCGAGCTGACCCTCGACCCTCCGGACGCGACGAGCGACAACGCCGGGCCGCCGCTCAAGGACGAGGACTACCTGATCCTCTCCACCGTGCATTCGGCCAAGGGGCAGGAGTGGAAATCGGTCTTCGTGCTGAACGCCGTCGACGGCTGCTTCCCGTCCGACCTCGGCACGGGCACGACGGCCGAGATCGAGGAGGAGCGGCGCCTGCTCTACGTGGCGATGACGCGGGCCAAGGACGACCTGCACATCCTGCTGCCGCAGCGCTTCTTCAAGCACCAGCAGTCCTCGGGCGGCGACCGCCATGTCTACGCTTCGCGGACGCGGTTCATCCCGCCGCAGCTGCTGGCGCATTTCGAGAGCTGCGCCTGGCCGCCGGCCTCGGCCGAGGCCGCGCGCGCGGCCGCCCAGGGTCCGCGCATCGACATCGGCGCGCGGATGCGGGGCATGTGGCGCTAGCTTGCCGGCGGCGGATCCTGGCAGACGTCGACCCATTCGGCTCCGGTGATCTCGGCCATGCGCTCCGGCGCGATCCGGACCGCCGCATGGATGTCGCCCGCCGCGGGCAGCACCTCGTCGAAGGCCTTCAGCGACACGTCGCAATAGACCGGAAGCGGCGTGGCGAGGCCGAAGGGGCAGACGCCGCCGACCGGATGCCCGGTGAGCGCGACGGCTTCGTCGACGGAGAGCATCGTGGCCTTGCCGCCGAAGGCCGCCTTGACCTTCGGATTGCTCAGCCGGGCGTCGCCGCGCGCCACCACCAGCATCGCCCGCTCGCCGACGCGCAGGGACAGCGTCTTGGCGATGCGGCCCGGCTCGACGCCGTGGGCCTGCGCCGCCAGCGCGACGGTCGCCGTGCTCTCGGCGAGTTCGACGACGGTCAGTTCGGGGGCTTTGTCCGCCAGGAAGGCGCGGACGGTCTCGAGGCTCATGGCCGGGTCCGGATGGATGCGGGCCCGACCTGTAGCGCAGCCGGCGCGCGGCGTGAAGCGCGCCGGCCGCCGTCGGGATGCTCTACTGCATGCCGATGGTGGTCAGGTCCTGGAACCAGTGCTGGGCCTGCACGAAGGATTTCACCTTGGGCGACAGCGCGTGCGGGTTGGTGTCGTGAACCACCCAGACCAGCACCGAGTCGTCGACGATGATGGAATGCGCCTGGGCCAGCAGCTCGTCCTGCTTGGCGACGTCGAAGCTGCGCTTGGCGTCGTCGATCAGGGCGTCGACCTTGTCGTTCTTGTAGAAGCCCCAATTGACGCCGACCGGCGCGACCTGGCCGGAGTGGAAGAACCGCACCAGCGCATAGAGCGGATCGGAGGTGACGTAGGCGACGTTGTTGGCGCTGACGCCGGCGTTCATCTCGTCCTTCGCGCCCTTGCGCCACTGCGTGTAGAGCACCTCCAGCTCGACGGGCTTGAACTCGATCTCGACGCCCACCTCCTTCAGGTTCTGCTGGATGTATTCGTTCATCGGCAGCGACTGCATCTGGCCGGTGCCGCCGATCGCGATGGCGAAGGTCGCCTTGAGGGGCTTCTCGGGCGAGTAGCCGGCCTCCTTGACCAGCTTCCGGGCGGCCTCGGGGTCATATTTGATGTCGAAGGCGGGCTTGCCGAACCAGGGGCTGGACGGGTCGACCTGGCCCTTGGCGGGGCTCGCCAGCCCGCTCAGGAGCTGCACCAGGCCGGCGCGGTCGATGGCCAGGTTCAGCGCCTTGCGCAGGCGGATGTCCGTCCAAGGCGAGCCCGGCAGCGTGCTCAGGTGGTAGTTCCACACATGCGGGGTGACGTTGTCGACGATGCGCATGCCGCCCTGCTTGAGGGCTGCGACGGTGTCGGGCGCGGGCGCCTCGATGACGTCGACCTGTCCCGACAGGAGCGCGTTGGTGCGGGTCAGCGCTTCGGGCAGCGGCACGAGGACGAGCCGGTCGACCTTGGGGACGCGCTTCGGGTTCCAGTACCCGGCGTTCTTCACGAGCTCTGCGCGCTGGCGCGGCTGCAGCGAGTCGAGCTTGAAAGGGCCCGTGCCGGAGGGCTTCTGCGCGAATTTATCCCAGTCCCTGCCTAGTTTTTCATACTGGGCAGGGCTGGAGACCAGGAACCAGAGCATCTGGTAGGGGAAGAAGCTGTCGACCTCCTTGGTGACGATCTCGACGGTGGCGTCGTCCACCTTGCGCCAGCTCGCCACCGAGGGCAGCCGCGGCTTCACCTGCGCGCTCTGGCGCTTGTCGAAATGCGGGGCCTTGTCGTCCAGCACCTTGTCGAGGTTCCACACGACCGCGTCCGCGTTGAAGGGGCTGCCGTCGTGGAAGGTCACGCCCTGGCGCAGGGTGAACCGCCACAGCTTGGGATTGGCGGGATCGACCTTCCACTCCGTGGCGAGGCCCGGGATGAGCTTTCCGGGCCGGTCAGCGACGTCCATCTCCCAGGCGACCAGCGGGTCGTAGATGGTGTAGCCGGTGAACTGGTAGGCGCCTGCGCCGCGGTCCGGCTGGCCGGAAGTGAGCGGAATGTCGTTCATCGAGATGCCGTAGCGGACGATGGTCTCGGCCGACGCGGGCGCGACGAGCATCGCCAGAGCCACGGCGGGAAGCAGCTTGCGGAACATGAAGGCTCCTTTCGGGTGCGCCCGATCGGAGCAAGCCGCGTGCCATGGCGGCAGGATGCACGAAGGCGGCGCCTGCGCGCCGCCTCCGGATGGGGCTTCCCTTCTGCCGGGACCCGGCGCCGCTCAGACCGTGCGTTCGCGGCCGAGGGCGGCGGCGGCTTCGACGGGCGCCGGATCGCTCGCGGGCAGGTAGCGCGCGCGCATCGGCTTGAGGACGAACATCGCCAGCAAGGCCGCGACGGCGTTGAGCGCCACGGTGATCATGAACACCGCGCTCCAGCCATGAGAGGCGGCCAGGATGCTGGCGAAGGGCACCATGAAGGAGGCCGTGCCCTTGGCGGTGTAGAGCATCCCGGCGTTGGTGGCGGCGTATTTGGAGCCGAAGGTGTCGCCGCAGGTGGCCGGGAAGAGGCTGTAGATCTCGCCGAACACGGCGAAGAACAGCGCCGTCACCAGCACGAAGACCACCGGGTTGTGGCCATAGGCGGAGAGGGTGAGGATCGACAGCGCCGCGATCGAGAAGGCGATGAACATGGTGTTCTCGCGCCCGATATTGTCCGACACGAAGCCGAAGAACGGCCGGCCGAAGCCGTCGAAGATGCGGTCGAGCGAGATCGCGAAGGTCAGGGCCGCCATCTGCACGCCGAAGAGGGACACCGGCACGTCGGCGACCTTGTAGTCCTTCGCGATCGGGGCGATCTGGGCCGCCGCCATCAGGCCGCCCGAAGCCACCATCACGAACATGGCGTACATCAGCCAGAAGACCGGCGTGCGCAGGGTCTCGCCCGGCGTGCGGTCGACGCGCGTCTGCGGGACGCGCACCATGCGCTTCTGCGGCGGGCCGGCGAAGTCGGGCTTGCGCAGCAGGAAGGACATGATGAGCACCACCACGCCCTGGCCGACGCCGAAGGTGAAGAACGCGTCCTGGTAGCCGGTCGTGGCGATCATCCTGGCGATCGGCACGACCGTGATGGCGGCCCCCGCGCCGAAGCCCGCGGCGGTCACGCCCGCCGCCAGGCCGCGGCGGTCCGGGAACCACTTCAGCGCGTTGCCCACGCAGGTGCCGTAGACGGAGCCCGCCCCGACGCCGCCCAGGATGGCGGCCAGATAGAGCAGCGCCAGCGAATCCGCATAGGAGTTCAGCACCCAGGCGAGCGTGATCATCACTGCGCCGAAGCGGATGACGACGCGCGGCCCGTAGCGGTCCACGAACCAGGCCTCGATCGGCACGAGCCAGGTCTCCGTCGCGACGAAGAGCGTGAAGGCGAGCTGGATCGCGGCGCGACCCCAGTGGAACTTGGCGTCGATGGGGTCGACGAACAGCGTCCAGCCATATTGGAGGTTGGCGATCATCGCCATGCAGATGACGCCGAACGCCAGCTGGAACCAGCGCGCAGACGGAGCTTCCTGCGTTTTCATCCCTATGTCCCTTGTTGTTGTAGGACGAGGATGGCCGACTGGTATGTGGCATACAAGATAGAACTTGCGTCCACTCCGATTACGATTTCGTAATGCAGCGGACAATTGTCATTTAAAAACAAAATAGAAGCTCCTCTCACGCCACGAAAAATAAACTCCGCCGCAGCATCGCTGGGCGGAGTTGCTGACAATCACAGCAGTTTGCTCGGGATGGAACGACCGAGGTCCACGAACATACAGATGGTACGGCTGCTGGCACGTTATGGATCCGCAACATACTTGCGCGGGCCCGACGGATCCCGGAGCCGCCAGGGGCCGGGATCCGGGCCGCCGAGGAGGCCTCATTTGCAGGTCCGCGGCGTCCCCGCCATCATGGCGGACCACACAGGACCTTCGACGGCATGGCCACCGACATCGCGACCCGCGTCTTCAACCACAGCTTCAGGATCGATCCGGCGGTCCGAACCTTGCTGGACACCGATTTCTACAAGCTGCTGATGCTGCAGCTGATCTGGACCATGCACCGGGACCGGAAGGTGACCTTCACGCTCATCAACCGGTCGCGCCGGGTGCGGCTCGCCGACATGATCGACCGGCAGGAGCTGGCCGAGCAGCTCGACCACGCCCGCACCCTGCGCTTCGCCAAGAACGAGCTGATCTGGCTGGCCGGCAACACCTTCTATGGCGAGAAGCAGATCTTCCAGCCCGCCTTCATGGACTGGCTCGCCGGCTTCCGGCTGCCGGACTACGAGCTGTCGCAGCGCGACGGCCAGTTCGAGCTGCGCTTCGAAGGACCGTGGTGCGAGACCACGATGTGGGAGGTCCCCGCGCTCTCGATCCTCAACGAGTTGCGGTCGCGCCACGCCATGCGGCGGATGACGCGGTTCGAGCTGGACGTGCTTTATGCGCGGGCCAAGGCGAAGCTCTGGGCCAAGATCGAGCGGCTGCGCCTGCTGCGGGCGGAGGGGCCCCTGGTGCTGGCGGATTTCGGCACCCGCCGGCGGCATGGCTTCCTGTGGCAGCGCTGGTGCGTGGAGGCGCTGCAGGAAGGCCTCGGCCCCAGCATGATCGGCACCTCCAACGTCAAGCACGCGATGGATCTCGGGCTCGAAGCCATCGGCACCAACGCCCACGAGCTTCCGATGGCCTACGCCGCCGTCGCGCGCGACGACGCCGAGCTCGCCGAGTCTCCCTATGCGGTGCTGCGCGACTGGGCCCGGATGTATGGCGGCAACCTGCTGGTCTTCCTGCCGGACGCGTTCGGCACGCCCTCGTTCCTCGAGCACGCCCCGGACTGGGTGGCGGACTGGAAAGGCGCGCGGCCGGATTCGACCCCCGCCATCGAGGGCTCCGAGCAGATCATGGCCTGGTGGCGCGAGCGCGGGCGCGACCCGCGCGACAAACTGATGGTGCTCTCCGACGGCATGACCATCGACAGCATCGAAGCCGCGGTCAGGCATCTGCGCGGCAAGGTGAACGTCTCGATCGGCTGGGGCACCGACCTCACCAACGACTTCGCCGATTGCGTGCCCAACGGCAGCGACGCGGACCTGCGGGCCCTGCACCTCGTCTGCAAGGTGGCGGAGGCCGAGGGCCGGCCCGCCGTGAAGCTCTCCGACAATCCCGAGAAGGCGAGCGGCCCGCCCTCCGAAATCGAGCGCTACCGCCGCGTGTTCGGCTCTCCGGCGTGAGCCTCAGCTCCTGGGTGTGAGAGCCTCGTCGATCTCGTTGGCGCGGCGGGCGGCCGGGCGCGCGCTGATCCGCTCCCAGTAGCGCTCGAAGGCCGGGCGCTTCTCGACCGTTCCGAACATCATGCCCCAGCCGAGATGCGCGCCGACATAGAGGTCGGCCGCGCTGAACCGGTCGCCCGCCAGATAATCGCCCTGCGACACGGCGGTCTCCAGCGCGTTCATGACGTCCGCATAGGTGCCGTAGCCCGCCATCCTCTCCCGGCCCGGCGGAAGCTCGAAGCCGAGCGCCCGGTTGGTCGCGGCGGATTCCAGCGGACCGGCGGCGAAGAACATCCAGCGGTAATAGGGGCCGCGCAGGGCGCTTCCGGCGGGCGGCGCGAGGCCGGCCTCCGGGAAGGCGTCGGCCAGATAGGCGCAGATCGCCGCCGTCTCGGTCACGACGGTCGAGCCATGCGTGATGGCCGGCACCTTGCCCATGGGGTTGATGGCGAGGTAGGCGGGCGACTTCATCGCGCCTTCGAACTCCAGGATCTCGGTGCGGTAGGGCCGCCCCACCTCCTCGAGCATCCAGCGGGCCGTGCGGCCCCGGGACATGGGATGCGTGTAGAAGACGAGTTCGTCCGCCATCGGGTCCTCCAGGATGCGCGCCGGCGGCCGGGAGCTTATCGCGAGCGCAGAAGGCGGCAAGCTGGAGCAGAGCCGGAGCCAGCAACCCGAAGAGGGGCGCTCCCCGAAAATTGATCGCCAGAGTACGGACGCGCGAGGCCGACCGTATAGAATGGCCGGTGCCCACAGGAGCTCCCCCATGCCTTTGCGTGACGTCATCGCATCTACTCGCGTCTCGCTGTCGATCGCCGCCGCCGCGTTGGTCTTGCCTGCGGCGTCGACGGCGCAAACGCCGACGGCCCGCATCCGCGGCGTCATCGAAAGCGCCGGTCCGGCCCAGATGGTGGTCCGCACGCGCGAAGGCGACGTCCTGCCCATCGCCCTGAAGGGGACCGTGACGGTGAGCCGGCGCGTGAAGGCGACGACGGCGGCGATCGGACCGAAGGCCTTCGTGGGCGTCGCGGCCGAACCTGGGCCGGACAGGACCCTTCGCGCGGTCGAGGTGTTCGTGTTCCCGGAAGCGATGCGCGGGACGGGAGAGGGACACCGGCCCTTCGACCTGACGCCGGAGAGCACGATGACCAACGCCACGCTGACCGACACGGTGGAGACCACCGACGGAAAGGCGATGAAGCTCGCCTACAAGGGCGGGGAGCAGACCATCCTGCTGACGCCCGAGACCGCCGTCTTCACCTATGCGGCGGGCTCGGCGGACGATCTGAAGCCCGGACGGCGCATCGCCGCCACGGTCGAGCAGACGCCCGACGGCGGCGCCCAGACCTCGCGCGTCTTGGTCGACACGCCCTGAGTTCCGGCGCCGGGCGTCTTCCCGGCGCAGCCGAACTCGCCTAGAAGACGGCCATGGCCCACCGAGCAGGAAGCGCCGACCTCCCGCTGCATGGCGGCCGCGTGCCGCCCTGGCTGGGACAGCGAATGACGCGGCTCAGCGCGGTGATCGCGGAGGCGATCGTCATCCATTACGGGCGCGACGAGCTGCTGCGCCGCCTGGCCCATCCGTTCTGGTTCCAGTCGTTCGGCGCCGTGATGGGCATGGACTGGCATTCCTCCGGCATCACCACCAGCGTCATCGGCGCGTTGAAGCGAGGCCTCGCGCCGCTCTCCGGCGAGCTCGGGATCCACGTGTGCGGGGGACGCGGCTCGCATTCGCGCAAGACGCCGCACGAACTGGCCGCGATCGGGGAGCGGGTCGGCTTCGACGGGCATGCGCTCGCGCGCGCCAGCCGCCTCGTCGCCAAGGTGGACAGCGCCGCCGTCCAGGACGGCTTCCAGCTCTATCTGCACGGCTTCATCGTCGCCGACGACGGAAGCTGGGTGGTGGTCCAGCAGGGCATGAACGACGCCAAGCGGCAGGCCCGCCGCTATCACTGGCTCTCCGAAGGGCTCGCCAGCTTCGTCGAGGAGCCGCATGCGGCCATCGAAGGGCGCTCCCGGGGCGAGATCGTCAATCTGACGGACCGGCGCGCCGCGCCGTCGCGGGCGCGCCAGATCGAAATGCTGGGATCGCTGGGGCCGGACGGCGTCGTCCGCGAACTGGCCCTCCTCGAAGGCGGGCCGGCGGCTCCGCCTCCCGCCGCCGATGCCCAGCTCAGCCTTCCCCACCTCGTCATGCCGGCGCATCACGACGTGCGCGCGGCCGACGTGGTCGCCAGCCGGCTTCACTCCACCTTGGCGGCCGCGGCGGACCGGGGGCCGGTCGACTTCGCCGACCTGCTGCTGACGCCGGGCGTCGGCGCGCGAACCGTCCAGGCCCTGGCGATGGTGGCGGAGGTCGTCCACGACGCCCCCTACCGGTTCAGCGATCCGGCCCGCTTCTCGCTGGCCCACGGCGGAAAGGACGGCCACCCCTTCCCGGTGCCGCTGAAGGTCTATGACGAGACGATCCGGGTCATGAAGAGCGCCGTCGCCGGCGCGAAGCTGGATCGCGACGAAGAGCTCGCGGCCCTGCGCCGCCTCGACGAGCAATCGCGCAGGCTGGACCGGGTGATCGACGGGCCGAGCCTCCAGGAGCACATCGACAAGGAGCGTCAATCGTCGGCCGCCTGGGGCGGACGGACCGTGTTCGACAGGCCGGAAGGCTGACCTGCGGACCCGTTCCTGCATAAATCGGCGGGGGACCCGCCATGGCTCCCGGTCGCCCAGTAACCCGAAGATCTTCTCAGAAAAGCGACAGGTGTTGAGCGCGCATCTTTGCTGAGTGATATCCGCAGTCGTCTCACGAAGACGCTGCCGCAGGGCGCAGTTTTAATCATATTTTAACGGCCTGTTTGACTCCACAGTCATGGCCCACCTAACGTTCGATGGTCACGCGTATCGGGCGTCCCCTCGTCGCCCCTGAGTGAGTATCGGAGAATACAGTGGTCGAAAACCAAGCCGTGAACGGAACCTCGAACGGGGTTTCGCATGTCAGAGCCCCCGCTCCTCTTGCCGATCAGGCGATCCTGGACGGTCTCAGCCGCGCCCTGATGGGCGACAAGCAGGACGTCAAGAAGCTGACCGCGACGACCCGCGTCATCAATGCGTTCTACAACTATCTCGGCGTCGTGTGCGGCCGTCCGTCGGACGACACCACCCCCCAGGACACGATGCGTCTCGGCATGATCCTCAAGATCCTGGACGAGCTGGAGCCGCAGGACCGCCTTCGCCGCCTCTCCTGATCCGCTTCGCTGCGGCCGAGACCCAAAGCCCCGCCTCCGGCGGGGCTTTCGTCGTGATGCGCGCCCTCAGACCAGCTGCTCGGTCGTCACATGGAACGACAGGAGCGTATTCTGGCCGAAGGTCAGGGTGAGCGGGACGTCCGCGGCGTCGCGCCCGAAGGCCATCAGGATCCGGCCGATGCGCGGATCGTTGTTGCGCGGATCGAAGGTGTGCCACTTGCCGCCGAGAAACACCTCGATCCAGGCCGCGAAGTCGCCGGGGGCATAGGGGGGCGGCAGCCCGATGTCGCTGATGTAGCCCGTGCAGTAGCGCGCCGGGATGTTGAGGCAGCGGCAGAACGCCAGCGCGAGATGAGCATAGTCGCGGCACACGCCCCGGCGCTCGTCGAAAGCCTCCGCGGCGGTCCGCGTCGGGCGCGAATGCTCGTAGCCGAACTGGATCCGCTCGTGGACGTAGTCGCACACGGCCTTCACCCTGGGCCAGCCCAGCGGCGCGCCTCCGAACAGGTTCCAGGCCGTCTCCGAAAGGCGGTCCGTCTCGCAGTAGCGGCTGCCGAGAAGGAATTGCAGCGTGTCGGCCGGGAGGAGCTCGATCGGAATCTGCTGGGCGTCCGGCTCGGCCGGATCCCACTGCCCGGAATCCCGCACGACCGTCTCGGTCTTCAGCGTGATGCGGCCGGCGGGCGCGACGAAGCGGTTGCACCAATTGCCGAACGTGTCGCGATAGCCCTCGATCGGGACCGCCGGGGTCGTGACGAGATAATCGGGCCGCTCCAGGTCCGACACCCTGGAGGCATGGACGTTCAGCATCGCGATCACGGGGGTGACCTGCTGGAACTCGTAGACCATCTCGCAGCCGACCAGGATTCTCATGGGGTCTCCACTGGCGCCGTGGCGTCGGGTTCGGGGCGATCGGACGGCGGGGCAGGACCGCGCCGGCAGACGCCGCGGGTGTGCCGCTCGATCTCGGCGAGCGCGGCGTCGAGCGAGCGGTGCGGCCCGAGATGGCACCCTTCCATGGTCTGGACGGCGAAGCCGTCCGGCTCGATCGCGAAAGCGGCCGCCTGGGTCTCGACCACGCGGCCCATCGAGCGGCCGAGCAGATCCGTCAACATCCAGGGGCCGGCGTCGCCCGCAGCAGAAACCGTCACGTCCATCGATTCGCGATCCAGCCTGGGCGTGCGCCGCCGCCGGTCACGCGAGACCGGCCCGGACGTCAACGAAGGAGCCTGCGATCCGGCCGGGGCCCAGGACCCGGCGAGCGCTGCCTCAGGCAGCCAGGCGTGTGTCCCGACAGCATCGCACGTTTGAGCCGTCCTCACACGCGCTCGTTTACGCCCGAGATCTTACCTTATGCATCGAATTGTTTGCTTTTGATCAATGATGCATGTCAACGATTGCGCAGCTTTTGATTGAGTGGCGGGCGCGCATGGCTGGCGGCGGAGGAGGCGAGGAGGACAGCTACTGGCCCGGCTATGTCGACGCCCTCACGACCATGACCATGGTGCTGACCTTCATCATGATGGTGCTCGGCGTCGTGGTGTTCATGCTGTCGCAGAACATCTCCCGCACCCTGTTCGAGGCGATCGCCAGGGCGGCCCGGATCGACATGACGGGGCTGGCCGGCAAGACTTACGAGGAGCAGCGGCTCGCCGTGCTCGGGGCGCTGGAGCGCAGAGCCGAGAAGGACGGGACGGCGCAGATCGCGGCCCCGGCGCCGGGTCCGCCCCCGATCGCCAGGCCCGTGGTGGCCGAGCAGGCCGAAGAGAGCGCGCCCGCCGAACGGGACCTGCGGCTCGGGGCCGGCAAGGTGCTGGAGGAAAGGCGGTCCGAGACGGCCGAGGCTCCCCGCCAGGGCGGTGCGGCGACGGAGGTCGGAGCGGGGCTTCGCATCGCCTTCGCGCAGGGCGCCATCAAGCTCGGCGACGGGGCGGCGGCGGAGCTGGCGACCTATCTGCGCCAATCCGCCTCGGGGACGTTTCTGGTCCAGGCCAACGCGGTGGAGACCGGAAACGGCGCCACCGACGCCCGCCGGCGGGCCTATTACAGGGCCATGCTGGTCCGGTCCCAGATCGCCGGGAACGGCGTCCCGGCGGACCGCATCACCGTGCGGGTGCGCGACGCCTCGGCCGGTGAGGACGAAGCCGTCGTGATGGTGTTCGGGCGCAACGGCCGGGCCGCCCCATGACCGATCGCAGGCCCCTTCACGCATCCCGTCCGGTTCCCCTGCGGAGCGCCATCCCATGAAGAACATCGTCCGCAAACAGGCCACCCGCATGGCCGTCGTCCACCTTCTGCTGGCCAGCCTGGTCGTGTGGCAGAAGCATTTCATCTGGGGAGGCATCCAGTCCAATCCGTACCTGAACGCCATCATCATCGGGGTGTTCGGGTTTGGCGCGATCCTGGCGATCCGCTCCCTGCTGGGCCTGCGCAACGACGTGAAGGCTTTCGCGGCGCTCAAGGACGTCTATGACGACATCCAGGCCGAGCGCCACAGCGCCTCGGCCGATCACGACGCGCGCAAGCTGCAGCGCTGCGCCGTCCCGGGGATCGTCTACGCCTCGCCGCAGCTCTTGGGCCACGTGTTCACGCTGACGCTTGACGAGCTGCTCCGCACCCGGCACATGCGCATCTCCATCGCCACCATGCAGCACCTGATCGCCGCGATCGACGCCCGCATGGCGCACCAGCGCTCCCTGATGGGCTACCTGACCGGCCTCAGCGTCTTCCTCGGGCTGATCGGCACCTTCATCGGCCTCATGGAGATGGTGGGCTCCGTGGGCGGCATCATCGGCGGGCTCGCGAAGGGCGATTCCGCCTCTCCCGAATCCATCAAGCGGCTGATCCACGACCTCGAGGCGCCCCTGGTGGGCATGGCGACGGGCTTCTCGTGCTCTCTGTTCGGCCTGTTCGGGTCGCTGACGCTCGGCCTGCTGGGCCGCTTCGTGAACACGGCCGCGGACGCGATGAAGCACGAATTCGAGGGCTGGCTCGCCGGGATCTCCCAGATCGAGACCGCGCGGGCGGAGGCCCCGACGGGCCAGCAGGACGCCGAGGCCGGCCGCCTGTCGGCGGGCGCGCAGGCCGTGCTGGCGGCGGCCATCCGGCAATCGGTGGATTCCATGGACCTGGCGACGGTGGGCCTGCGCCGCGTCGTCGAGCGCCAGGACTACCACGCCGAGCTCATCGAGCGGACCTGCCGCCTCCTCGACAGGGCGGCCCAGAACGACAACGCCGCCCTGGAGGCGCTGCACCGGACCGACGCGCTGCAGGCCGAGATCGCCCGGATGCGGGAGGACCTGCTGCGCCACACCGAGGGGCTGCGCCAGGGCTTCATGCGCGGCTTCGAGCAACTCGGCCGCGTGGCGCGCGAGCATCACGGCTCGGCGATGCGCAGCATGGTCGAGCTGGGCGCGGCCCAGACCGAAGGCACGATCCTGCTGCGCCGCATCCACGAGCACAACGACGCCAAGCCCGACGAGAGGCTGGTGTCCGGCATGATCGCGCATGCGGTCGCGACCGGCGTCGGCGACCTGGCGAGCGCGCTGAACAGCGCCGTGCAGGAGATCGGCCTGGAGGTCGCGCGCCTGACCGAGGAGCAGCGGCGGACCACCGCCGCGGTCGGCGCGCCGGGCTCGGGCGAACTGGCGCTCGAGATCCGCGCCCTCAGCCGCACCCTGCAGGAGGGCATCGGCGACGGACTCGCCGACATGGCCCGCACCTTCGACAGCGCCTTCAAGTCCTACGCGGCGATCGTCAGCAATGTGGTCGACCAGGCCGAGGAAGCCGCCCTCGCCCGCAAGGCCGAAGCGCCGGCGCAGCGCTCGGCGTAGACGGAGCATAATGATGAACCATCCGCAGAAATCCGCAGCGTCGCCCTCCTGGATGGACCGGTTCAGGCGCGCCAGCGCCCGCAACCGCGCCTTTCCCCGCCATCCCTGCGCGCTGCGGGCGAGCCTGCTGCTGCCCGAGAAGGCGCTGAGCCTCGACGGCGTGGTGACCGAGCTCTCGCGCGGCGGCGCCCTGTACCGGGAGGCGAGCCGCTACATTCTGGACCGGCGCGGTTCTCCGGTGGTGATCGAGCTTCCGGGCGTCGCCCTCGCCGGGATCATCGTCAACGTCTCGCCCGCCGGCTACGGCGTCAGGCTGGACGACGTCATGGACGACGATCTGCTGCAGGGCGTCCTGAACCGGCGGGACGCGTTTCCTGGACGGCGGGGGCTGGGCGACGCCGCCTAGCGCCTCAGCGCGTTGTCGCGCACATAGCGCAGGGGACGCAGCAGCGTCTCCAGGATGGTGTGGCGGCCGGACAGGATGTCGACGTCCGCCACCATGCCGGGGACCACGGGCCGATCCGGACCGAAGCTCGCCGCGCTGGCCTCCAGCCTGATCCGGAAATAGGGCTGACCCCTCTCGTCCTGCAGCGCGTCGGGCGAGACCTCCACGACGGCGCCCTTCAGGCCGCCATAGACCGAGAAGTCGTAGGCGCTGATCTTGACGATGGCCGGCAGGCCCGGCCACACCTCGGCGCGGTCGCTCGGCGACAGCCGGGCTTCGACCGCGATGGCGCTGTCGGTCGGCACGATCACGGCCAGCGGCTCGCCGGATTTGACCACGCCGCCCACGGTCGAGACGTAGAGCTTGTTCACGATCCCGGAGATCGGGGCGACCACGTCGGACCGGACGCTGCGGTCCTGCAGGGCGAGCGCGCTCTCCTTCAGCTTGGCCTGCTGCAGCGCGACGTCCGAGGCCTCCTTGTCCGCCTCCGATGCGAAGCGCAGCGCCGCCTCCGCGCTTTTGCGCGCCAGCTCCGCCAGCGCCGACTCGGTGCGGGGGATCTCGTGCGTGAGGTCGGACATGCGCGCCTCGACCTGCTGCAGGCTGCGCTCGTTGTCGAGCAGGTCGTTGGCGGACACGGCGCCCATCTCGGCGAGCCGGCGCAGGCTGCGGACGCGCTGCAGCACGAGGTCGCGCTCGCGTGTCGCGTGGGTCCAGCGCGATTGCAGTTCGGAAAGCTCCAGCCCCTTCTGGCGGCGCTGCTCCTCGATGATGGCGAGTTGCTCGTCCAGCGTGCGGCGGCGGCTGTCATAGAGGGCGGCCTCCCGCTGCGCGAACAGTTCGGGCGCGCCGCTCAGGCCCGGCGGAGCCTTGAAGGGCTTGCCTGCGGCCTCGGCGGAGAGCCGCGCCAGCCGCATTTCGCGGGCGACGATCTCGATGCGGGTCTGCGCCAGCTCGGCTTGCGAGAAGCTGTTCTCGATGCGCAGCAACGGCGCGCCCCTTTCGATGCGCTCGCCCTCGCGGACCAGGATGTCGGCGACGATCCCGCCCTCAAAGTGTTGCACCGTCTGGTTCTGCGACTGCGGCACCACCTTGCCGGCGCCGCGGGTCACCTTGTCGAGCGAGGTCATGCTCGCCCAGGCGACGAGCGCCGCAACGCCCAGCGCCGTCGTCGCCACGAAGGCGTTCTCGGCCCGCCCGGCGATCCTGTCGCACTGCCGCGGATAGGGGACCGGGGGGCTGGCCGCAGGCGGCGTCGGCGGGTTTGGCATGAAGCGCTCGGAGTGCAGAACAGGATTGACGCAACCATAAGCAAGCGCTGATTTACGATGTTAAGCATGCAAAAATCAATGATGGCCCGAGTGACGGCGGACGGCCGCCAGGAACACGCGCCCGCATGACCCTGCTTTCATCCCTGATCCCCCGGCGCGGAAGCGACCCGCGCCCCCCGCCGACGCTCTCCAGGCGGCGTCGGGGAGCGCCGAGGGGCATCTGCTCGCCGACATCGACGCTGTCGCGCAGGCGTGGTACGGGCGAAGCTGGTCCGGCGAGGCGGAGCCCCTGCCCTTCGGCGTCGCGACGCCCGAGGAGCTCGCCGCCGCCGCCGAGGACCGCGGCCTGAAGGTCTGGTATGCGCAGCGCAGCCTGTCGTCGCTGCGCGACGCCGACTTTCCCTGCGTGATCCTGGACCAGGCGGGGCGCAGCACGATCCTGACCGGACGTCCCGCCCCGGACCGCTTTTCGCTGCTGACGAATGGCGGGCCCGGCGAGGCCGCCCTCGCCGATCTCGCCGCCGGGCATGGCGGAACCGTGTTCTTCATCGCGCCGCGGGAGCCCGCGCCGCAGGACGCCGGGCGGGAGCCGGCGCTCCGCGCCGGACTGCTGCGCACGGTCGCGGCCGAGATGGCGACGCGCCACCGGGGGCGGCTAGCCGTGCTGTGCGTCGCGGCGGCGCTGGCCAACCTCTTCCTGCTGAGCGTCCCGATCTTCTCCATGGCCGTCTATGACCGGGTGATCCCGCATCTGGCGATGGAGACCCTCTGGGCGCTGGCCATCGGCGTGGGCGTCGCGCTGGCGCTGGATCTCGCGATCCGGGTGGTGCGAATGCGGCTCTCGGACGCCGTGGGGCTGAGCGTCGCCACGTCCGTGCAGGCGCGGCTCTTCAGCCGCATCCTGCGCGCGCGGCTGGGAGCCGTGGGGGCGGCAGGCGGCGGCGTGCAGACCAGCATGCGCGAGGTGGAGGCGCTCGCCCAGTTGCTGCCCGGGCTCGTCGCATCCCTGGCGATCGACGTTCCGTTCTTCGTCGCGTCGTCGCTCCTGCTCTACGGCATCGCCGGATCCGTCGCCTGGATTCCCTTGGCCGGCGTCGCCCTGATCGCGTTGATCCAGCTCGCCGGGGAGGTGCGCGGCCAGCAAGCCGTCGAGGCGGCGCGCCTCAACGCCGCGCAGGCGAACCTGCTGCTGGAGAGCGTCGCCGGGATCGAGACCGTCAAGGTGGCGAACGCCACGCGCCCGATGATCCGCCGCTGGGAGCGGCTCGTCGACGGCGCGGCCTTCGTCGGCCACGCCCATCGCATGCACGGCGCCTTCGCGCTCCAGGCCGCCGGCGCGATCTCGCAGGCGGCCGTGGTGATCGGCATGGTGCTCAGCGTCTACCAGATCGGCGACGGCGCGATGACCATCGGCGCCCTGTCGGCCGCCTCGATGCTGATCGGCCGCGTCATGGCGCCCATGACCCAGCTCGGCGCCCAGCTGCACCGGCTGCTGCAGATCCTGCGCTCGGCCCGCACCATCGAGGCGATCCTGGCCGCCCCCACGGAGGACGCCGGCGACGGAACGGCGGCGCGCCGGCCCCTCCAGGGGCGGCTTGCGTTCAAGGGCGTCGGGTTCACCTATCCGGGCGAGACGTCGCCCGCGCTCACCGGCGTGGACCTTTCCATCGCGCCCGGCGAGCGCGTGGGCCTGATCGGGCGCGCGGGAAGCGGCAAGAGCACGCTGCTGAAGCTCGTCTTGCGGCTTCACACCGCGACTGAAGGCGCGCTGCTGCTCGACGGGCACGACATCCGGCAGACGGCGCCGGAGCGCGTGCGGCGCCATTTCGGCTTCATGCGGCAGGACTCGGCGCCCTTCGACGACACGCTGCGCAACGCGATCTGCTTCGGCCTCGACGGCGTCTCCGAGGACGCGTTCGAGCGCGCCGTCGCGCTTGCCGGCGTCCAGGCCTTCGCGGCCCGCCATCCGGCCGGGTACGGGATGCGGGTCGGCCCGCGCGGGGAGCGCCTGTCGGGCGGCGAACGCCAATCGGTCATGCTGGCGCGCACGCTGCTCGGCGATCCGAGGGCCCTGGTGCTGGACGAACCCACCGCCGCCATGGACAACGCCATGGAGGCGAGCATCGTGCGCGAGCTGGGAGCGGCGCTGGGCGACCGGACGCTGATCATCGCCACCCACCGCGCGCCGCTGCTCGGCCTCGTGGACCGCCTGGTCTGGATCGAGCACGGCCGCATCGTGGCCGACGGCCCGAAAGCCGAAATCCTGCGGAAGGTCTCCGGCCAGAACGCCGCCTGAGAGGCTCCCCGCGGCGCTTTCGCGCAGGCGCGCAAGGGCGCCCTGGTGAACGAATGCGGCCCCGCCCCGTTGTGCTCGCCGACACCACGGAGCCCTGCATGACCGACGATCCCACCTTCAGCCGCCGTCAACTCGTCGGCGCCGGCGCTGGCCTGGCGGCCACGGCCGCCTCGTCCGGCGCCGCCATGGCGCAAGGCGCAGCCGCGGCCCCGGCCCCAACGATGCCCCAGGATCCCAGGACGAAATATCCCCAGCCGCCCTTCAAGGAGCAGTCGCAGCCCTGGCCGGGACTGGCCGGCCGGATGGAGCCCCGGCCCGACCATGGCGAGAAGAGCTACCGCGGCTCGGGCCGGCTCGCCGGCCGCAAGGCGCTCATCACCGGCGGCGACTCCGGCATGGGCCGCGCCGCCGCGATCGCCTACGCCCGCGAGGGCGCGGACGTGGCGATCAACTACTTCCCCACCGAGGAGGAGGACGCCCGGGAGGTGATCGCGCTGATCAAGGCGGAGGGCCGGACCGCCCTCGCGATCCCGGGCGACCTGCGCGAGGAGGCGTTCTGCGTCCGCATGGTCGAGGAGGCCGTCCGCGGGCTGGGCGGGCTCGACGTCCTGGTCTGCAACGCGGCGCGCCAGCAGGCGCGAGCTTCGATCCTGGACGTGTCGACCGAGGACTTCGACGCCACGATGAAGACCAACGTCTACGCGCCGTTCTGGATCATCAAGGCCGCGCTCCCTCACCTGCAGCCGGGAGCCTGCATCATCGGCACCACGTCCGAGCAGGCCTACGACCCCTCAGCCGACCTCTACGACTACGCCCAGACGAAGGCCGCCACGATGAACTACGTGAAGAGCCTGGCCAAGCAGCTCGCCCCCAAGGGCGTCAGGGTGAACGGCGTCGCGCCCGGGCCGATCTGGACGCCGCTCCAGGTCTCGGGCGGGGCCACGATGGAGAAGCTGAAGTCCTTCGGCGGCCAGACCCCGTTGAAGCGCCCGGGCCAGCCGGTCGAGCTGGCGTCGATCTACGTCCAGCTCGCCGCGCTCGACGCCAGCTACGCCACCGGCCAGGTCTATGGTGCGGCGGGAGGCGGCGGCCAGCCCTGACGCCGATCGACGGAACCGGTCCGCCCGCCGGGCATTCGCAACGGTCGCCGCCGCAGCGCTGGTCCAGGAGAAGGAACAGGACATGGCCGAACAGATCCCCCTCTCGCAGGACGCCAGCGCGATCGACCCGGAGATCGACGCGGCCCGCCACGACCACACGCACGAGGTCGCGCCAGACCTGGCCTATCGTCGCCTGGGCATCGTCAACGTCGTGTTCGTCGGGCCGCCGCGCGCCGGCGACCGCGGCTGGGCGCTGATCGACGCCGGGCTGCCCGGCACGAAGAGCTTCATCGCGCAAGCCGCCCGCGAGCGCTTCGGCGAGGGCGCGAGGCCCTCCGCGATCCTGCTGACGCACGGCCATTTCGACCATGTCGGCGTGCTTCAGGACCTTGCGGCCGAATGGGACGCGCCCGTTTACGCCCACGCGCTCGAGGCGCCGTATCTTGACGGTCGCGCCGCCTATCCGCCCGGCGACCCCACGGTCGGCGGCGGCGCCATGGCGGCGCTGGCGCGCTTCTATCCGCGCGGGCCCATCGACCTCGGCGACCGCCTGAGGATCCTGCCGGAGGACGGGTCCGTCCCGGGCCTGGCGGGCTGGCGCTGGATCCACACGCCGGGCCATAGCGTCGGGCATGTCTCCTTCTGGCGCGAGGGCGACCGCAGCCTCGTCGCGGGCGACGCCTTCGTGACCACCGGGCAGGAATCGGCCTATGCGGTCGCGGTGCAGCGGCCCGAGATGCATGGGCCGCCCCAGTACTTCACCATCGAGTGGGACAAGGCGAAGAGGTCCGTCGAGACGCTCGCCCGGCTCCGCCCGGACCTGGTCGTGACCGGCCATGGCCAGCCCATGCGCGGACCCGAGATGCAGGAGGCGCTGCAGCGGCTGGCGGCCGCCTTCGACGGGATCGCGGTCCCTGCCGAGGGGCGCTATGTGTCGGCCCCGGAACGGGCCGAGGACGGCCGCGCCTATCACTGGCGCAAGGGGCGGACCGCGTAGCGTCGAAGACGCGCGCCGCACGGCCCGCCGTTTCTGCATAGCGCGACGCCCCGCTCCGTGCCGTGACTCGCCGATGCTCTGCGGCCGCACGGGCCGGGAGCACGGACCCTGGCCGGACCGGCGAGCTGCCCATGAGGCGTTCCTATGGCTATGCGGCGATCGCGGCTGCGCTGGCGGCGGCGTGCGCCCTCGCAGCGTTGATCTACCTGAAGTCCCCGCACGCCACGCTTCGGATCACCACGGGGCCGCTCGGCGGAACCGCGGACGGGTTCCTGGCCGGGATCGGGACGGTCCTGCGCAAGCACCACCCCTTCATGTCCGTGCAGCCCGTCCAGGTCGACGGCCTCGCCGAGAGCAGCGCGAGGCTGGAGGCCCGCCAGGTAGACCTGGCGATCGTGCGCTCCGATGCGTCTCCGCCGCGCAACGGCCAGACGATCGTCATCCTCAGGCGCGACGCGGTGGCGTTCCTGACGCCGCCCAGCGCCAGGCTGGAGACCCTGTCGGGCCTGTCCGGCCGCACCGTGGCGCTGATCGCCGGCCGCACCCAGGCCGAAGACGAGGCGCTGCTCGACCGGCTGCTCGGCTTCTACAATGTGGACCCCAAGGCGGTCCGGCGGCTCGTGGTTCCGATCGGCGACCTCGGCAAGACCCTGCGCGACAAGCCGGTGGCGGCCGTCCTCGCCATCGGCCCGGTCGGGCCCGGCGGCCTGGTCGACGCCGTCGCCGCGATGGCGCGCAGCGTCGGGCCGCCCCGGCTTCTCGCCTTCGACGACGCGGACGCGATCGCCTCCCGCTTTCCGGGCCTCGAAAGCCTCGACGTTCCGAAGGGCGCGCTCAGGCCGCGCCCGGAACTGCCGGACGACAGCGTGACCGTGATGGCGGTGACCTACCGGCTGGCGGCGCCCTTCTCCATGCTCAATTTCGAGGCGGGCGCGATCGCGCGCAGCGTCCTAGCCGCCAAGGCCGACCTCGCGGCCGCCTTTCCGCAGGCGGCCCAGATCGAGGCGCCCGATCCGGACGCGAACACGTCCGTCCTGCCCGTTCACCCCGGCGTGGCCCAGTACCTGGCCTCCGGGGAGCAGAGCCTGCTCGACGATCTCCAGGGCTACGCTTATGCGGCCGCCATGGCGTTCAGCGTCATCGGCTCCTCATGGGCCATGGTGGCCAGCCGCATGCGGCGCAAGCAGGACGCGGCGGACCGCACGCAGATCGCCCGCCTGATCGCGATCGCCGACCAGGCCAGGCGCGCGACCGCGCCCGACCTCCTCCGCCTCCAGGACGCGCTTCACGAGGCGCTCGCCGAAATCATCGAAGCCGGCCGCAGCGACACGACCGTCCTGCTCGCCGCCTCGCACGCCCAATCCATGATCTCCTGGCGCCAAAGCCTCGGCGAGCCCGACCGCGCCAAGGCGTCGACCCTGTCCGCGCTGGGCTAGGCCGCCGGACGCCCGATCGCGACGCCTCCCCACGCGGGATGGCTGGGGCGGGAGGATTCGAACCTCCGCATGGTGGAATCAAAATCCACTGCCTTACCACTTGGCGACGCCCCAATGACTCGGCCGCGGGCCGGTCGGGGCGGACCATAGTGGGGCTCGGTTTCGTGCGCAACACGCGTCGCGCGGGCGCTCGCGGGCGGCGCGTAAAGGTGGCGTTCACCATCTCGATCAACCATGGGGGACATGTGCGCGGGCGCACGCCGCCGCCGCAGCTTCGCCGCGAAAGTGGCGCCGTTCACTCTGCCTATCGGAGGCGTGCTCGCCGACAAGCGCAACAGGAGAATGCTGATGATCGACGCCATCTTCGAAACGCTCCTCGAACTCATCGACGAAGCGGTGTTCGGGACGCTCGGCCGCATGGTCGCCTGGGTCCGCGCTCTCGGCCGCAGCGAAACCGCTCCGGACGCCGCCTGCTGCGACTGACCCCAGGGGAAGCGGCTCGCCCGCCCGGGCGGCCCGGCCGCTTTTTCGGTTGCGCCAACCCCCTCGCCTGCCTATACAGGCCGCGTCGGAAGCCGATGACATCGGAGCGTAGCGCAGCCTGGTAGCGCACCTCGTTCGGGACGAGGGGGTCGTAGGTTCAAATCCTATCGCTCCGACCATCGGTTCCAGCCACGCAAGGCCGCTCCTCGGAGCGGCCTTCGTCGTTTTTGGGCGCCCCCATGGCCTCGTGTAGGGGGCCGTCGGGCGTTCGGCGTTTCGCCCCCGCCAGGCGCAAACCGACCCTTCAAAGTATGGCCCTGAACATTCCTTCGGCCGCTGCGGCCACGCCGAAGCTTTCGTGCCGCAGTGAAGGGAAAAAGACACACCTCTCCTGCAAACAGCTTGACGTGGTTAATCGATTGCTGATCCGGGATTGGCAAAGCGATTCGCTTGATGCTAAAAGGCGAACCTCGTTGCGGGCTGATCCTTGTCAGGACTTGCCCCGCTCCATCGGACTTCCCCGGACATCGCCGGGACCACGTGTCGATTCGCCGACGGCGTCACGCGGGTGAGGCCGTCATCGCATCGGCTTGGCCGCAGCAGGGGCTGACGACCGCCCCGAGTTCTGGACGCGTCGATTTGACATTGACGATCGCGGTTCACCGCCGGTTAACCAACCGGGCGCTGAATGGATCCCGAACCGTAGGGGGCCTTTCCTCCGCCAACCTCGCCAGGACCGCGTGGTCCTCGGCGCGCCGGCCGCGCCTCCAAGCGTCGTCCGGCAAGGGAGCGGGGGACGTCGGCCGCGTATCCCGAGAGCGTGTCGCATGAGTTTCGTGTTGGGTAGATCGTTCTCGTCCGGCCGGTCCGGCGTCGTCCTGAGCGGCTCGAAGCGCGGCCGCGCCGCCGTCCCCCTCACTCTGGTCTCGACCCTCGTCCTGGGAGCCGGCCTGTGGGCCGGTTCGCCCGCATGGGATCCCGCGGGTCCGGCCGCCATGGCGGTTCCGGGCCCCGCCGCGTCCACTCACGCCCAGAGCGTGGTGGCGAAGCTCGACCCCCTGCTGTCGCCAACCTACTCGCTGGGCGTCGCGGCGCGCCCGCTCTCCCAGAGCGCGCCCTTGACGGCGGAATGGGTTCCGTCCACCCCGCCGGCCATCGCCCGGGTGGAGCCGTCCGTGGTGATCGCGGCGGTCGCGCCCGCCGCCCCGGCCGTGGAGGAGGACGAGGAAGACGAGGACGTCGCCTCGGCCGCGCCGCTGCCGCTGCCGCGGCCTCCGGAGCTGCGTTCGCCGGAGCAGCCGCGGCTGACGGGCCCGCTCTCGCCGCGCCGGTCCAGGGTGGCGGCCGCGCCGGCCGCGCCGCCGGCCGACGACCGCTCCATCTTCGAAAAGATCTTCGGCGTGCAGCGGCAGCCCAACGGGCCGGCGCTCGCCTATGCGGCGCCCCAGGACGACGCCGTCGGCGGCAATCCGCTGAGAGGGCTCATCCCGGCTCCGGCGCCGGCGACGCCCCCCTCGGCCGCCTCGGGCCAGGGCACGGCCGTCTACAACATCGCGTCCCGCACGCTCACGATGCCGAACGGCGAGCGGCTCGAGGCTCATTCGGGCCTGGGCGACAGGCTCGACGACCCGAGATACGTGCATGAGCGCATGCGCGGGCCCACGCCCCCGCATGTCTATGACCTGACCATGCGCGAGCAGCTGTTCCACGGCGTGCGCGCCCTGCGCCTCAACCCGGTCGGCGGCAGCGCCGCCATCCACGGGCGGGCGGGCCTTCTGGCGCACACCTTCATGCTCGGCCCGAAGGGCGACTCGAACGGCTGCGTCTCCATCCGGGACTACGACAAGTTCCTGCAGGCTTATCTGAAGGGCGAGGTCAAGCGTCTCGTCGTGGTCGCCGGCCTCTAAGTCCGTCCCGCAGCTTCGCCAGACTGACGGTCCCGGTCCTCCGGCGCACGGGCGCCGGAGTTGATCTACGCAATTCTACGTGCCGGCGCTTCCCCTCCGAAACAATGCAATTTTAAGAGAGCACAACCCATAGTTGCCGTCCTGAAGCATGATTTTTTTTGGACGACATGGCCAAAACCGCTTTCTCCACCTCCCGATTCAGGCGGCTGTTCACCGGAGATGAGCGTGGCGCGGCGGCCGTGACGTTCGCGGTCGCGGCGATTCCCCTGATGCTGTGCGTCGGCGTGGCGGTGGACTACAGCCGGCTCGTCAGGGCCAAGGCGACGATCGACGGGGCCGCCGACTCCGCCGTGCTGGCCGCCACCAGCAGTTCGGCGACGAATCTGAACGCGGAGCAGGCCAGGAAGGCCGGGCAGGCCCTGTTCGACACGCTCTCCGTGCGCGCCGCGCCCGGGCGGACGCTGGACGTCGATCTCCAGGTCAAGGACCAGGGCCTGACCCGAACCGCGACGCTGAACTACACGCTGCGGATGCAAACCTCCTTGGCCAGCGTCGTGGGCATGAGCGTGATGTCGGCGTCCGGCTTCGCCACCTCGGCCCAGAGCCGCGCGCCCTATATCGACTTCTACCTCCTGTTGGACAACTCGCCCTCGATGGGCGTGGGCGCGACCCAGGCCGACATCGCCGCCATGGTGGCGAACACGCCGGACCAGTGCGCCTTCGCGTGCCACGACACGTCCAATCCCAGCAGCTACTACGATCTCGCCAAGAAGCTCGGCGTCACCATGCGGATCGACGTGCTGCGGACGGCGACCCAGAACCTGATGGACACCGCCACGAGCATGACGGCGACGCCCAACCAGTTCCGGGTGGGGGTCTACAGCTTCGGCGTCGACGCCTCGAACGCCAAGCTGACGGAAGTCGCGCCTCTCACGCCCATTTTGGCCAACGCCAAGGCGAAGGCGGGCTCGATCGACCTGATGACGGTGCCGTACCAGAACTACCAGAACGACATGCAGACCAACCTGTCGACGCTGATCCCAGCCGCCAACAAGGAGATGTCGGACCCCGGCGACGGCAGCTCGCCGTCCGGCCCGCAAAAGGTGCTGTTCCTCGTCTCGGACGGGGTGGCGGACGAGTACAATCCCACCGGGTGCACGCAGCCGTTGGCGGGCGGCGGGCGGTGCCAGCAGCCGCTCAATCCGGCGCTGTGCGACGCCGTCAAGGCCCGCGGAATCCGCGTCGCGGTGCTGTACACGACCTATCTGCCGCTGCCGACCAATGGCTGGTACACGACCTGGCTGCAGCCCTTCGCGGGGTCCATCGGCCGCAAGATGCAGGAATGCGCGAGCCCGGGGCTGTATTTCGAGGTCAGCCCGTCGCAGGGCGTCTCCGAGGCCATGGCCGCGCTGTTCAGGCAGGCCGTCATGACGTCCCGCCTGGTCAAATAGGCCCGGAGCCTAGCGGGCGATCGCCGCCGGGACGGCGGCCTGCGACAGCTCCAGTCCGGCCGCGCGGCGGGTCGACGCGGCGAGGCGTTGCGCCAGCCCCACTCCGCCGACCTTGCAGACGCCCGAGGCGACGCCGGCGACGGCGGGCTGGTAGCGGCATTCCACCTTGCGCCAGCGCACCTGCAGCTCCAGGCGGGTCGCGGCCCGGATGACGCAAGGCTCGGCCACGCCGTCGAGCCGCAGGCACGTCTCCTTCGCGGACGGAGCGGGGACGTCGGCGAGTTGGATCAGGAGATCCCCGGCCTTCAGGGTGCGGCCGTCGACGGCCGAGACGCCGACGAATTCGCGCTCGATGTCGGGAGCGGGCGGCCGCTCGGCCGGCGCCGCGAAGGAGAGGCCGCGCATGGCGTCGAGGGGCGCGGGGCCGGCGGCCATGAGGCCGGGGGCCGCTTCGGGTCCGGGCTCCGACCCCGCCCGCGCGGCGTGCCGGGACTGTCCGAAGGGCTTCCATGCGGCGTAGGACAGCGGCGCGTCCTCCGTCGCGGCCAGGGCCTTGCCGTCCTGCGTCGCCCGGGCCGCGGCCACGCCCCACAGGGCGGCCGCCATCAGGGAGGCGATCGCCAGCGTGCGCGCGCCCGTCTCCAGGTTCAGCGCCGGGCTGGTGCGCGAGTAGCCTATCGCCGGATATCCTTCGCTCATGCAAGAAGGTCCCATCGTCGTTGCTTGACGACGACTGTTCAGCGCAGGCTTCTCCAACCTGTTAGACGAACCCGTAAAAACGTCAGATATCTCAATGTTCTTCGGGTTGTTGGAGCGATTTGGAATGATGGAAGCAATTTTAACAAGACGGGTTAATCGCAATTCACTCCTTTTCGTTGCCGCCGATGCGGATTCATAGGCCGTTAAGAGCGCGAATTCTTACTCGTCCCTGACAAAAAGCCACGAATGGCGGACGAGCATGTGCTTTTACAACCCTAGCGTGTCTATCGGCGGCGGCTGTTCCGCCAGGAGGGAGCGGCCTTCGGCCCTGCTCGCCCGTTCGGCCGCGATCGGTTTGCTGGCGCTGGCGCTCCAGTCGGCGACGCCCGCCTCGGCGGCCGAGCCGCGCAGCGCGGCCCGGACCGGCCAGGTCAGCTCGGTCCAGGTCGCCCAGGGCAAGTCGCGCACCATCCAGATCGGTCCGTCCTTCGTGGACCTCGTGGTCGGCGATCCGGAGATCGCGGACGTGATGCCGCTGACGGATCACAGCCTCTACGTCCTCGGCCGGAAGGCGGGCTCGACCAACATCTCGGTCTTCGACGCGGCCAAGCAGCTGGTCAGCGTCGTCGAGGTGGAGGTGAACTACAACACGCCCAGGCTCAGCCAGGACCTCGACCAGATGTCGGGCGGGGGCGTCCGGGCGTCGTCCGCGAATGGCAGGACGGTGCTCAGCGGCAGCGCCCGCGACGGGGTGGAGGCCGCACGGGCGGTGTCGCTGGCGCGCCAATACGGGCCGGACGTCGTCAACAACGTCCAGGTGCGCGGATCCCAGCAGGTCATGCTGGAAGTCCGCTTCATCGAGGCGTCCCGCACGGCGGGCAAGGATCTCGGCGTCAACTGGCGCGCGGTCGGCAACAATTTCGGCGACCCTGTGAAGGGGGCGTACAATCTCGCGGCCAATGCGGGCGCGAGCGGGCTCGCCTCCGGGGCGACGCCGTTCGGCGCCGTGATCGGGCGCGTGCTGTCCAGCGGCGTCCAGGCGGACGTGCTGGTGCAGGCGCTCGAGGATCGCGGACTGGCCCGGCGGCTGGCCGAGCCCAACCTGATCACCATGTCGGGCGAACGGGCCAGCTTCCTGGCGGGAGGCGAGTTCCCGATCCCGGTGCAGGCCGACCAGGGCAGGATCTCGGTCGACTATAAGAAGTTCGGCGTCGGGCTCACCTTCCTGCCGACGGTCCTCGCCAACGGCGTGATCAACCTGCGCATCGAGCCGGAGGTCAGCCAGCTCGACACCACGAACTCGGTCCGGACCGGCGGGGTCGCGGTGCCCGCCCTCATCGTGCGCCGGGCCTCGACGGTGATCGAGCTGCGGGACGGCCAGAGCTTCGCCATCGCGGGGCTGCTGCAGAGCATCAGCGCCGAGACCCAGCAGCAGCTTCCCTGGATCGCCGACGTGCCGGTGCTCGGGGCCCTGTTCCGGTCGGCCTCGTTCGAGAAGAAGGAGACCGACCTCGCCATCATCGTGACGCCCCATCTGGTGCGTCCGGCGCGGCCCGGCGAACGCCTGCGCACGCCGCTCGACTCCGCCCAGGTGGCCAACAATCTCGACCTGTTCGTCGCCGGCGAGCAGAGCGTTCCCGCCCGTGGCCGCAACGCTCCGCCGCGCGCGGGCGGCTACATCCTCGACGTCGCCGGAGGCCGCAATGCCGCGATCCGATAACCCGCTCCGCTGGCTCGCCCTGGGCGGCCTGCTCGCCCTCGCCGGATGCCAGGAGAGCCTGGCGCGGCGCGACGCCATCTCCTTCGCGGCCGGGGACGCCATCGCCTACAACAAGGCCGTCCACATCATCGATCCCTGGCCGGCCGCCTCGGTGAACCCGGACATCCCCACCAGCGGGCGGCGGGTGGCGGACGCCATCGAGCGCTATGAGAACCACGGCTTGCCCGACGCCGGGCGGCTCGGCGGCCCGGCTCCCGGCGGTCCGCCCGTCCTCGCGCCCGTGGCCGTCGGCCCCTGAGCAGGCCCGCGCCCTCCCCTTCGCCGACGCCGAGTCCGAGATCCATGACCACCAGCGCTTCCAGCCCCGCCACCCTGATCCTGGCGGGAGCAGACCAGCCCTTGCTGGAGAGCATCGCGGCCGTCCTGGCCCCGATGCGTTCGCTTTCGCCCGTGCTCATTCCCGAGCCGGTCGAGCACATGCACCGGGACGCCCGGGTCGCGGCGGCGTCGATCGTCGTGGTCGATCTCGACGCCCGCAACAAGGAAAGCCTCGCCGGCCTGCGCAGCCTGATGGGCGTGGTCGCGCCGGGCGCGCCCGTGATCGTGCTCACGGACGCGTTCGACGACGGCCTCGCCCGCTGGTTCCTGCAGATCCGCGTCGCCGACTTCCTGCGCAAGCCCGTCCAGGCGAAGGACGTGCTGCGATCCTGCCTGCAGGCGTTGAGCGCCGGGACCGGCCTGCCCGACCAGGGCGGCCGCACCCATACGCTGATCCCGGCGCTCGGCGGCGTCGGCAACACGTCGCTGGCCATCGAGACCGCGATGCTGCTGCTGCGCGACGGCAAGGAGCCCTCGACCTGCCTGGTCGATCTCGATTTCCAGAGCGGCGCCTGCGCGGACTATCTCGACATCGAGCCGCGACTCAACGCCGCCGAGATCGGGCCGCACCCCGAGCGGATGGACCAGCAGCTCCTGGAGGTCATGTTCAGCCGGCACGCGTCGGGCCTGGTGGTGCTCGCCGCCCCGGGCCGGCCCGCCCAGCCCAACGACGTCGACCCGGCCTTCGTGCTGCGCATGCTGGACATCGTCTCCTCCACCTTCGCGCATGTCGTCATCGACCTGCCGCGCCGCTGGGATCCCTGGACGGATTCGGTGCTGGCCGGCTCCAACGCCGTCTATGTGGTGACCGACATGACCGTCCCGGGGCTCCGGCAGGGGCGCAATCTCGCCACCGCCCTCGCCCAGCGCCTGCCGGAGGTGGAGCCCCGCGTGATCGTCAACCGCTTCCAGCAGACCTCGATGTTCGGCACGGGCCTGCGCAAGGTCGACGCCGAGCGGGCGCTGGGGCCCATGTTCGCCGGCGCCGTGGCCAACAACTACGCCCTGATGCGCGAGGCCATCGACCGCGGCCTGCCGCTGGATTCCGTCAAGGCGGGCAGCAACGTGTCCGCGGACCTGCGCAAGATCGTGTGCGCGCCAACGTGACGGAGCCCGCGTATTTTCGACTCTAGGTTGCATTTTAGAGGTCGAAAAAGAGCGGATTTCACACCTCCCCGGCACCATCGGGGCGAGCTCCCGATGGCAGCCCCCCAGACGCCGAAAGCCGAACACGCATGCTCGGACGCTTCTCCGCCCGCCTCTCGACCGCGCCCCGGCCCCGCATCGACGACGACCTTCCGGCGCCGCCCGCCCCTCCCGCGTCGGGCCCCCGCCCCGCCTTCCCGCCGCCGCCGGACGGGCCCGAGGCTCCCCCGGCCGCGGCCGAGCCGATGCCGGCGCCGCCCCCCGTCGAGGCCCGTCACCATGCTCCCGAGCCGGAGACGTCCGCTCCGTCCAGGCCGGCGGAACCCAGGGCGATGGACGTCAAGCCGAAGCTGCTGGAGGCCAAGGTCCGGCTGCACAAGCGGCTGATCGACGAGCTCAACCTCGCCAGCCTGGAGAAGCTGCCCGAGCAGGATCTGCGCCGCGAGATCCACGCCATCATCTCCGGCTGGGTGGTGGCCGAGCGGCTGCCGCTGAACGCCAAGGAGCTCGACGGCTTCGTCTCCGAGGTGCTCGACGAGATGACCGGCCTGGGCCCGCTGGAGCCGCTGCTGAAGAATCCCAGCATCTCCGACATCCTGATCAACGGCCACGAGAACGTCTTCGTCGAGAAGGGCGGCGTGCTGGAGCAGACGCCCTCCCTCTTCAAGGACGAGGCGCACCTGATGCGCATCATCCAGAAGATCGTCTCGGGCGTGGGCCGGCGCGTCGACGAATCGAGCCCGCTCTGCGACGCGCGCCTGCCGGACGGATCGCGCTTCAACTGCGCCATCCGGCCGATCGGGGTCGACGGCCCGCTGGTGTCGATCCGCAAATTCTCCAAGTCCAAGCTGTCGCTGGAGCGCCTCGTCGAGATCGGGGCCATCCGGCCGCAAATGGCGGAGCTGCTGGCGGCCGCCGTGAAGGCGCGCATCACCACCATCGTGTCGGGCGGCACGGGCTCGGGCAAGACCACGATGCTCAACGCCCTCTCGGCCTTCATCTCGCCGACGGAGCGCCTCATCACCATCGAGGACGCGGCCGAACTGCAACTGCAGCAGCCGCATGTCGCCCGGATGGAGACCCGACCCGCCAATCTCGAGGGCAAGGGCGAGATCCGCCAGCGCGACCTGGTCAAGAACGCGCTGCGCATGCGGCCGGAGCGCATCATCCTGGGCGAGTGCCGCGGCGAGGAAGCCTTCGACATGCTGCAGGCCATGAACACCGGCCACGAAGGCTCCATGGCGACCATCCACGCCAACAACCCGCGCGAGGCCATCTCCCGCCTCGAGCAGATGATCGGCATGGCGGGGCTGCCGCTGAGCCAGCTTTCCATCCGCGGCCAGATCTCCGCGGCGGTCCGCATGATCGTGCAGCTCCAGCGCCTGTCGGACGGCAAGCGCCGGGTGACCTCGATCGCGGAGATCACCGGCATGGAGGGCGACATCATCCAGATGCAGGAGATCTACAAATTCGTGCGGACCAGCACGGACCAGGATGGGATGATCCAGGGCCACCACGTCGCCACCGGGATCCGTCCGCGCTTCCTGCAGGAGCTCATCGCCCACGGGGTGAACATCCCGACGTCTCATTTCGACCCCTCCCGGCCGCTCTGAGCCATGGACGCGCTGTTCGATCTCGATCCGCTCTATCTGGCGCTGGGCTTCGTCGCCGTCGCGGCGATCCTGGCCGCCGAGGCCGCCTACCTGTTCCTGCACGACACCACCGACTACCGGTCGCGGGTGAACCGCCGGCTCGCCCTGGCCGGCAAGGAGGCGGGGCACGAGCCGGTGCTGCTGCAGTTGCGGCGAGAGCGCGGGCTGGGCGCCGACGGCGAGGCGCGGTGGTCCGGCTCGCTCAGCCGCATGCTGCTGCAATCGGGCGTCCGCGTCACGCCCGCGACCGGAGCGGCGGCGGCCGGGGCGGCGCTCGCCTGCGGCGCCGGGGCCTATTGGGGGACCGGCGACGTCATGGCCGCCTGCGCAGCGGTTTTCGCCGGGGCGGCGGCGCTGCCCCTCGCGGCGCTCTGGTGGCTGCGCCGCCGCCGGCAGGCCAAGTTCGCCGAGCAGCTTCCCCAGGCGATCGACGTGGTGGTGCGCAGCCTGCGCGCCGGCTACCCGGTGCCGATCGCGATCGCCATGGTGGCGCGCGAGATGGCCGATCCGCTCGGCTCGGAATTCGGCATGATCGCCGACGAGATCACCTATGGGGCGGATCTGGAGACCGCCATGCGCAGCATGTGGGCGCGGGTCGGACAGGAGGATCTCGGGCTCTTCGTCACGTCGGTGGCCATCCAGTCCACCACGGGCGGCAATCTCGGGCAGATCCTGGAGAACCTCGCCAAGGTCATTCGCGAGCGCTTCAAGATGAGGCGCAAGGTGAAGGGCTTGTCGGCCGAGGGACGCGTCGCGGCGCTGATCCTCAACGCCATGCCGGTCTTCGTCTTCCTGTCCATCAACGCCATCAGCCCGGACTTCTACGGCGACGTCTGGAGCCAGCCGTCCGCCCCCATCGTGCTGGGCGGGGCGGTCGCCTGGATGATGGTGGGCAACGCCATCATGTGGCGCATGATCAACTTCAAATTCTGAGGCGCGGGCGTGTTCGACGGCGATCTCATCACGGCGGAACAGGCGCTTGGCGGCGTGGCCGTCGCCATCGCGGTCGCGATCCTGGCGGCGGCCCTGTGGTCGGTGGCGCGGGGGCGGCGGGATGTCCGGCGCCGCGCCGCGCAGGGGACGGACGCGGCGGCCGCGGGCCGCAGCCTGATCCCGGCCGCGTCGCTGCAGCGGATCGCCGCCTCGTTCGGCCCGGCGCTGGTGGGCGACGCGCGCGCCCAGCGCGCCATCCGGGTGAAGATGGTGCAGGCGGGCTATCTCTCGCCCCATGCTCCGACGCTCTATTTCGCGGCGCGGCTCGCCGCGGCCGTGGTGGCCGCGCCCCTCACGTTCCTGGCCATCTGGCTGTCGGACAGCGGCGTCAACGCGCCCCTCTGGACCTGCGTCGCCATGGTGGCGGGCTATATGGGCCCGAGCTTCCATCTGGGCCGGGTGATCTCCCGGCGCATCGACGCGCACCGGATCGGCTTCCCGGACTTCATGGACCTGATGGTGGTCTGCGCGGAAGCCGGGCTGCCGATGGAAGCGGCCATCGAGCGCATCGCTCGGGAGTTCGTGCAGTCCTATCCGTCGCTGGCCGAGAACCTCTACATGGCCTCGCTCGAGATCCGGGCCGGCACGCCCACGGGCGACGCGCTGGAGCGCATGGGACAGCGCCTCGGCATCGAGGAGGCCGCCACCTTCGCGACGCTGCTCCAGCAGTCGGCCGAACTCGGCGCCAGCCTCTCGCAGTCGCTTCGCGTCTATTCGGATGAGATGCGCCACAAGCGCATGTCGCGGGCGGAGGAAAAAGCCTATGCGCTTCCCGCCAAGCTGGTCGTTCCGTTAACGGTTTTCGTCTTCCCTGTGCTGATCGTGACCCTTCTTTATCCGGCGGCGGTGCGGGTGATGACTTCCATGTCGGCGTCCTGAACGATGAGAAACACTTCCGTCCCCCGCGGCCTCTCCTTCCTGCTGCTGACCGGGATCGCGGCGGCGCTCGGGGCCTGCAACCCGATCGCGCCCGGGGGAGAAGCGGCGCCGGTCTTGGCCGCGCCCGCCGGGGCGGTGGTGGTCCCGGTCGCGCCCGACGCGGCGCCGACCGATCTCGCGCTCGCCCGCAAGCACTTCGCCGCCGGGCATTACGGCCTCGCCGAGCTGCATTTCCAGCGCTCGGTGGAATCGCCGGACGCCACGGCCGAGGGCTGGCTCGGGCTGGCCGCGTCCTACGACCAGTTGCGCCGCTACGACCTCGCCGACCGGGCCTATGCGAAGGCGCTGAGCGTGGGCGGCCGCACGGCGGCCTATCTGAACAACCACGGCTATTCGCGAATGAACCGCAAGGACTACCGGGCAGCCAGCCAGGAGCTCTCGGCCGCCCTCGCCCAGGATCCGGAGAACGCCCAGATCATGGCGAATCTCGCCGAACTGGACCAGCGCGTGAGGGGGCCGCGTTGAGCGGCTGGCGCTAAGCCGAATCATGTGAGCCGCCGCCTCGCGGAACACAGTGGCTCGATCTTTGAAGCAACTCGGCCGGGAACGAAGGACTCCTGAAAGCATTCTGACCCTGTGACAATTGCGACGGGGTCAGGACCATGCTTCGAATCATTGCACTTCTGAGCACGTCAGCTGCAATCATCGTCGCCGCCTTCATCGGCCTCGTCCTGTATTACCCGGCGCAAGTCGGCGGCGCAGGGCAGCAGGCGAAGATCGGACCTCAATACAATCCCGGGCAGCCCATTGCGGTGAAGTCCGTCCGCGCCGGCGTCGTCGGCAAGGCCGCGGCGTCCCCCGCCCAGCCCGCGAGGCCCGCCGCCGTAGCCCCGGTCCAGGCCGAGGACAAGGCGGTGGCCGAGATCGAGACGGGGTCCATCACCTCCGCGGCCGCGGCCACGGCCCCGCAGACCCCAGTCCCGGCCCCGGCGGCCGAAGCCCTGCCGCGCGCCGCCGCGGTGGAGAAGGCCGCGGCGCGGCGCGAGGCGGCCAAGCCCGCTTCGGCCGCCTCGCGGACGGCCCAGCGCTTCGCGCCGGGCGCCGCCGGCTGCACCGGGTTCAGCACCTATGACGCGAGGACGCAGACCTATCGCGGCTTCGACGGCCGGACGCATGAGTGCCGGCCCGGCGCGAGCGCCGCCTCGACCCGGTCCGCCGCGCTGCGCCGGCCGATCCAGCATGAGGCGCCGCGTCGCGAAGCCTTGCGCCGCGACGGTTTCGGCCGCATCGACTCGTTCGCGGCCTCCTCGCAGCCGTCCGACGGCGTCCCGCTCGCCTATACGTTCCAGGACTGACCGGCGCCCTGGGCCGGAGGACAGCCCCGCGCCGCTTGCGCGGGGTTTTCGCCGTTTAGAGGGACGGGACCTTCGGCGTCCCCGGGGCTTTCCCACTCTGCTGCGACCCACCGGCCGGCCAAAACCACCCTCAATCTTGATGTTTGTGTATTTTCTCTAATCTAATATCAATTTAAGATTGTGCAGATTCGGCTTTGCAACCGCGAACGTCGTTCGCCCTCAAAGCCGAACTGGAAATCCCATGTCCCTCGCACGCCTCACGCTTTCGTCGCTGTTCGCCGTCCTGCTGACCCATGGCGCGTCCGCCATGGACGCCGCGGGCTACGAATCCCTGACCAAGGACACCGTCAAGGAGCTCGTCGCCGGCTCCTTCCCGGACGTGGCTAAGAGCCTGGCCCGGCTCGAGAAAGCCATGACGCTGGGCATAGAGGCCTGCGAGGAGTTCGCCAAGGCGAGCCCCGCCGACGCCGTCCTGATCGCCCATGCGGTGAAAGCGGCCCCGGCCATGAAGGCCATGAAGCCGGACGAACTCGAAGCCCAGTGGGGCGACGAGGGCGTCGCCGGAGACGCGATCGGCCGGCCGCTGAAGGACATGGACCAGTTCAGCATGGCCAGGAACTACATCGACCTCATCGTCCATCCGGCGCGCGCCTATGACTACATCGTGTCGTGGAAGGCGTCCGGCGACAAGCAGGACCTTGAACAGGCCAAGGGCGAGCTGATCGAGGTTCTCGAACATCTGAAGAAGATCAAGGCCAAGTCCTGACCTGAGCCATTCTCCACTCCTGCGAGGTCCGCGATGCCGTCCCTGATGTCCGTTCATTCGATCAAGGCGAAATTGTCCGGCGCCCTGGTCCTCGTCGCACTCCTCGCGTCGGCGCCGAACGCCGTCTCCTGGTTCGGCATGGCCGAGTTGGCGGCAAGCTCCGACAGGCTGATCGGGGCAGACCTGCCGAAGCTGCTGACCGCCGGCGAGGTGAGCCTGACCAGCCAGACCGTGGCGGCGGACCTCCAGGCGGCGCTGCGGTCCGACAGGATGGCCGAGTTCAACCCTGCCCCGGTCCAGAACGGGCTCGGCCGGCTGGAGTCCCTGGTGGCCTCGCTGAAGGAGTTGGAGGGGGAGGACGGCGGCCGGGAGATCGTCGGACGGATCGAGGCGCGCCTTCCCGAGTTCCGCAGACAGGCGTTCGACGCGCTGGCGGCGCACCGGGAGGCTCTCCAATACCAGTTCGACCTGCAGGGACGCAGCGTCAACGTCCTCGCCCACGTCCTCTGGCTGGGAAACCGCTCATCGAAATGGGTGGAGAGCCTGGAGCAGTCGGCGCGCTTCGACGTGGCCTTCCCGGGCAACGCCGACGCGGCCAAAAGCGATTTCGCCGCCTTCGCCGAGGCTTACAAGCCCGCGGATCCTGTCCTGGCCCGGCTCATGGACCAGTACGGCAAGGCGAATGACAAGATCCACCTCGCGGCGCGGCAGATCAACGCCGCCTCGGGCGAAGCCAAGGTGGCGATCTTCGAGAAGCAGCGCGGCCAGTCGCTGCAGCTCGCCGACAATCTCCTGGAGAAGATGCTCGCCCATGTGCTGCCCATCTCCACCGGCCTCGCCGCGCGCGAACGGGCGGCCGTCGCCGCCGTGGATGCGTCCGTCGACGCCATGAAGCGGCTCACGGCCGAGCTCGGCTCCGTGGCCCAGGACGCCTTCAAGGCCGGCGAGAAGAAGACGGCCGACATCCGCGTTCACGCCAGCCGGCTGGCTCTCACGGCGACGCTCGGGGTCAGCCTGGTCGCCGTCCTGCTGATCGTCGGGCTGACAGGCAACCTCGCCAAGCCGATCACGCTGATCGCCCGCGCGCTCGGGCAGATCAAGGAAGGCTGGGTGCAGGTCGACATTCCCTGCCTGGGGCGCAAGGACGAATTCGGCGAAGTGGCGCGCGCCCTGGGCTCGATCAGCGATCTGGGGCGCAACAACAAGCTGGTCGCGGCGGCGCTCGACGGCTCCTCGACCATGATCATGATCACCGACGTCGAAGAGCGGATCGTCTTCATGAGCGGCGTGCTGGTGCAGTTCCTCACGCAGCACGAGCCGCTCTTGCGCGCCGGCCGGCGGGATTTTTCGGTCGAGGCGCTGTTCGGCCAGACGATCGACTTCAGCAGCTTCGCCGGAGAGCTGCGCTACGAGCGTCTCTCGGACGACGGCAAGACCCGCAAGTCCCGGCTCACGATCGGCGACACGGTCGTCGACCTGGACAGGAGCCACATCCACACGCCCGACGGCGGCCGCGTGGGCTACGCCATCGTCTGGCACGACGTCACGGCCGACCTCGCCGGTCAGATCGAGGTCGCCCAGGTGGTGGCCGCCGCCAGCGCCGGGGACTTCAGCCGCCGCGTCTCGCTGGCGGGCAAGACCGGCTTCACATGCGAACTCGCGAACGGCCTCAACGGGCTGGCGGAGGTGGTCGAAACCGCCGTGCGGGACTTCGCCGACGTGATGACCGGCGTGGCGGGGGGAGATCTCACCCGCAGCGTCTCGGGGTCCCATTCCGGCGTGCTCGGAGAGCTGCAGGCGAGCATCAACGCCACCATCGGCCAGTTGGCCGCGACGGTGGTCACGATCCAGACCGCCGCCTCGGACGTCTCGTCGGCGGCGAGCGAGATCGACGCCGGTTCGCAGAACCTCGCCTTGCGCACCGAGCAGCAGGCCACGGCCCTGGAGCAGACCAGCGCCAATTCGGAGGAGCTGGCGCATTCCGTCCGCGGGTCGGCCGAATCCTCCCGGACGGCCGTGAACCTGGCCGAGCAGGCCAAGGGCGTCGCGGCGGACGGCGGCAGCGTGATCCGGCAGGCCATCGAGGCGATGACGCGGATCGAGACCGCCTCCACCAAGATCACCGACATCACCACCGTGATCGAGGAGATCGCCTTCCAGACCAACCTGCTCGCCCTCAACGCGGCGGTCGAGGCGGCGCGGGCGGGCGACGCCGGCAAGGGTTTCGCCGTGGTGGCGGCCGAGGTCCGCACGCTGGCGCAGCGCTCCAGCGCGGCCGCCAAGGACATCGGCGGGCTCATCGATTCCACCTCCGTGGAGGTGGCGGAGGGCGTGAAGCTGGTGCAGAACGCCGGCGCGACGCTGGAGCGCATCGTCGAAGCCACCGAGCGCGTGGTCTCCACGGTCGCGGAGATCTCCAACGCCTCGGCGGAGCAGGCGGTCGGCATCGCCGAGGTGAGCCAGGCCATCTCCCACATGGACGACATGACCCAGCAGAACGCCGCGCTCGCCGAGGAGAGCTGCGCCTCGGCGACGGCCCTCGCCTCGCAAATCGGCAAGCTCAACGACCTCGTGGCGCATTTCCGGACCGAGCAGGCCGCAGCGCTGCGCGGGCGGGCGAACGGCCAACGTCAGCGCGCGCGAAGCCTCGCGGCCTGATCCCGCGCCGGCTTCGCCGGGGGCAGGCAAGCTTGAGCTTGTGCGCCAGTTTGTCGCATAGGTTCGAATCCGAATGGTGGGAGGTTGCGCTTGGTAGCACCCTCTCGCCGCTTCAGAGGGGCGGGCACGAGATCCACCGCTTCACACCCTCTGCGGCGCGTCCGGTCCTCGATCTCCACCGGACAGGTTCTCAGGCGCTTGGAGGGGGATGCCAGGTTCTGAGCAAGGGAGAGTGGTCCAAGAGTCTCCACCACGTCTGCGTTCTCCCGAACCGCCCGGTCAAGAGACCCACCGGGCCCTCTTTCGTTGACCGGCCCCGCCGCGCGCCAGGTCGACGCCATCCCGGAGCGGCCCCGGCGCGCCGACGTGCGACGCCACTCTGTTCGCCCTCCGGTAGCGGAGGGCAGACCTGTCGCCCGCCGACTGCGGCGCCCGCGTGACAGGCGCCCCTGTTCGCCCGATCCGGCGCGCGTTATCGGACCGATTGCCCTTGACGCGACGCATCGGGAGATGCCCGTTGGGCGCATCCAAATCGCCTGAAACGGCGCGACCGAGGAGGCAGCCTTGAGACGCAACCGCCGCGCAAAGATCGTTGCGACGCTGGGACCCGCCAGTTCAGACGCGGACATGATCCGCAAGCTGTTCGAGACGGGCGTGGACGTCTTCCGGCTCAATTTCAGCCATGGCAGCCACGAGGACCACCGCGAGCGCCACCGGGTCATCCGGGCCCTCGAGCAGGAGTTCGGCTATCCGATCGCGATCCTGCAGGACCTTCAGGGCCCGAAGATCCGCCTCGGCGCCGTTCCGGGCGGGCGCGTGATGCTCCAGGCCGGGCAGACGATCCGCCTCATCCTGGCCAAGACCTCCGACGATCCGGCGCGGCTGCCCTTGCCCCACAAGGAGATCTTCGACGCCGTCATGCCCGGCAACAAGCTCCTGATCGACGACGGCAAGGTGCGCCTCGTCACCACGGGCGTCGGAAGCGACTATATCGACGCCGAGGTGGTGACCGGCGGCCCGGTGACCGACCGCAAGGGCGTCAACATCCCGGACACCCTCCTCGATCTCTCGCCGATCACCGAGAAGGACAAGGCCGACCTCGCCTTCGGGCTCGAGCTGGGCGTGGACTGGGTCGCGTTCTCCTTCGTGCAGCGCCCGTCCGACATCATGGACGCCCACCAGCTCGTGGGCGGGCGCGCCGGAGTCATGGCCAAGATCGAAAAGCCCGCCGCGCTGGCCTCCATCAACGACATCGTGTCGCTCTGCGACGCCATCATGGTGGCCCGCGGGGACCTTGGCGTGGAGATCCCGCCGGAAGACGTTCCGGGCGCCCAGAAGGATCTGGTGAAGCTCTGCCGCCTCGCCGGCAAGCCGGTGATCATCGCCACCCAGATGCTGGAATCGATGATCAACGCGCCCACGCCCACGCGCGCCGAGGCGTCCGACGTCGCCACGGCGATCTATGACGGCGCCGACGCCGTGATGCTCTCGGCGGAATCCGCGTCGGGCCAGTATCCGCTCCAGGCGGTCGAGACGATGGACCACATCATCGCCCGCACGGAGAAGCACGGCAGCTACCCGCCGATCATCGAGGCCCTGCGCCCGGCCGTGGAGCCGCTGCCGCAGCACGCCGTGTCGGCCGCCGCCGCCGAAGTCGCCAACGCCATCGGGGCGGCAGGCATCGTGGCCTTCACGTCGAGCGGCACGACGGCGGCCCGCATCGCGCGGCAGCGTCCGTTCATGCCCATTTTGTCCATCACGCCGAACGAGGCCACGGCGCGGCGGCTGGCGTTGCTCTGGGGCTCCTACAGCGTGCTGTCGGAGGACGTCACGACCTACAAGGAGATGGTCGCCCAGGCCGTGGCGCAGGCCAAGGCCGTGGAGTTCGCCAAGCCTGGCGAAGCCATCGTGGTGGTCGCCGGCGTGCCCTTCGGCAAGGCCGGTTCGACCAACAATCTGCGCGTCGTGACGGTGTAGCGTCCGGGCTCAGTCGAAGATGCCCTCGCTGTGCGCCTCCACATAGGCGGCGAGCGCGAGGGTATGGTCGCGGGCGCGTCGCTCCGCCGTCTCCGTTTCGCGCCGTTCCAGCGCCTCGATGATGCCCATGTGGTCGGCCATCGAGCGGGTGGCCCGGTCGTCCCGGCCGATCGTGATCTGGCGGATGCCGCGCACGTGCAGGACGAGGTTGTCCGTGAGATCGGCCAGCAGCCGCGACCCGGAGAGACGGATCAGCGTCTGGTGGAACGCCAGGTTGGCCGAGGAGTACTCGCCCGGGAAATCCGCCGGCTTGTGGCTCTCGTCGAAGCCGCTGAAGATCTTTCGCAGGGAGGCGATGTCGTCGTCGCTCGCGCGCTCGATGAGCAGGCGGACAGCCATGCTCTCCAGGGCCGCCCAGGCCTGGATCATCTCGATGACTTCGCGCTTGGTCTTACGCAGCACCATGATGCCGCGGCGAGGCAGGGACTTGACGAAGCCCTCCTGCTCCAGCATGGCGATCGCCTCGCGCACCGGCGTGCGGCTCACGCCCAGCCTCTCGGAGAGATGGCGCTCGTCGATCCACGTCGGCTCGCTGCTGGCGTAGATGTCCATCCCGATGATGGCCTGCTTCAGCGCCCCATAGACGCGCGTCTTGAAGGTCTGCTCCGGAGCGAAGCGTTCGAGCACGAGTTCCGGCGCCGGCGCGTCGGCTACGGGCCAGCGGGCGGGAGCTTTCACCGACAGACCTCCATCTTGAGCATTGGCCCGCCTTAAGTGGGTGATGAAGAGGCGTTTGTCGAGTGCGAGGTTGTGGTCGGGTTTGTTCGACGGCCGAAGGATGAGCCGCAACCGGCCCCCTCTCCCCGGAACGGGGAGAGGGCTGGGGTGAGGGGACCTTGGGTCTCCCCTCATCCGACCTCGCTTTGCTCGGCCACCTTCTCCCGATGCCGGGGAGAAGAAAAAACTCAGCCCTTCAGCACATCCACCAGCGTCTTGCCGAGCCTTGCGGGCGAGGGCGACACGCGGATGCCGGCGGCTTCCATCGCGGCGATCTTGTCTTCGGCGCCGCCCTTGCCGCCCGAGATGATCGCGCCGGCGTGGCCCATGCGGCGCCCGGGAGGCGCCGTGCGGCCGGCGATGAAGCCCACCATGGGCTTCTTGCGGCCGCGCCTGGCCTCGTCGGCCAGGAACTGCGCGGCGTCCTCCTCGGCCGAGCCGCCGATCTCGCCGATCATGATGATCGACTCGGTCTTCGGGTCCGCCAGGAACAGCTCCAGCACGTCGATGAACTCGGTGCCCTTCACGGGGTCGCCGCCGATGCCCACCGCGGTGGTCTGGCCGAGGCCCTCGCAACTCGTCTGGAACACCGCCTCATAGGTGAGCGTGCCGGACCGCGACACGATGCCGACATTGCCGCGCTTGAAGATGTTGCCGGGCATAATGCCGATCTTGCACTCGCCGGCCGTCATCACGCCCGGGCAATTCGGCCCGATCAGGCGCGACTTCGAGCCCTGCAGGGCGCGCTTCACCTTCACCATGTCGAGCACCGGGATGCCCTCCGTGATGGCGACGATCAGCGGGATCTCCGCGGCGATCGCCTCGCAGATGGCGTCGGCCGCGCCGGCCGGCGGGACGTAGATCACCGAGGCGTCGGCGCCGGTCTTCTCGCGCGCTTCGGCCACCGTGTCGAAGACAGGCAGGCCGAGATGGGTGGAGCCGCCCTTCCCGGGCGACGTGCCGCCGACGATCTTCGTCCCGTAGGCGATCGCCTGCTCGGAATGAAAGGTGCCGTTCTTGCCCGTGAAGCCCTGGGTGATGACCTTGGTGTTGGAATCGATCAGGACGGACATCAGGCGGCCTCCCGGGCGGTGCGGACCGCCCCCACGATCTTCTGGGCCGCGTCGTCGAGGTCGTCGGCGGACACGACGTTCAGGCCGGACTCGGCCAGGATCTCCTTGCCCTGCTCGACATTGGTGCCTTCCAGGCGCACCACCAGGGGCACCTGCAGGCCGACGTCGCGCACCGCCGCCACCACGCCGGCCGCGATCACGTCGCAGCGCATGATGCCGCCGAAGATGTTGACCAGGATTCCCTTCACATTGGGATCCGCGGTGATGATCTTGAAGGCCGCCGTCACCTTCTCCTTGGTGGCGCCGCCGCCGACGTCGAGGAAGTTGGCCGGGCTCTCGCCATAGAGCTTGATGATGTCCATGGTGGCCATCGCCAGGCCGGCGCCGTTGACCATGCAGCCGATCGTGCCGTCCAGCGTAATGTAGTTGAGGTCGTATTTGGAGGCTTCGACCTCCTTCGCGTCCTCTTCGGTCTCGTCGCGCAGCGCCGCCACGTCCTGGTGGCGGAACAGCGCGTTGTCGTCGAAGCTCACCTTGGCGTCGAGGCAGCGCAGCTTCTGGTCCTGCGTGACGATGAGCGGATTGATCTCCAGCATCGCCATGTCCTTCTCGACGAAGGCGCGGTAGAGCTTGGCCGTCAGGTCCTCGGCCTGCTTGGCGAGATCGCCCGTCAGCCCCAGCGCCTTGGCGACGCGCCGGCCATGCAGGGGCATGATCCCGGTGGCGGGGTCGACCGAGAAGGTGACGATCTTTTCGGGGTGCGAATGGGCCACCTCCTCGATGTCCATGCCGCCTTCCGTGGAGACCACGAAGGCGACCTGGGACGTCGCGCGGTCGACCAGCATCGAGAGGTAGAACTCCTTCTCGATCAGCGAGCCGTCCTCGATATAGACGCGATTGACCTGCTTGCCGGCCTCGCCGGTCTGCACCGTCACGAGGGTCCTGCCCAGCATCTCGCGGACATAGCGCTTGGCTTCGTCGGCCGAGCGGGCGAGACGCACGCCGCCCTTGTCGCCGGCCTCCGGCTCCTTGAAGCGGCCCTTGCCTCGGCCGCCGGCGTGGATCTGGGACTTCACCACCCAGACGGGGCCGCGCAGCTGCTTCACGGCGCTCTCGGCGTCCTCGGGCTTGAGCACCGGCGCGCCGTTGGGCAGGGACACGCCGAACTCGCGGAGCAGGCTCTTGGCCTGGTATTCGTGGATGTTCATGGCGACCTCATTCAGAGGCGAATGGCGAGTAGGGAGCAGCGAATAGGGTGGGCGTGGACGCGCCGGGCGAATGGCGAAGGGTCGCGACCCTACGCCATTCGCTCTTTCGCTACTCGCCTGAGCTTACTTCCCCAGCAGGCCGGCCGAGCGGGCCCACTTGTACTTGGCGCCGAGCACCTCGACGGGCGTCTCGGTGGTGTAGGGATAGGCCACCACGCCGCGCTCGTAGAGATACTGGCAGGCTTCCTCGACCTGCACGTCGCCGACCAGCGAGGCCACAACGGGCTTGTCGATGCCCTTGGCGCGGAACTCCTCCACCACCTCGCCGACCAGCTTCGCGAACACCATCGGAGGGGTCACGATCGTGTGCCAGTAGCCCAGGATGAGCGAGTGGATACGATCGTCCTCGAGGCCGAGGCGGATGGTGTTCTGGTAGGTCTTGGGCGGCTCGCCGCCCGTGATGTCGACCGGGTTGCCGGCCGCGCCGAAGGGCGGGATGAACTTGCGGAAGGCCGCGTCGAGGTCGTCCGGCATCTTCATCAGGGTGAGGCCGTTGTCGAAGCAGGCGTCCGACAGGAGCACGCCCGAGCCGCCCGCGCCGGTGATGATGACCACGTTCTCGCCCTTGGGCGTCGGCAGCACCTGCACGCCGCGGGCGTATTCGAGCATGGAGCGCAGGCTCGGAGCGCGGATCACGCCCGCCGCCTTCAGCACGTCGTCGTAGATCTTGTCGTTGCCGGCCAGCGCGCCCGTGTGGGACGCGGCGGCGCGGGCGCCGTAGGCCGTGCGGCCGGCCTTCAGCATGATCACGGGCTTCTTCTTGGAGACGCGCGAGGCGACCTCCGAGAAGGCGCGGCCGTCCTTCAGGTCCTCGCAATGCATGGCGATGACCTTGGTGTTGTCGTCCTGCTCGAAGAAGGTGAGCAGGTCGTCCTCGTCCAGGTCCGACTTGTTGCCGAGGCCGACGATGGCCGAGACGCCCATCTTGGTGGAGCGCGCGAAGCCGATGATCGACATGCCGACGCCGCCCGACTGCGACGAGAGCGCGGCGTGGCCCTTCACGTCGAAGGCCGTGCAGAAGGTCGCGCAGAGATTCTCGGGCGTATAGTAGAAGCCGTAGATGTTCGGGCCCATGACGCGGACATTGTGCTTGCGCGCCATGGCGAGCAGCTCGTCCTGCAGGGGCTGGTTGTCGGTCTCGGCGAAGCCGGACGGGATCATCACCGCGCCGGGCACGCCCTTCTGGCCGACCTCGTCCATGGCGGCGACGCACAGATGCGCCGGCACCGCGAACACGGCGACGTCCACCACGCCGTCATAGTCCAGGATGGATTTGTAGGCCTTCACGCCCTCGATCACGTCGGCCTTGGGGTGCACCGGAACGATGACGCCCTTGTAGCCGCCATTGATGAGGTTCTTCATCACCGAGTTGCCGATCTTGCCGGCCTCGTTGGAGGCGCCGATCACCGCCACCGCCTTCGGCTTGAAGATGCGGTTGGTGGCGCGCAGGATCTCGGTCTGGTCGGGACGATAACGCTGCGTGTGCGCCTCGAAGTCCACGACGATGCGGGCGTCCACGGCGGTCGCGCCCTTGGAGGTCGCGAAGACCGGGTTGAGGTCGAGCTCGCTGATCTGCGGGAAGTCCTCCAGCAGGGCCGAGACGTTGACCAGGATCTTGGCCAGAGCCGCGCGGTCCACCGGCTCGGAGCCGCGGACGCCGTTCAGCATTTCCTGCGCCTTGATGCTGTTGAGCATGTCGGTCGCCTGGGCGTTGTCCACCGGGGCGAGCCGGAAGGTGAGGTCCTTCAGCACCTCGACCAGCACGCCGCCGAGGCCAAAGGCCACCAGCTTGCCGAAGGACGGGTCCGTGATGGCGCCCACCAGGGTCTCGATCGCGCCGGAGGGCAGCATCTGCTGCACCTGGACGCCCTCGATCTTGGCGTCGGCCTTGTAGTTCTTGGCGTTGGCCAGGATCTTGTCGTAGGCCGCGCGGGCGTCCTGGTCCGACTTCACGCCCACGATCACGCCGCCGGCGTCGGTCTTGTGGAGGATGTCGGCGGAGACGATCTTCATCACCACCGGATAGCCCATGCCGGAGGCGAGGCTCACGGCCTGGTCCGCCGTCGTGGCGAGGCCTTCCTGGGGCAGCGGGATGGAATAGGCGTCGCAGACGCGCTTGGCCTCGGGGGCCGTAAGGGCGGTGCGGCCGTCGGCCTTCACCTCGTCGAGCACCTGGCGCACTGCGGCTTTGTCGAAGCTCATATTGTCCTCCCGTCGGACCTGTCAGTCGTTTGGCGTCGACCCCTGAGGCGGTCGACTCGCCTGCGTCCCGCCCCTATCGAGGCGGGTTGTTCGCTGGTCCTTGGTATTTGGCATGCCAAGCGAGCATGCTGTCAAGGGGGGCGTCAGGCTCTTTTTGGAGCAGGCCGCCTGCGGCCCCGGATCGTGACGCAAACTTCCAGGCGTAACGCTCTCACCGTCATCCCCGGCCGCGCGAAGCGCCGGGAGGGATCCAGGGGTGAGCGCGGCCGCCCTGCATCCCCTTCCCTTTCGCGGCTGCGCCGCTCCGGCCGGGGATGACGGCGGAACGCGCGGCGCGCCGCTTCCTCAATACGGAAGGGCCGGACCCCTTTCGGCGATCCGGCCCTTCCCTCTCGTTCAGGCGATCAGGCCGAGGCGGGCTGGAGCACGGCCGCCTGGGCCTTGTTGATGACGCCCTTGCGCCAGGGCTTCAGCACCGCGATGGCGAGCACGGATGCCAGGATGTTGGCGCCGGCCGCGATCAGGAACACCGTGTCCCAGGTGCCGGAGGACTGCTGCATGTAGTTGGCGAAGGGCACGAGCAGAGCCGCGGTTCCCTTGGCCGTGTAGAGCAGGCCGGCGTTCGTGGCGGCGAACTTGGAGCCGAAGGTGTCCGTGCAGGTCGACGGGAACAGGCTGTAGATCTCGCCCCAGGCGAAGAACACGAAGCCCGACAGCAGCACGAACCAGAGCGGGTCGTGACCCCAGGCGTAGAGCAGGTAGATGCCGATGCCTTCCATGCCGAAGGCGATGAACATCGTGTTCTCGCGTCCGATCTTGTCCGAGACCCAGCCGAAGAACGGACGCGTCAGGCCGTTCAGGATACGGTCGATCGTGGCCGCGAAGGTCACGGTGGTCATCGTCAGGCCGATCAGCGAGACGTTGATTCCGTCGATCTTCCAGTCGGCCGCGATGGGCTTCAGATTGGCGGTGACCATCAGGCCGCCGGCGCCCACGATCACGAACATGAAGTACATCAGCCAGAAGATCGGCTGCTTCAGCACTTCGCCCGGCGAGTAGTTCTTGCGGGTCTGGATGATGTTGGCGTTGGCGACCACGGCCGGAACCTGGCCGGTCTTGGGAGCGTAGAGGAACATCGCCAAAATGCAGATGATGACGCCCTGGCCGATGCCGAACCAGTAGAAGGTCGCCTGGTAGCCGGACGACGCGATCATGGCCTGGATGGGGGCGACCGTCAGGGCCGAGCCGGCGCCGAAGCCGGCCGCCGTGATGCCGGCCGCGAGGCCGCGCTTGTCCGGGAACCACTTGAGGGCGTTGCCCACGCAGGTGCCGTAGACGCCGCCCGCGCCGATGCCGGCCACGATCTGGCCGAGATAGAGCATGTTCAGCGTCGTGGCGTAGGAGTTGAGCACCCAGCCGATGGCGCACAGGATGCCGCCGATGAACACCACGGCGCGCGGGCCGTATTTGTCGACGAACCAGCCTTCGATCGGGACCAGCCACGTCTCGAACAGCACGAAGAGCGTGAAGGCCCACTGGATGGCCGCGCGATCCCACTTGAAAGTCTTCTGGATGTCGGGAACGAAGAACGTCCAGCCATATTGAAGGTTGGCGATCATCACCATCGCGCCGACGCCCAGCGCCAGCTGGGTCCAGCGATAAGCGTCACTGACGCGCGGAGCCGCAGCTCCGCCCTCTGTGTAATCGGTCATTTCCATCCCCATGCGTTGTTTGTGACTGGTCGCCACGCATTTGAGACGGTCAGAGTGGTATATGTTATGCCAACGCGCAAGCGCCAAAAAAAGAGCCGGGCGCAAGTGGACGCCCGGCACGCAATCGCGACTTCAGTTTGGGAGGAAGTTCAGAGACGAAGCCGTCGCGGCGATCGCCGCGACGGCAGGACCTTGGTCGACAGCTTCGGCGGCCCGGGTTCAGGACCGGCCGACCGAAGTTGGTCGACGCGTCAGAGGCCGAAGGGCTCGACCGAACCGTTGCGGCGCTCGATCTCGGCCACGCGGTTCAGGAACGCGACGACCGACGCATAGAGGCGGTCGAGCAGCGAGGACTGGCGGGTGGCGCCGTAGAGAACGTTGGTGGCCATGGCGAAGCTCCTAGTCTTGCAGGGTCTGGGAGGAGCCGTTTGCGTCAGCTCCAGTGACCTAAATCTGGCATGCCACACACCAGACGAGAAGATCCCTATGTTGCATCGCAGCTAAGCCAATTTTGCATCGCATCATAATCGTGCGAAGACAAAGTCTTATACAGGATCTCCGCTCCCTCGTTGACAGCTGGTGTTTGGCATGCCACCAATTTGGCATGCGTCGTGCCAGACCGTCGCGCTCACGACCCGAGGCGTCATGACCAAAGATCTGAGCTCGCAGGCCCCTGGCGCTGCGTTGGTGATCCCGGAAGGCTCGCTCGCTCTGGAGCGGACGAGCGGCAGCGCAGTGCCCATGCTCGACATCGAACCCATGAAGCCGGAACTGACCTTCAAGAAGCGCGCTTATACCGCGCTGAAGAAGGCGATCACCGGCATGGACCCCTACGGCACGCGTGAACCCGTATGGCTCGACGAGCGCCAGCTCTCGGTGCAGCTCGGCGTCAGCCGCACGCCGGTGCGCGAGGCCATCGCCATGCTGGAGCATGAGGGCTTCGTCCGCTCGGTGCCCCGCCGGGGCATCGTGGTCGTGCGCAAGAGCCTGCGGGAGATCGTCGAGGCGATCGAGGCGTGGGCCGCGCTGGAGAGCATGGCCGCGCGCTTGGCCGCCCATCACGCTTCGATGGCGGACATCCGGGGCCTGCGCACCCTCTTCGAGTCGTTCGGCGAGCAGCACCCGCCGGCGGCCTTCGTCAGCGAATATTCCGCCGCGAACATCGCGTTCCACCAGCGGCTGATCGAGCTCGGCGGGTCCGAGCTCATCGTCGATCTGACGGCCAACCTCTTGCTGCATGTACGCGGCATCAGGCAGCTCTCGATCGGCAAGTCGGAGCGCATCGCCAGGTCTTTCGACGAGCACCTGGGCATCATCGACGCCCTGGAGCGGCGCGACGCGGATCTCGCGGAGCGGCTCTCCAAGGAACACACGCTCGGCCTCGCGGCCTATGTCGAGAAGCACGGCAAGGAGCTGCTCGGCGACGGCCCGGTCCGGCCCGGAAGAAACTGAACAAACACGTGGAGGACACAAGGATGAGCGCAGCTCTGAGCGAGAGCACGGCCGCAGGCGTGGAAGAACGCGAGCTGACAGACGGCTTTCACCTGATCATCGACGCACTCAAGCTGAACGGCGTCGAGACTATCTATGGCGTTCCCGGCATCCCGATCACGGATTTCGGCCGCATGGCCCAGGCCGCGGGCATCCGCGTCATCTCGTTCCGCCATGAGCAGAACGCCGGCAACGCCGCCGCCATCGCGGGCTTCCTCACCAAGAAGCCGGGCATCTGCCTCACGGTGTCGGCCCCGGGCTTCCTGAACGGCCTGACGGCGCTCGCCAACGCCACCACCAACTGCTTCCCGATGATCCTCATCTCGGGCTCGTCCGAGCGTGAGATCGTCGACCTGCAGCAGGGCGACTACGAGGAGATGGACCAGCTCGCCATCGCCAAGCCGCTGTGCAAGGCGGCCTTCCGCGTGCTGCATGCGGCCGACATCGGCATCGCGGTCGCGCGCGCCATCCGGGCCGCCGTGTCCGGCCGCCCCGGCGGCGTCTATCTCGACCTCCCCGCCAAGCTGTTCGGCCAGGTCATGGACGCCGAGAAGGGCGCCAAGTCGCTCGTGAAGGTGATCGACCCCGCCCCGGCGCAGATCCCGGCCCCCGACGCCGTGAAACGCGCGCTGGACGTGCTCAAGGGCGCCAAGCGTCCGCTCATCATCCTCGGCAAGGGCGCGGCCTATGCGCAGGCCGACGAGAAGATCCGCGAGTTCGTGGAGAAGAGCGGCGTTCCCTTCCTGCCGATGAGCATGGCCAAGGGACTGCTGCCCGACACGCACCCGCAGTCGGCCGGCGCGGCGCGCTCCACCGTGCTGAAGGACGCCGACGTGGTTCTGCTCATGGGCGCGCGCCTCAACTGGCTGCTCTCGCACGGCAAGGGCAAGACCTGGGGCGACGCCCCCAAGAAGTTCATCCAGGTCGACATCGAGCCCAAGGAAATGGACTCCAATGTCGAGATCGTGGCCCCGGTGGTGGGCGACATCGGCTCCGTGGTGAACGCCTTCCTGCAGGGCATGGGCGCCAACTGGCCGGCCCCGCCCTCCGACTGGGTCAACGCCGTGTCGACCAAGAAGGAGGAGAACATCGCCAAGATGGCTCCTCGCCTGATGAACAACAAATCGCCGATGGACTTCCACGGCGCGCTCGGCGCGCTGCGGACGATCATCAAGGAGCGGCCTGACGCCATCCTGGTGAACGAGGGCGCCAACACGCTCGACCTCGCCCGCGGCGTGATCGACATGTACCAGCCGCGCAAGCGCCTGGACGTCGGCACATGGGGCGTGATGGGCATCGGCATGGGCTTCGCCATCGCGGCTGCGATCGAGACCGGCAAGCCGGTGCTCGCCGTCGAGGGCGACAGCGCCTTCGGCTTCTCGGGCATGGAGGTGGAGACGATCTGCCGGTACAACCTGCCGGTCTGCGTGGTCATCTTCAACAATAACGGCATCTACCGCGGCACGGACGTGAACCCGGTCGGCGGCGACCCGGCCACCACGGTGTTCGTGCCCGGCTCGCGCTACGACAAGATGATGGAGGCCTTCGGCGGCGTCGGCGTCAACGCCACGACCCCGGACGAGCTGTCGCGCGCCGTGAACGCCGCGATGGACTCCGGCAAGCCGACCCTCATCAACGCCGTGATCGACCCCGCGGCCGGCACCGAGAGCGGCCGCATCGGCAACCTGAACCCGCAAAGCGTGGTCAAGAAGAAGTAAGGGAGGACGATTTATGACGAAGGCGCTCGAAGGGGTGAAGATCCTCGACTTCACCCACGTCCAGTCAGGCCCGACCTGCACGCAGCTCCTCGCCTGGTTCGGCGCGGACGTGATCAAGGTCGAGAGGCCCGGCACCGGCGACATCACGCGTGGCCAGCTTCAGGACATCCCGAAGGTGGACAGCCTCTATTTCACGATGCTGAACCACAACAAGCGCTCCATCACGCTCGACACCAAGAACCCGAAGGGGAAGGAGGTCCTCGAGCGCCTGATCAAGGAGTGCGACGTCCTGGTCGAGAATTTCGGCCCCGGCGTGCTGGACCGCATGGGCTTCCCCTGGGAGCGCATCAAGGCGCTGAACCCGCGCATGATCGTGGCCTCCATCAAGGGCTTCGGCCCCGGCCCCTATGAGGACTGCAAGGTCTACGAGAACGTCGCCCAGTGCACGGGCGGCTCCGCCTCCACGACCGGCTTCCGCGACGGCCTGCCGCTCGTCACCGGCGCGCAGATCGGCGATTCCGGCACCGGCCTGCACCTCGCGCTCGGCATCGTGACCGCCCTCTACCAGCGCACCGTCACGGGCGAGGGCCAGCGCGTCACCTGCGCGATGCAGGACGGCGTGCTCAACCTCTGCCGCGTGAAGCTGCGCGACCAGCAGCGCCTCCAGCACGGCCCGCTCAAGGAATACAGCCAGTTCGGCGAGGGCGTGCCCTTCGGCGATTCGGTGCCGCGCGCCGGCAACGACTCGGGCGGGGGCCAGCCGGGCCGCATCCTGAAGTGCAAAGGCTGGGAGACCGACCCGAACGCCTATCTGTACTTCATCACCCAGGCCCCGGTCTGGGAGGCGATCTGCGACATCATCGGCGAGCCGGAGTGGAAGACCAACCCGGACTACGCCACGCCGCCGGCTCGCCTGCCGCGCCTGAACGAGATCTTCGCCCGCATCGAGCAGTGGACGATGACCAAGACCAAGTTCGAGGCCATGGAGATCCTGAACGAGCGGGACATCCCGTGCGGGCCGATCCTCTCCATGAAGGAGATCGCCGAGGACGAGTCGCTGAAGGCGACCGGCACCCTGGTCGAGGTGGATCACCCCACCCGCGGCAAGTACCTCTCGGTCGGCAACCCGATCAAGCTGTCGGCGAGCCCCACCGTGGTGGAGCGCTCGCCGCTGCTGGGCGAGCACACGCAGGAGATCCTGCGCAGCGTGCTCAACTACTCGGAGGCCGAGGTCTCCGAGATCGCCGCCTCGGGCGCCACCGGCGCCCCCCGCATGGCGGCGGAGTAACCCTCCCCGCTCCAGTTGGCCGGGACCCGCAAGGTCCCGGCCTTTTTGTTTCTCCGCCGCTGACCTATAATGAAGCCCGATGGAGATCGGTGCGTCATGCGTGCGACTGTCGACCTGAGCGAAGCTGATTTGCGCGTCCTCGACGACGTCGCCCGTGAGACCGGAAAGTCTCGCGAGGAGGTGATCGAAGCCGCCCTCGCCGACTATCTCGCCCGCCGGAAACGCCAGCGCATCGACGCCGCTTTCGGTCTCTGGGGACACCACGAGGTCGACGGCCTGGAGTATGAGCGCAAGTTGCGCGCCGAGTGGTGAGGGTACTCCTCGACACGAATATCCTCATCGACTTCCTGAACGACGTTGAGGAAGCAAGGGCCGAGATCCATCGGTATGCCGACCCTGCGATCAGCATCATCACATGGATCGAGGTTCTCGTCGGCACGCCGGAACACCTGTCGGAAGCCACCCGTCTCTTCATGTCGAGCTTCAACGTCATCGAGATCCGTCCCGACATCGCCGACGAAGCCGTTCGGATCAGGCAGTCTCACAAATTGAAGCTGCCCGATTCAGTGATCTGGGCGACGGCGAGAGCCGAAGATCGACTTTTCGTGACCCGCAACACCAAGGACTTTCCTTCCGGGGATGACCGGGTCCGAGTTCCTTACAAACGGTAGCTTCGCCTCATGATCCTCACCTTCGCGCTCCTGATGCTTGCGGCCTTCGCGGCTGGCGTGGTCAACGCCGTGGCGGGCGGCGGGGCCTTCCTGACCTTTCCGGCCCTGGTCTTCGCCGGCGTGCCGCCGCTGGCCGCCAACGCGTCCTCCACGGTGGCGCTGTTCCCGGGCCAGGGCGCGAGCGCCTGGACGTACCGGCGCGACATTCAGTCCATCACGCAGGTGAACGTGCCGGCCTTCGTCGCCGTCAGCCTCGTCGGCGGGCTCATCGGCGCGCTCCTGCTGCTGTTCACGTCCAACGAAGCCTTCGCGCGCCTCGTGCCGTTCCTGATGCTGTTCGCCACGGCGGTGTTCGCCTGGGGCAACCTGTCGAGCCCCGCCGCGCTGAAGCGCTACTCCCTCGGGCCGACGGCCGTCCTGGCCACGCAGTTCGCGATTTCAGTCTATGGCGGCTATTTCGGCGGCGGCATCGGCTTCCTGATGCTCGCCGCCCTGACCCTGTTCGGGCTGCGGGACATCCACGCCATGAACGGGCTGAAGATCCTGCTGGCGACGCTGATGAACGGCGCGGCGGTCGTCGCCTTCGCGGGGGCCGGCATCGTGCGCTGGCCCGAGACGATCGCGATGGCGCTCGCCGGGATCGCGGGCGGGGTGCTAGGGGCCAAGGGCGCCAAGAAGGTGAACCCGAAGCACATCAAGCTCGCCATCCTGGCGCTCGGCGTCGGGCTGACCGCCTTCTTCTTCTGGAAGCAGTACGGCGCGGCGGCCTGAGCCCGCCGGCCCTCTCGGCTGCAAAAGCGAACGGCGCCCGCAGGCGCCGTTTCTCCGTCCTGATTCAGCCTGCGCGCGTCAGGCGCGACGCTTGTCCACGACGCTCCACACGGCGGGCACGAGGGCCGCGCCGAGCGCGGTCTTGAGCGCCGTGGCGGCGAAGAAGGGGACCACGCCGACCAGCCAGGCCTTTTCGGCGCCGATCGCCATGGCGAGCCAGCCGAAGCCGAAGGCGAAGATGGCGAGGTGGCCGAGCGTCATCGCCACGCCCATGCCGACCAGAGAGCGGCCCAGCCCGCGCTCGCACAGCACGCCCACCAGATAGGCTCCGGCGACGAAGCCGAGCAGATAGCCGCCGGTCGGGCCCATCATGTAGGCGAGGCCGATGCCGCGCTCCGGCGTGTCGGCGAAGACCGGCAGGCCCAGCGCGCCCTCGAGCAGGTAGGCGATCGCCGTGACGGCCGCGAGGCGCGAGCCGTAGGCGGCCCCGAGCCAGAGCACCACCAGCGTCTGCATCGTCATAGGCACCGGATAGAACGGAACCTTCAGCTTGGCCGACAGGGTCAGCAGCGCCGTGCCGGCGAGCACCAGCAGCACGGAGCGGGCCAGGCCGGCCGCGTCGTCGCGGGCGGGCCAGAAAGCGGAGGCGAGCGTGGTGGGAAGCGGCTGCGCGGCCATGCGGGAAACCTTTCGGCGCTAGTCGTGGTCGGCGTCCTGGCGGGGGATTCGCCCCCTATCCGATCCTGGCTTCGACCTATAGGGTCTCGCGCGGACGGCCACAAGGCCGCCATGCCCTCGACCAAAGATCAGCCCGGCGCGGGATGCGAACCATCGTCGCCCGGCCCGGGCGCTGGCCCCCGCGACGAGACACCATGGCCGACGACATCCCCTTCGACCGCAGCTTCGACGACCCGCCCGGACAGCTGCGGGAGGTGAGCCCCCTCATCCGCCGCATGGTGGCGGGCAATTCCGGGCCTTTCACCTTCACGGGCACCTGCACCTATGTGGTGGGACGGGGCGAGGTCGCCGTCCTCGATCCCGGCCCCGACGATCCCGGCCATGTCGAGAGGCTCCTGGCGTCCCTCGCGGGCGAGCGCGTCAGCCACATCGTCGTCACCCACACCCATCGCGACCATTCGCCCGCAAGCCGGGCCTTGCAGGCGGCCACGGGGGCGCCGATCGTGGGCTGCGCCCCGCACACGGCTTCGCGGCCGCTGGCGGCAGGCGAGAGCAAACGGCTGGACGCGAGCGCGGACCGGGACTACGCGCCGGACCGCATCACCGCCGAGGGCGACGCGATCCGCGGCCCCGGCTGGACGCTGACAGCCGTCGAGACGCCCGGGCACACGGCGAATCACCTGGCTTTCGGGCTTGCGGCGGAAGGCGCGCTGTTCTCCGGCGACCACGTGATGGCGTGGTCGACCACCATCGTCGCGCCGCCGGACGGCGCGATGGGAGACTACATGGCCTCGCTCGCCAAGCTGCAGGCGCGGGACGACCGGGTGTACTGGCCCGGCCACGGCGGCCCCGTGGTCAACCCGTCGCGGTTCGTGCGGGCGCTGGTCCATCACCGCCGCCAGCGAGAGGCGTCGATTCTGGACCGCGTGGCGGCCGGAGACGGCCTGATCGCCGAGATCGTGCCGAAGCTCTACGAGGGTCTGGCTCCCGCCCTGCACGGCGCGGCCGCCCTCTCGGTGTTCGCCCATCTGGAGGACCTGGCGCGCCGCGGCGTGGTCGCGACGGAGGGTCCGCCCAGCCTCGCCGGGCGCTACCGCAAGGCCTGAGCCCTAGTAGTTCAGCAGCCGCAGGACGATCCAGGTGATCGCGAAGGCGATCACGAAGGCGACCAGCGCCATTCCGATCGCCCGCGGGTTGCGCAGGCCCTGGGCCCGCCCCGGCCCGGCGAAGACGTACCAGAAGGCGACGATGAGCCCGATGATGGCGGCGATGTCGTTGCGCGGCATGTCCGCTCCCTGGTTGCGCTTCCGTCCCGACGCTCAACTCTCCCGGCCGGAGAAGGATGCCGTCCTTGTCCGCGCGACGCTAGTCCCGGTTGTCCGCCAGCTCCTGGAGCGCGGCCATGAAGGTCTGGATGCGGGTCGCGTTGGCGCCGAGGTCGTGCGCGCCGACCCGTGAGGCGGACCGGACGTCGACGCGTGCGCCGTTGGCCAGCGGCCGGATCCGGACCGTCACGTCGAGCGGAAAGCGCATGATCAGCGAATGGTCGATGGCCTCGATGCGGCCCACGCCGGTGCGCCCGCCCGGGGCCGCGCTCTCGATGATGGTCCAGCCCCGCTGCTGGGCGGCCTTCATGGCGAGCTGGAACGCCTCCTGGGCGGTGATCTCGAGCGTGAGGGGGGCGACGCCCGGATAGGCGGCCCGGATCGTCTCGCGGGAGGCGGCCGGAGGGTCGGTGAGCAGGCGCCCTCCCCGCATCTCCAGCGCGCGCCTGGAGCGCGAGAAGGCCGGCGGATCGACCATGTCGGAGCTGACGTCGTGCAGGCGCGGCAGGCGCACGGCCTCCAGCCCCAGCCAGGCCGGGAACGCGACCAGCGCGCCCGCGACCAGAAAGGCGCCGAGCGCCTTGCCGAAGCCGGGCCGCCCGTCGCCCCAGATCACGAAGAACGCGGCGACGGCGAGCAGCACCGCCGCGATCGCCACCACGAGGCCCGCGCCGAGCACCACAAGGGCGGCCGGCGTCTCGATCCGCTCCGTCCGGCCCAGCGCCACGCCCAGCAGCACGGTCGCCAGGGCGAACATGGACATGCGTCCGCTCCACAGAGCGGCGCGCGAAAACGGCAGATCGACGACGAGACGGCGCATCAGGACCTTCTACACCGCGGCCCGGACAATCGTCACCGTCCTTGCGCCTCAGGCGGCGGGAAAGCGGTAGTCCTTGAAGCGCTCCCGCAGCTCCATCTTCTGGATCTTCCCGGTCGCCGTATGGGGGATGTCGGGCACGAAGACGACGTCGTCCGGCATCCACCATTTGGCGATCTTGCCCTGCATGAAGGCCAGGAGGCTGTCCTTGTCCGGGTTGGCGTTGGGCTTGGGCACGATGATCAGGAGGGGCCGCTCGTCCCATTTGGGATGGGCGACGCCGATCACCGCCGCCTCGGCCACGTCCGGATGGCCGAGCGCGAGATTCTCCAGGTCGATCGACGAGATCCACTCGCCTCCCGACTTGATCACGTCCTTGGCGCGGTCGGTGATCTGCATGTAGCCGTGCGCGTCGATGGTGGCCACGTCGCCGGTGTCGAACCAGCCGTCCTCGTCGAGGATCTGGCCGCCCTCGCCGCGGAAATAGCTCTTGGCCACCGCCGGCCCCTTCACCTTCAGCCGGCCGAAGGTCTTGCCGTCCCAGGGCAGCTCGACGCCTTCGTCATTGGCGATCTTCATCTCGACCATGAAGGGCGCATAGCCCTGCTTCATCTTGAGGTCGTAAAGAGCGTCGTCGCGCAGCTCGCCCAGCTCCGGCTTGACGAAGCAGACCGACCCGACCGGGCTCATCTCCGTCATGCCCCAGGCGTGGATGACGTTGACGCCGTAGTTGCGCTCGAACTTCTCCGTCATGGCCCGCGGGCAGGCCGACCCGCCGATGAACACGCGCTTGAGGTGCGAGAGCGGCTTGCCGGTCTGCTCCAGATAGGCGAGCAGGCCCAGCCACACGGTCGGCACCGCCGCCGTGACGCTCACCTTCTGGGTCTCCAGGATGTCGTACACGGAGGCCCCGTCCAGCTTGGCGCCCGGCATCACCATGGTGGAGCCGGACATCGGGCCCGAGAAGGCCAGCGACCAGCTGTTGGCGTGGAACAGCGGCACCACCGGCATCACCACGTCCCCGGGCGATAGGCCGAAAGCCTCCTTGGGGATCAGCATCATGGCGTGCAGCACGTTGGAGCGGTGGGAGTAGACGACCCCCTTGGGATTGCCGGTCGTGCCGGACGTGTAGCAAAGCCCCGCCGCGGTGTTCTCGTCGAAGCTCGCCCAGCGGAAGTCGCCGTCGCACTCGGCCAGCCAGTCCTCATAGGCGACGGCGTTCTTCAGGCTGGTCGCCGGCATATGGGCGCCGTCGGTGAGGACGATGAACCGCTCCACCGTGGGGATGCGCGCGGCGATCTTTTCGATCATCGGCACGAAGGTGAGGTCCAGGAAGAGGATCCGGTCCTCGGCGTGGTTGATGATATAGATGATCTGCTCTTCGAACAGGCGCGGATTGACGGTGTGGTAGATCGCGCCCAGCCCGGCGATGCCGTACCAGCATTCGAGATGGCGCCACGTGTTCCAGGCCAGCGTCGCGACGCGGTCGCCGTGGCGGATTCCGTCGCGGCTGAGCCGCTGGGCGACCTTCATGGATCTCTGCCGGATCTCCCCGTAGGAGATGCTGTGCATCGGGCCTTCGATGGATCGCGAGATCACCTGACGCTGGCCGTGCTGCTTCGCCGCGTGGTCGATGATCCGATGGATCAGAAGCGGCCAGTCCTGCATCAATCCGAGCATCGTTTCCTCCGGAACGGGGTGTTCGGGCGCGTTGCGCCGCCCTTATGGTTCCGCTTCACTTTAAACGAGACCGAGGCTTGCGAAAGCCGTCCCGGCGTCAATAGTTTGCAGGCGAACAACCCGGCGCGAGGCACGTCCCCATGAATGCTCCCGACAGCGGCGACGTCCTGCGGACCTGGTTCCGGTTCCTGCGGCTGCACCACCGGATCACCAGCCGCGCCGCCCAGGAGTTCAAGCGAATCGGACTGTCGCTGCCGCAGTTCGACGTGCTCTCCACGCTGTCCGAGCGCGAGGGCGTCAGCCAGCAGGAGATCGCCGAGCGGCTCTATGTCACCAAGGGGAACGTCTCCGGCCTCATCGACCGGTTGACCGCGCAGGGACTGGTCGAGCGCCGGGCCCTGCCGGCCGACCGCCGGAGCTACGCCCTGCACCTGACGCCCCAGGGGCGCGCCCTCACCGAGCAGGGGCTGAGCCTGCAGCGCCAGCTGATCGGCGCCACGCTGGGCCGCCTCGCCGCGGCCGACCTAGCGACGCTCGACCGGATTCTGGTGGCGTGGCGCGAGGAGGTGCGCGCCCTGCCGGAGCACGCCCCGGACCAGGCGGCGGAGTAGCCGCCTCAGGCCGCCAGCGCGCGCAGGAAGGCCGGCAGCTCGGCGATGGAGGCGACGACGTGGTCGGCGTGGGGCTCCAACTCGTCGCGCAGCGCGGGGCCGGTCAGGACCGCGATCGCCACCGCGCCGGCCGCCCGCGCCGCGTGGAGGTCGTGCGTGCTGTCGCCCACCAGCGCGACTTCGGACGGCGGGACGCCGAGCGTGCGGGCGAAGGCCAGCACCATGCCGGGCTCCGGCTTGCCGCCATGGCCGGAATCATAGCCGCAGATGAAGTCGAGATGGGGGATCAGCCCCAGGCTCTCGGCCTGCTCCAGGGCGGAGGCCTCGGCGTCGTTGGTCGCCACCCCGAGCCGGTAGCCGTCCTGGAGAAGCTCCCTGATCACCGTGAGCGGCTCGCCGATCGGCTTCAGGTTCTTGCGGCCATGCTCGAGAAAGAGGGCGTCGATCTCGCCCGCGACGGCGTCATGGTCGGTCCGGCCGAGCGCGGCGGCCCAGTCGCGTCCGAAAGCGCCGGAATTTCCCGCCACCAGCGGAGAGGTGCGTCGAAAGGTGCGCGTCTCCAGGACATAGTCGCTGATCTCGACCAGCCGCGCGAAAGCGGCGTCGTCGCCGCGCGCCAGCGTCCGCATCACCTCGAAGGCGGCCGGACCCCAGGTCGCGTCGAAATCGATCAGGGTGCCGTCCTTGTCGAACAGGATTCCCTTGAGACCCATGCTGCCTCCCGCGGCCAAGACGTTCGCGGTGGTAGTGGGTTTGGGGCGAACGGTCCAGCGCCGGACTCGCGGGCCGGCCGCGCCAGCGCCGACCGTTCGGCGCTAGGACGCCCGGGCCTGGAGGCCGGCCGGGGCCAGGAGCCGCTGCAGCTCCATCCGGCGACGCAGCATGGTCAGCCGGAACGCGTATTTCCGGCCGACCGGAGCGAAGGCGGCTCCGCCCTCGATCGCCTTGCGGGTCTGCTGCGCCAGCACCAGCTGGCGGATGGACTGGCTGAACAGCCCCTCCTCATACACCGCCACCGCGTAGCGGATATGTTCGTACTCGGTCGACGACACGTCGTCGGCGTCGCGCTCGACGATGGCTTTCACGGCCGCGAAGAGGCACAGATACGCAGTGTCACGCTGACGCTCCGGATCGAGCAGTCCGAAATGGGCTGCGATGACCTCGAGGGGCATGTTCTGATCGGTCATGACTGAACCTGCGAGTCGAACGCCGCACGCCGACGCCCGCGCAGATTAAAGGATACAAATTAATTAATGTTAAAAATGATCTGATCTATCGTCAACGCCGTCCACAGGCGCTTCAGCCCTCGATGCTGGAGAAATCCGCGACCGTCCGGGTGGCCTCGCGAAGGCGCGAGAGGAGCCGCAGCCGGTTGGCGCGCAGGAGCGGGTCGGGAGCGTTGACGGTGACCTTTTCGAAGAAGGCGTCGACCGCCGGGCGCAACCGGGCCAGCGCCGACATCGCGCCCTCGAAGTCGTCCGACGCCACCGCGGAGCGGGCCGCTCCGGCGGCCGAATCGAGGGCGGAGGCCAGGGCCTTCTCCTCGGCGTCGGCCAGCAGGACCGGGTCGACGGGCTCGGCGTAGGACCGCCCGTCCTTCTTCTCCTCGATGCGCAGGATGTTGGCGGCCCGCTTGTACCCGGCGAGCAGGTTGCGGCCGTCCTCCGTGTCGAGGAAGCGGCCCAGCGCCTCGACGCGGCGGACGATCATCAGCAGGTCGTCGTTGGCCGGCTCCCCTCCCGCTTGCGGGGAGGGTTCCGCTGCGGCGGTCGGGCCCGATTGCGCGGCGCGCGGCTGCGCGGCGCCATGGCCGAGCACGGCGTCGATCAGGTCGTGCCGGGCGCCCTGGTCGCGGAGGTAGACCTTGAGGCGGTCGTGGAAGAAGGAGAGGAGGTCGGAAGCAGCGCCGTCGTCCAAATCCGGTGTCCAAGCAACACCGCCGATCGGAGCCAATGCCAGCTGCGTTTGAGCCGAGTGAATAGTTGATTTGAGCCCCAGCCTGATCCCATTCTCCAGCACGATCCGGATGACGCCCAGCGCGGCGCGCCTCAGCGCGAAGGGGTCCTTCGAGCCCGTGGGCTTCTCGTCGATGGCCCAGAATCCCACCAGCGTGTCGAGCTTGTCGGCGAGCGCCACGGCCACGCTCACCGGATCGGTCGGGACGCGGTCGGTCGGGCCCTGCGGCTTGTAGTGCTCCTCGATGGCGGCGGCGACGCTCGGGTGCTCGCCCTGCAGCTCGGCGTAGCGGCGGCCCATGAGGCCCTGCACCTCGGGAAACTCGCCCACCATCTCGGTGACGAGGTCGGCCTTGGCGAGTTCGGCCGCGCGGGCGGCGAGTTCCGGGTCGGCGCCCACGAGGGGCGCGAGCTCGCGCGCCAGCGCGACGATGCGGTCGATGCGCTCGCCCTGGGTCCCGAGCTTCTCGTGGAAGACGATGCCGAGCGCGCGCAGCTTGGCGAGGCGCTGGTCGAGCGGCTTTGCGGAGGCGGTCTCGAAGTCCGGCAGCGGGCGCTGGTCGGTCTCCCAGAAGTGCCGGGCGTCGGACAGGCGGGCGCGGACCACGCGCTGGTTGCCGGCCACGATCTTCTCGCCGCCGTCGCTGGCCTCGATATTGGAGACGAGCACGAAGCGGTTGGTGAGCGCGCCCGTCGCGGGCTCGCGCAGCACGAAGCATTTCTGGTTGGCCCGGATGGTGGCGCGCACCACCTCGGGCGGGATGGCGAGGAAGCTCTCGTCGAAGGAGCCGACCAGCGTCACGGGCCATTCCACGAGCCCGGCGACCTCCTCGAGCAGGCCCTCGTCCTCGACCAGCTCCAGCCCGCGCGCGAAGGCGAGGTTCCTGGCGTCGGTGAGGATCATCTGCTTGCGGCGATCGGCGTCGAGCACCACCTTGGCGCGCTCCAGCGCGGCCACATAGTGGTCGAAGCGACGCACGATGATGAGGTCGGGCGCGAGGAAGCGGTGGCCGCGCGTGACGTCGCCGGAGCGCAGGCCGTCGATCTCGAAGGGGACGACCTCGGGCGTCTCCATCTCGTGCCCGAAGGTGCACAGGATGGACTGCAGCGGCCGCACCCAGCGCAGCGCGCCCGGGTTGGCCGAGGCCGCGCCCCAGCGCATGGACTTCGGCCACGGAAAGCCGCGGATGATGCCCGGCATGATGTCCGCGATCACCTCGGGCGTGGAGCGGCCCGGCTTCTCGACGATCGCGACATAGAACTCGCCCTTCTTGGGGTCGCTCTGCACCTGCGCCTGGCTGATGTCGGACAGGCCGGCGCTCTTCAGGAAGCCCTGCAGCGCCGCCTCGGGGGCGCCGACGCGTGGGCCCTTCTTCTCCTCGCGCAGGTCCGGCTGGCGGGCCGGCAGGCCCACGACATGCAACGCGAGCCGCCGCGGCGTCGCGAAGGCCTGGGCGCCCTCATAGACGCAACCCCGCTCCACCAGCGCGTCGGTGACGAGCTTCCTGAGGTCCTCCGCGGCGCGCCGCTGCATGCGGGCGGGGATTTCCTCGCAGAAGAGTTCGAGCAGAAGATCGGGCATGGCGGTCGCGGTTCGTTTCGGGCGGGAATGGGCGGGCCGCTACGCTTTAAGCGGCGCGGGCGGGCCTGTCGAGGGAGGTTGGGCCGCGGCGCAAGTCTCTCCCGCGCAGCGGGAGAGATGTCGGCGCCAGCCGACAGAGGGGGGCGGCGGAGCGCGGCGAGGCTTGGGAGATTGCGGCGCTCGACCGCCCCCTCCCTGCCCTCCCCCGCTGCGCGGGAGAGGGTTCCGCGTTGCGGCGCTTCGTGTGACTTCGATTCCGACCGAGTTCGGCTCCAAGGTCCTCTCTGCCTACGCCTCGATCTCCGCCGCGCGGCAGATCACCGCGAAGCGGTCGGAAAGCTCCGTCAGCGCGGCGCGGTGGATGGCGGCGGCGGACAGGGGTTCGCCGCCGAGCGCATCGGGCAGGTCGCGCGTCGCGCAGGCGTCGGCCGCGATCGTGGTGCGGAAGCCGAGGTCAAGCGCCGCGCGCGCCGTGGAGGAGACGCACATATGCGTCATGAAGCCGGCCAGGATCAGCTCCTTGCGGCCGGTCGCGCGCACCAGGTCGAGCAGCGTCGTGTTGGCGAAGGCGTTGGGCAGGCCCTTCTCCACCACCGTCTCGGCCCCCACCGGGGCGGCGTCGTCGGCGACCTCGAAGCCGCGCGTTTCGGGATCGAAGGCCTTGCCGGTCCCTGCGCCTCCCTTGTGGACCACGTGGAAAATGGGCGCATCCTGCACGCGGGCGCGATGCAGCAGGCCGGCGATCACCTTCAGGGCGGGCCGGGCGTCCGGCAGCGCCAGCTTGCCGTCGACATATTCGTTCTGCACGTCGATCAGGACGAGCACGGCCTCGTGCAGCTTCGCGGGGGCGAGATTGGCGCCGGCCATCTGGAGCAGCGTGCGGGGCGCTGGTGCGGTCATTGGGGGGTCCTCCCGTTTGGGCGGGAGAGTACACGGAATGGCGGCGGTGGGGAGGGGGCTGCTTGAACGCTCCTGTTCCCGAGACGCCCCCCCGGAATACCCTCATCCTGAGGAGCATCGCCCCTTGGCGATGCGTCTCGAAGGACGAGGGACTCCAGCTGGCTCCACGGCGGTGCGCTCTGGACCCCTCGTCTTTCGAGACGCAGTCCCAAGCGGGCCTGCTCCTCAGGATGAGGGGCATTGTATGGAAGCGGTGCTGATAAGGCTCTCAGGGCGAGAGGGGCAAGAGCTGGGATGCGGGCCGCCGGCGCTCGGCCGCCCCCTGCCTGCCCTCCCCCGCTGCGCGGGAGAGGGTTCCGCGACGCGCCCTACGCCGCGACGAAGCCGCCGGCCTCGGTGCGCAGGAAGGCCGCCCCGCAGGCCTTGGCGAGTTCGCGGACGCGCAGGATGTAGCTCTGGCGCTCGGTGACCGAGATCACGCCGCGGGCGTCCAGCAGGTTGAAGACGTGGCTGGCCTTGATGCACTGGTCATAGGCCGGCAGCGCCATGGCGTGGGCGGCGGCTTCGCCGCGGTCGCCTTTCTCAAGCAGCGAGCGGCACTCGGCCTCGGCGTCGCGGAAATGCTGGAACAGCATCTGCGTGTTCGCGTGCTCGAAATTGTGCCGGGAGTATTCCTGCTCGGCCTGCAGGAAGACGTCCCCATAGGTGACCTTCTGGTCGCCTTGCAGGCCGTTGAAGTTGAGGTCGTAGACGTTCTCGACGCCCTGCACATACATGGCGAGGCGCTCCAGCCCGTAGGTGAGCTCGCCCGAGACCGGCGAGCACTCGAAGCCGGCGACCTGCTGGAAATAGGTGAACTGGCTCACCTCCATGCCGTCGCACCAGCACTCCCAGCCGAGGCCCCAGGCGCCCAGCGTCGGGCTTTCCCAATCGTCCTCGACGAAGCGCACGTCGTGCAGGCGCGTGTCGATGCCGATGGCGGCCAGCGAGCGGAGATAGAGGTCCTGGAGGTCCGGCGGCGAGGGCTTCAGGATCACCTGGTACTGGTAGTAGTGCTGCAGGCGGTTGGGGTTCTCGCCATAGCGGCCGTCCTTGGGGCGGCGGGAGGGCTGCACATAGGCGGCCTTCCAGGGCTTCGGCCCGAGCGAGCGCAGCGTGGTCGCCGGATGGAAGGTGCCGGCGCCGACCTCCATGTCATAGGGCTGCAGCACGACGCAGCCCTGCTCCGCCCAGAAGCGGTGGAGCGTGAGGATGAGGCCCTGGAACGAGCGCGTGGGCTCGAGAGCGTCCGACATGGCGTGTTTCCGGCGTGCGATTGAAATCGGCGCGACCCTAAGAGGGGGGCCGGGGCGGGTCAAGGCGGCGCCCCGGGGCCGCCATCCCCCGGCTTGTGCGCGGACGCACCCCGGCCGGGTCCGCCGGCCGGCATGGTGCGCGCCAAGTTCCCCGGTGGCGACGCCACGACGAGGGGACTGGGAGGTCGCCATGACGAGAACTATCGCCGCCCTTGCGGGCGCCGCGCTCCTGCTCACGCCGCTCGCCATGAGCGCGATCGACGCCGCCTCGGCCCGCCAGACCGCGCCGCAGCCTGCAAGGACGCAGGCGCGGACGCCGGCCCCCCTGCCCGCGCCCGTCCCGCTCCCGAGGCGGGACCTGGAGGACCAGGGCGCCCGTCTGTGCATGGAGACGGTGCGGGTGGTGGCGTCCGGCTATGGCGAGCCCGCGGGCCGCCGCTGCGCCCGCCGGCGAGAGGGCGCGGCCCTCTAGGCGGCGCGACCGGACGGCGTGGCCTTAACCGAACCTGCAATTTTTAGTATCGGCCCTTTAATCGCCCAAGTTGAACGTGTGATATAGGGGTTGCAGCAAAAGTTCGGAGGAAACCACATGAAGCGGATCGGATTATTCCTGGGCGGCCTTTTCGCCCTGTTCGTCGCCTTCACGGCCGTGCCGCAGGCGGCCAACGCCGCCGCCGTCAACCCCGCCGCCGCCGTCCAGATCGACAGGCAGGCTCCTGCGCTGACCGAAGCGACGCAGTACTATCGCCGGCATTATTACGGCCGCCCCTACGCCTATCGCCCGCGCTACTACCGGCCCCGCTACTACGCCCGTCCGATCTATCGGCCCCGCGTCGTCTGCCGCGTGCAGTACACCTATTACGGCCCGCGCCGCGTCTGCCGCCGCTGGTGACCGCCGCGGACTGAGTCCGCTTCTGAACCGACGAAGGGAGCCGGCCCCGTAGGCCGGCTTTTTCGTGGTCACCAGGCCAGCGCGGCCTCTCCGCGGTGCAGCGCCTCGGCGAAGGGCGTGAAGGCGCCGCCGTCCTGGTGAAGAACGATCCCGGCGCACAGCCGGAAGGGCCCACGACCGCCCTTGACGCCGCGCACCAGGACCCTCGAGGCGGGCTCCCCTGCCCGGGGATGGACCGGCAACACAGCCACGTCGCCGAAACGCGGCCCCATGGCGCGCAGCACCGCCGGCAAGGCGTCGGCGCGGTGCACGACCACCAACGCCCCGCGGGACCGCAGCAGGCCGGCGGCGGCCTTGATCCAGGCCTCCAGCCCTTCCGCCGGCATCACATGCGCGTTGGATCTGGCGCCGTCCGGCGAGGCGCGGTGCGCCGACGCGTCGAGATAAGGCGGGTTGGTCAGCGCCAGGTCGGCGCTCTCCTGCGCGAGCCCCGCCGCCCGGCGCGCGGCGAAGCCGGCCAGGATGTCGCCCTGCGTGACCGTGACGCGCGCCTCCAGCCCGTTCAGGGCGACGTTGCGCTCGGCCAGGGCGGCGAGACGGGGATCTAGTTCGACGAGGCGGACGCGGGCCGCCCGGGCGCGGAGCGCCAGCGAAAGGCCAACCGCGCCGGTGGAGGCGCCGATGTCGACGGCCTCTCCGGCGAAGTCCGCCGGCGCCGCGGCCGCGAGCAACGCCGCATCGGTCCCGGCCCGGTGGCCCCTGGCGGGCTGGAGCAGGCGCAGGCGTCCTCCCAGCAGGAGATCCGTCGAGACCTCGTCTCCGGGGGCCGGCGCCTCAGACGGCATGGCCCTGCTCGGGATTGAGCTCGGCGCCGAGCCCCGCGTCACGCAGGATCCGGCGCGCCTGCCGCTCGTCGTCCTCCGGGACCAGGAGCCGGCGGGGGAACGCCCCGATGCCGCCCTCCATCGCGCTGACATGCGCGTCGGCCAGGAAGAACGGCACTTCGGCGGCCTGGAGCAGCGCCTCGATCAGCGAGATGAGAACGAGATCGTTGGTGCGCAGGATCTCCCGCATGTCTCCTCCAGGGCCGACGGCCAGGCCGCCGCATTTCGCGCCGCCGCGATCGCGACGGCGCCGCCGCGGGCTGCGGCCGTCCCCCCTTGTGCGGCATTGGGCCGAGTTGCGGCAAGTGGCGGCATGTTGCAGTTTGCGACGCAATAGCGCGACCCGCCCGCCCGTGGTACCGGAGGCGGCGGGATCGCAGTCGCGCCGCCATCGGCGCGCTCGTCCGGCCCGTCCTGGCGTCGGATAGAAAGGTTGAGCACGTGGGTGTCGTGGTGTCCCTCGATGGCAAGCAGCCATCGGTTTCCAGTGCGGGCGCGCCGAGCATCGAGCCTCTTGTGAAGCTCACGGCCCAGGGCATGGAGCGCGTCAACCAGCTCATCCTGGCGCGCGTCGGCTCCGACGTGCTGCTCATCCCCGAGATCGCCAAGCACCTGATCAATTCCGGCGGCAAGCGCCTGCGTCCCATGCTGACGCTGGCCACCAGCGTGCTGTGCTCCTACGAGGGCGACGGCGACATGAAGCTCGCGGCCGCGGTCGAGTTCATGCACACGGCGACGCTGCTGCATGACGACGTCGTCGACGGCAGCGAGATGCGCCGGGGCAAGCTCGCCGCCCGCATGCTGTGGGGCAACGAGGCCAGCGTTCTGGTCGGCGACTTCCTGCTCGGCCAGGCCTTCAAGATGATGGTCGAGGTCGGCTCCCTGCAGGCGCTCGACGTGCTGTCCACCGCCGCCGCCGTCATCGCCGAAGGCGAGGTCATGCAGCTCGCCGCGGCCAAGAACACCGAGACGACCGAGGACGAGTATCTGGCCGTGATCCGCGGGAAGACCGCCGCGCTGTTCGCGGCCGCCTGTGAGGTCGGCCCCATCATCGCGGGCCGGGCCAAGGCCGAGCAGACCGCCTGCCGCAGCTACGGCGCCAATCTGGGCATCGCCTTCCAACTCGTCGACGACGCCCTGGACTATGGCGGCCTCAGCGCGGACCTGGGCAAGAAGGTCGGCGACGACTTTCGCGAGGGGAAGATCACCCTGCCGGTGGTCCTATCCTTCCGGCGGGGCACGGACGAGGAGCGCGCCTTCTGGAAGAAGACGCTGGAGCGCGGGGAAGCGTCGGACGCCGACCTGCAGCAGGCGATCGCCATCATGCGGCGCCACCGGGCCATCGAGGACACCGTCGAGCGCGCGCGCCATTATGGGGCCATGGCGAAGGACGCCTTGGCGCTGTTTCCCGACAGCGCCATGAAGGGCTCCATGCTGGAAGCCGTGGATTTCTGCATCGCCCGCTCGCACTGAGCCGTCCATCGCGGGCCGCGAGGCCGTCAACGCAGCATCGTCGGCACGATCCACCATTGGGGCCGCCGGCGGGCCAGCGCGCGGGCGGCGGCGGCGGCGGCGTGGCGGTCCGGATAGAGGCCGAAGCAGGTGGCGCCGGAGCCCGACATGCGGGCCAGCAGGCAGGCGGGCGTCTCCCGCAAGGCGGACAGCACGTCCGCGATCACGGGCGCGACCGCCACGGCGGGGGGCTCGAGGTCGTTGCGCAGCGCCGACAGGGCTCTGACGAAGTCGCCGCGGTCCGTCGCGGCCGGCGGCGCGACCGGGGCGGAGAGCGTCCCCGCCGCAGGGGCGAAGGATGCGCCGCAGTCGAGCCCGAGGGCGGCGAACACGCCGGGCGTCTCCACGGGCGCGCGAGGATTCGCCAGAACGGCGAAGAGCGGCGGCAGCGCGAGCGCAGGGCCGACCGTCTCGCCCGCGCCCTCCATCATGCGCAGGCGCGGCGCCAGGCACACCGGCACGTCCGCGCCGGTCAGGCGCGCGGCTTCCAGCACGGCCGGATGATCCGCCGCGAGGCCGTTGACCCGCGCGAGCAGGCGCAGCGCCGCCGCGGCGTCCGAGGAGCCGCCGCCCAGTCCGGCCGCCACGGGCAGGCGCTTGACCAGCGCGAAGGCCCCGGCGCGCAGTCCGGCATGCAGGGAAGCGAGGTGGCGGGCGGCGCGCAGCACGAGGTTGTCGGCGTCGGGGCCGGCCGCCGTCGCGGTGGGGCCAGAAACCTCGAGCGAAAGCTCCGGGCCGGGCGCCAAGGCGAGCCGATCCGCCACGCCCGCGAAGGCCACGAGGCTGGACAGCGCGTGATAGCCGTCCGGCCGCCGGCCGAGCACATGGAGGGCGAGGTTGACCTTGGCGGGCGCGCGCTCGGTCAGCAGTGCGCCGGAGGGCGCGCCAGCATGCGCCCCCGCGCCGTCACGCATGTCAGCCGCCGTTGGTCTTCGGCTCGGGCTTGGGATCGGCCGCCGGCTTCTGCTCCGCTTCGGCGGCGGGCTTGGCGTCAGGCAGGCCCTTGTCGATCTTTTCGAGGATCTTCGGCAGGTCCTCGGGCTCCGGCTTCAGGTCGCGCGCGTGGTTCCACTGGAAGCTCGCCTCCAGCTTGCGCCCGACGCGCCAATAGGCGTCGCCCAGATGGTCGTTGATCACCGGGTCGGAGGGCTTCAGGTCGATCGCCTTCTCCAGAAAGCGCACGGCCTCGTCATACTGGCCGAGGCGGTAATGCGCCCAGCCGAGGCTGTCGACGATGTATCCGTCCGTAGGCCGCTGCTCGACGGCGCGCTTCAGCATCTTGAAGGCCTCGTCGAGGTTGATGTTCTGGTCGACCCACGAATAGCCCAGATAGTTCAGCACCAGCGGCTGCTCGGGATAGAGCTCCAGCGCCTTCTTCAGGTCCGCCTCGGCCTTGGGCCACTGCTTGGTGCGCTCCAGCGCGATGCCGCGGAAATAGAACAGGGTCCAGTGGCCCTGGTCGGGCTTTCCGACGGCCTCGATCGCCTTGCTGTAGGTCTCCGCCGCCTGGGCGAACTCCTTGCGCGAGCGATAGACGTTGCCGAGCGCCGTCAGGGCCTCCACGTCGGCCGGGTTCTTGGCCACCACCGCCTGAAGCTGTCGGACGGCCTCGTCCTTGCGCTCGAGCTGCTCGAGATTGAGCGAGATCTGGATATCCGCGCTGCGGCGCAGCGGCGAGGATTGCGACACCATGTCGTAGGTGTCGTTGGCGCGCTCGCTCTGCTTCATCCGATCATAGATGTCGGCGAGAGTGATCACCGCCAGCCCGTTGTCCTGGTCCAGCCAGAGCGAGAGCCGCAGATAGATCATGGCGGCGAGTTCGTCGCCGGTGCGGTTGCCGGCGGCGCCGAGCCCGTAGAGCACTTCGGCGGCGCCGCTGGCGACGCTGGGCACGGCGGCGTCGAGCGTCTTTCCCGCCTCCAGCGAGGCGATCGCGGCGGTCACGAGCGGATGGCGCGGCAGCAGCTTGTCGAAGGCGCGGTAGACCTCGAGCGCTTCCTTCTGCTTGCCGACCCGCGACAGGAAGCGGCCATAGACGTCGACCATGCGCAGCGTGCGGTTCTCGGCGTCGTAGGCCGCCTTCAGGCGGCGCTCCGCCTCGGCCTTGTCGCCGCCGAGATCGGCGATGAGCCCCGCATGGTAGTTGCGGAAGACCGCGATCGAGTCCTCGCCCTTGATGGTGTCGACCGTCTCGATCGCCTTCTTGAGGTTGCTCGAGCCGAGCCAGCTCCAGGCCGTCAGCAGCGTCGCGGTGAGATCGGTCGTGCGGTTGCGCCCGCCGGTGGAGAAGCGCGAGCGCGCCTTGCCGTATTGCTTGGCCTTGTAGTCGCGGATGCCGAGGACGAGCTGCGCCAGCCCGTTGCGCGCTTCGCGCGCGCCGCCCAGGCGCTCGGCCAGCTTCAGGGCTTCCGGGTAGGACCCTTCGGCCAGCAGCGACACGAAGGCGCGCTCGGTGAGGTCGGCGCTGCGCGGATCGTCGCGCAAGGCCTCGCGGTAGAAGAACGCGGCCGCGCTGGTGTCGCGGGACGCGCCGGCGACGACCGCGGAAAGGTAGTTGCCCGCCAGGGTGTTGCCCGCGTCGATCGCGTCCGAATAGCTCTGCCCGTTGCGGGCCTGCGCGGCGGCGCAGCCGGCCATCAGCGCGAGGGCGGCGACCAGGGGCCGGACGCGGGTCAAGGCAAGGCGGGGTGTCGCAGGCGTCACGCTGTCATCGCTTTCAAGGGTCGCGACCCAGCGCGCCGGGCCGGCATGAATCGAAGCTGTTTTGTCCGGCCGCAACATGGCGTTTTTGCGAGTTGGCGGCAAGCGAAGGGCGCGCCGCGCCCCCGGGGCGCGACCGCCGCCGCGATCACATGTTCGGGTAATTGGGGCCGCCGCCGCCCTCGGGCGTGACCCAGGTGATGTTCTGGGACGGGTCCTTGATGTCGCAGGTTTTGCAGTGCACGCAATTTTGGGCGTTGATCACGAAGCGCGGGTCGGTGCGGGCCTCGGGATCGGCGTAGACGACCTCGTAGACGCCCGCCGGGCAGTAAAGGCGCGCCGGCTCGCCATAGAGCGGCAGGTTGCGGGAGACCGGAATCGTCGGATCGGTCAGCTGCAGGTGCGAGGGCTGGTCTTCCTCGTGATTCGTCGCGGAGAGGAACACCGAGGACAGCTTGTCGAAGCTGACCACCCCGTCGGGCTTGGGGTAGACGATCGGCTTCACCTCGTCGAGCCGCTTTAGGCTCTCCGAATCCGGCTTGCCGTGGCGCATCGTCCCGAAGAAGGAGAAGCCGAAGAGCTGGTTGGTCCACATGTCCAGCGCGCCGAGCCCGATGCCGAGCACGGAGCCCAGCTTGGACCAGAGCGGCTTGACGTTGCGGACGCGCTTCAGGTCGCGGCCGATCTCGCTGTCGCGCCAGGCGTTCTCGTATCCGGCGAGCTCGTCGTTCGCGCGTCCCTCCGCCAGCGCGGCGACGACGTGCTCGGCGCACAGCATCCCCGACAGGATGGCGTTGTGGGAGCCCTTGATGCGCGGCACGTTGACGAAGCCGGCCGCGCAGCCGACCAGCGCGCCGCCCGGGAAGGCGAGCTTGGGCACGGACTGCCAGCCGCCTTCCGTGATGGCGCGCGCGCCGTAGCTGATGCGCTTGCCGCCGATGAACACGTCGCGGATCAGCGGGTGCGTCTTGAAGCGCTGGAACTCGTCGAACGGCGACAGTGTCGGGTTCTCGTAGTTGAGGTGCACCACGAAGCCGACGGCGACGAGGTTGTCCTCCAGGTGGTAGAGGAACGAGCCGCCGCCCGTGCGCGTGTCGAGCGGCCAGCCGAAGCTGTGCTGGACGAGGCCGGGCTTGTGCTTGCCGGGATCGACCTGCCACAGCTCCTTCAGGCCGATGCCGTATTTCTGCGGCTCGCGGTCGGCGTCCAGCCCGAAGCGCTTGACCAGCTGCTTGGTGAGGCTGCCGCGCGCGCCTTCGGCGAAGAGCACGTATTTGCCGCGCAGCTCCATGCCGCGGGTGAAGCCCTCCTTCACCTCGCCGGTCTTGGACACGCCCATGTCGCCGGTGGCGACGCCCACGACCTCGCCCTTGTCGCCGAACAGCACCTCCGCGGCCGCAAATCCCGGATAGATCTCCACCCCCAGGGCCTCGGCCCGGACGGCCAGCCAACGCGCCACATTGCCCAGCGAAACGATGTAGTTGCCGTGATTGGAGAGCAGGCCGGGCATCAGCGCGTTCGGAAGCCGCACGCCGCCGGCGGGGCCGAGCACATAGAAGCGGTCGTCCGTGACGGGGGTCTTCAGCGGCGCGTCGGGATCGTCGCGCCAGTCCGGGATGAGTTTGTCGAGGCCGATCGGGTCGACGACCGCGCCCGACAGGATATGCGCGCCGACCTCCGAGCCCTTCTCCACCACCACGACGCCGAGGTCCGGGTCGAGCTGCTTCAGGCGAATGGCTGCGGCCAGACCGGCAGGTCCGGCGCCCACGATCACCACGTCGTAATCCATGCCCTCGCGGGGCATGCTCTGCGCCTCGGCCAGATCCATCGTCACCCTCGTTTCGCCGGACTGCGCGTCTCGTTCCAGACCGCCTCCCGTTCCCTGATATAGTTCACAGGTGAACCATTGCAAAGCCATGCGCATCGCAGGCGCGCCGGCTCGTCACCCCTGCAGTAACAAAGCCCGAACGCCCGCGCCATAGGCCGAAGCGCTGGTTTCGGGCGTTCGGGGCCGCTACAGTGCCGCCATGGCCCTGACCGAGATCGATCCCGCGCGAGCAGCCGCCGACCTGCTGGCGTGGTACGCCGAGATGGGCGTCGACGCGCTGCTGGACGAAGGGCCGCATGACCGGTTCGCCGAGGCGGTCCCGGTTCAGCGCGCGCCGCCGCCGCCGCCGTCGGAGCAACGGCCCGCAGCCTTCGCCGGGGCGTCGGCCAGCGCCGACGACGTCGAGGCGCAGGCCCGCATGCTGGCGCGGTCGGCCAGAGACCTCGACGAGCTTCGCGCGCTGCTCGACGGCTTCGAGGGCTGCGCCCTGAAGCTCACGGCGCGCAGCCTGGTCTTCGCGGACGGCAACCCGGAGGGCCGGGTCATGTTCGTGGGCGAGGCGCCCGGGGCCGAGGAGGACCGTTCGGGGCTGCCCTTCGTCGGGCGTTCGGGGCAGCTGCTCGATCGCATGCTGGCGGCGATCGGCCTCGACCGGACGCAGGTCTATGTCGCCAACGTGATCCCCTGGCGCCCGCCGGGCAACCGCACCCCGACGCCGCAGGAACTGGCGACGTGCCTGCCTTTCGTGGCGCGGCAGATCGAGCTCTGCAAGGCCGAGATCCTGGTCTGCCTGGGCGGACCCTCGGCGCAGTCCCTGCTCGGCGTGACGGACGGCATCCAGCGCACGCGCGGGCGCTGGATGGACTATGATGCCGGCTCGCGCCGCATGAAGGCCCTGGCGACCCTTCACCCCGCCTATCTGCTGAGGCAGCCGCTGCAGAAGCGTCTCGCTTGGCGGGATTTCAAGATGATCCGCGCGGCGCTCGACGGGTGAGAGGCCGGCAGCGCCGGAGAGAAGAAACGCCGCCGCAACGAAAACGGCCGCCCGGAGGCGGCCGTTCAACGACTCTTGACGTCGAAGCTCAATTGAGCTTGGCGCGGACTTCGGCGAGGCCCTTGGCCAAGAGGGCGTCCCCCGAGCCGACCGTGTCCTTGCGGAGGATCTCCTCGGAAGCCTTGACGGCGGCGTCGGCGGCGGCGGCGCGCACGTCGGCGGTGGCCTGGGCTTCGGCCTGGGCGATCTTCTGCTCGGCCATCCGGGTGCGGCGGGTGACGAAGTCGGCCAGCTTGGTCTGGGCGTCGGCCGCGAGGCGCTCGGCCTCGATGCGCGCGGTGCGGACGATCTCGGCCGCCTCGGCCTCGGCCTCCTGGCGCTTCTTCTGGTAGTCGGCCAGCACGCGCTGCGCCTCCTCCCGGAGGATGCGGGCGTCCTCGAGCTCGGCGCGGATCATGTTCCCGCGCTTGTCGAGGCCGCTCACCAGGGCGTTGAAGCCCCCCACCTTCCAGACGATGCCCACGAAGATGAAGAAGGCGACGGCGACCCAGAATTCGGCGTCATAGATGAAAGACATCGTCCTACCTCACTGTCCGAGCGTGCGGGCGACCGCCGCGTCGACCTCGTCCGTCGACGGCGTGCGGCCGACGAGCTGCTGGACGATGGCGGCGGTGGCGTCGGCCGCGATGCCGCGGACATTCTGCATGGCGCGGGTCTTGCCCTCGACGATTTGGCGTTCGGCCGCGTCCAGCTTCACGTGGAGATCGGCCTCGAGCGCCTTGCGCCGCGCCTCCGTCTCCGCCTGCAGCTTGTCGCGGGTCTCGCCGGCGATCGCCTGGGCGTTGGCCCGGGCGTCGGCGAGCGCCTTCTCGTAGGACGAAATGGCGGCGTCGGTCTGCGACTTCAGCCTTGCGGCCTCGTCGAGATCGGCCGTGATCTTGCCGTGGCGCTCGTCCAGGATGCGCGAGACGCGCGGAAGCGCCACCTTCGACATCAGGAGGTAGAGCGCGCCGAACGCCAGCGCCAGCCAGATCAGCTGAGAGCCGAACGTGCTGCTGTCGAAGGGCGGGAACGAGCCGCCGCCCTCATGGGCGCCGCCATGGGCCTGCGTCGTCGCGTTCGTGGTTTGCGCCATGACCTAACCTCTCAAAAGCAGGCGCCCTGTCAGTCGGGACCCGGAGCGGCGCGAGCGGCTCCGGGCTTGCTGACGGGCGACCGACCTGAAGCATCGCCGCTGCGCCGGTCCGTTCAAGCCCGTGCGGGCCTGCTGCGGACCGGGATCGCGCGGCCCGCCGGCAGCGAGCCGGCGGACGCCTGAGCGTGGATCAGACGGCGAAGAGCAGCAGGAGGGCGATGAGCAGCGAGAAGATGCCCAGCGCTTCCGTCAGCGCGAAGCCGAGGAGCAGCGTGCCGCGCTGGCCGTCGGCGGCCGACGGGTTGCGCAGGGCGCCGGAGAGGAACTGGCCGAACAGGTTGCCGAGGCCAATGCCGGCGCCCGCCATGCCGAGGCAGGCCAGACCAGCGCCAATGTACTTCGCAGCGACGGGATCCATGGAAAACTCCTTGAGGTCGGATCGGTAGGGAGGGTTTGTCCCGGCCGGGAGATCAGTGGCCGGGGTGGAGGGCGTCGTTGAGGTAGATCGAGGTCAACGTGGCGAACACGTAGGCCTGGAGAACCGCAACAAGAACTTCAAGCGCCGTGAGCGCCACGGTGAGCGCCAGCGGCAGCGGGGAGATGATCCCCCAGGCGCCGGCGGCGAGCAGCGAGCCGATGAAGCCCGCGAAAATCTTCAGCGCGATGTGGCCGGCCAGCATGTTGGCGAAGAGACGCACGGAAAGGCTGATCGGCCGCGAGATGAAGGAGATGATCTCGATCGGCACCAGGATGGCCAGCATCACCGGCGGCACGCCGCCCGGGACGAACAGGCCGAAGAAATGCGTGCCGTGCTTCATCACGCCGTAGACGATGACCACGCCGATCACCAGCAGCGCCAGGGCGGCCGTGATGATGATGTGGCTGGTCACCGTGAAGCTGTAGGGGATCAGGCCCGCCAGATTCAGGATCAGCACGAACATGAAGAGCGAGAACACGAAGGGGAAGAAGCGCATCCCCTCATTGCCGGCGGAACTTCGGACGGTGTTGGCTACGAACTCGTAGGAGAGCTCCACCATCGACTGGATGCGGCCCGGCACCAGCGTGCGGCCGCTCGTTCCCCACAGCATGAACAGGGTGATGACGCCCACCGCGATCAGCATGAAAAGGGCTGAATTGGTGAACACGATCTCCTGGTGACCGATATGGCCAAGGGTCGTGTAGGACTTCAGCTGGAACTGGTGGATCGGATCGGCCATGGCCGGTCTGGCCCTCTCTCGCTTCCGCGCCGACCGGGAGTGGTCCACGCTGATCGCTGCCGAAGCAGCCTTGCATTCGAAAGACCCGCAGGCGGCGACGCCTCCGGGGCCTCAGGGTTTCGGCGGCCGGGTGAAGCCGGACGCCCGCATCACATTCCAGACGCCCGCGCCGAAGCCGAGCATCAGGCCCACGATCAGACCCCACGGCTTGGAGCCCACCATGGCGTCGATCGCCCAGCCGAGACCGCATCCCGCGATGATGCCGGCCACGAATTCCGTCGACAAACGGAAGGCCTTGCCCATCGCGGAGGGATCCCCTCCGCTCGTCTCGCGGGAACGCTGCTGCTCCTGCCCGGTCTCCCGGACTTGGTCAAGCCGCTTGCCCAGACGATCGAGCCTGGCTGAGAGTTCGACGTCCTGCGAGGCGCGAGCCTTGTCTCCGTTCCCGTTCGGCGTTCCGTCACTCATGGGCGAAGCCGCGCTCCCGGGTTCGGAGCGCCGCCCTGGCGCCCCCCTGAAAGTCGCGCGCACCATAGTTTCCGGTCCGGCGGGTGTCAAGAATGGGGCGCCAGCCGTTAAGTCTCTGATTTTGTGTCAAAAATGCCGTCTTCGACGAATGGACGGATCAATGGCCGTCACAGGTTGCGGGCAGGTTGCGCGCCGCCCCGCCGGTCCAGGGTTGCGCAGCCCTGCTGCGGCCTCGGATTGTCGCCGTCCTACACCGCCTCGGCGAGTTTCTCGGCCAGGCCGAGATCCACCGAAACGAGCTGGCTCACGCCGCGCTCGGCCATGGTGACGCCGAACAGGCGATCCATGCGGGCCATGGTGATGGGATTGTGGGTGATGACGAGGAACCGCGTCTCAGTCTCCCGCGCCATGTCGCGCAGGAGGTCGCAGTAGCGCTCGACGTTCGAATCGTCCAGCGGCGCGTCCACCTCGTCGAGCACGCAGATCGGCGACGGATTGGTGAGGAACACCGCGAAGATGAGCGCGATCGCGGTCAGCGCCTGCTCTCCGCCGGAGAGGAGCGTCATCGTCTGCGGCTTCTTGCCGGGCGGCCGGGCGACGATCTCCAGGCCCGCCTCGAGCGGGTCGTACGATTCGATGAGTTCGAGCTGGGCCGTGCCTCCGCCGAACAGGCTGGTGAACAGCCGCTCGAAATGGCCCTGCACGACCGCGAAGGCGGCGAGGAGGCGCTCGCGCCCTTCCCTGTTCAGGCTCTGGATGGCCGTGCGCAGGCGCTTGATGGCTTCGGTCAGATCGTCCCGCTCGCCCGTGAGGGCGTCGCGCTGGGTCTCGACGGCCGTCAGCTCTTCCTCGGCCCGGAGATTGACGGCGCCCAGCCGCTCACGGTCGCCCCGCATCGTCTCCAGCCGGCGCTCCACCAGGGCGGCGTCGGGCAGGTCGGCGCCGGGCGCGACGCCGCTGAGCTCGGGAAGCTGGTCCGGGAGCGCGTCCAGCCGCTCGGCGACGGCCCTGACGATCTCGGAGAAGCGGTCGCGGGCGGCTTCCAGGCGCGCCTCGGAGCGGACCTTTTCCTCGCGGGCGGCGGCCAGCGCCGCGAGCGCCTCGTGGGCGAGGCGGTCCGCGGCGGTGTGGATCTCGGCCGCCTCCGCCAGCCGGTCGCGCGCCAGGCTGCGGGCGGCTTCGGCCTCGGAGATCCCGGTGAGGATGAGCCGGCGCTGCTCGAGGAACTGCTCGGGCGCTTCGCGCAACGCCTCGCGCTCCTCCTCGACCTCCGCCTGGCGGCGCTCGATCTCGTCGATCTGGCCGAGCGCGCGCTGGCGGCGCTCGGTCCAGGCTCCTCTCTCGGCAGCGATCGCTTGGCGCCGGCGCGCCCGCATCTCGACCTCGCGCTGGACGCTCTGGACCAGGATCCTGGCCTCGTTGACGGCCTGGCGATCCTGCGCGGCGCGCTGGCGGGCCGTTTCGAGCCCGGCCTCGAGTTCGGCCGCGCCCGGGAGGTCGGCGAGCTGCGCCGCGAGGCCCTCGCGGCGCGCCTGCGCGTCTTCGGCTTCGGCGCTGAGGCGGCTGTGCGCCTCCGCCATGGCGGACCGCTTGGCCGCCGCGTCGCCGCGCCGCCGTTGCGCGGCGGCCAGCCTCTCGCGCACCGCATCGAGACCGCGGCGCATCATCTGCGTGGTCTCGAAGCCCATGGTCTCGTCCTGGGCGGCCGCCCGCACGGCCGCGTCGGCGATCTCGCCTTCGTGGCGCAGGCGCTCGGCGGCCTCGCGAGCCGCCTGCGCCTCGCCCTTGAGTTCGCCGAGCCGGTTGCGCTCGGCCAGCCGGCGGGCGGCCGGCGTCGGCGCCTCGGCGGCGGCGGTGAGGCCGTCCCAGCGCCAGAGATCGCCTTCGCGCGACACGAGACGCTGTCCCGGCTTGAGGGTTGCGCGCAGGGCGGCGCCGTGCGCCCGGTCCACCACGCCGACCTGCCGCAGGCGCCGGGCCAGCGCGGCCGGAGCCGCGACGACCTCGGAGAGAGCGCGGGCGCCGGCGGGCAGCGCGGGGTCGCCCTCCCCGGCCCCGGTCTCGGCCCAGTGGGCCGGCGCGGCGGGGTCGATCGAGGCGTCCAGGTCGTCGCCCAGGGCCGCCCCCAGCGCCGCCTCGTAGCCGCGCTCGGCGCTGAGCCTGTCGATGGCGCGCGGCCATCGTTCGCCGCCGCCCGAGGCCAGCATCTTCTCCAGGGTGCGGACTTCGGTCTCCAGCCGCTGCGCCCGGCGGTCCGCCTCCTGGGCGGGGGCCCGCAGCCGGTCGGCCGCCTCGCGGGCCGCCGCATGCTGGGCCCGGGCCGCTTGCGCCCGGTCCTCGGCTTCGGCGTAGGACTCAGCGACCTGCTCCATCTCGGCCTCGAGCGCGGCGAGGTCGACGTCTCCGCCCAGGCTGGCGTCGAGCACGGCGAGGTCGCGGCCCACGCGTTCAGCCTCGCGGGTCAGCCGGACGATCCGCTCGTCGGCCTCCTTGAGCGCGCGTTCGGCGGCCGAGCGCCTGGCGTTCCGGTCGGCCAAGGCCGACTGGGCGGCGCCGAGCGCGGCCTCCGAGTCGAAGAGAACGTCCTCCAGCTCGGCCAGGCGCTCGCGCGCTTCCGCCTGCGCCTCGGCCGCGCCTTCGGCGTCGTCGCCGAGCCCCTCCTCCTCGGCGGCGAGACGCTCCAGCGCGGCGGCGGCGTCGTCCACGAGGGCGCGTTCGCGGGCCGCGTCGCGGGTGAGTTCGAAGGCGCGGCGCTCCAGCTCGCCGGCGCGCTCGCCCGCGCGCTTCTCCTCGGCGTCCAGCGCGTCGCGGGCCAGCGTCAGGCGTTGCAGGGCCGCGCCCGCCGCGATTTCGGCGTCGCGCAGCCCCGGGATGGCGTGGGCGGCCACGGCCTGGTCGCGCGCGGCCTTGCCCTGCGCCGCGGTGCGCTCCGCCACGAGCCGAAGATCGGCCTCGACCTTGCGCTCGGCCTCCGCGACGCCGTCGCGCGCCTCGCGCCAGCCGATATAAAGGAGCAGCGCCTCCGCCCGGCGGATGTCCGAGGCGAGCGAGCGGTAGCGGGAGGCTTGGCGGGCCTGCCGCTTCAGGCTCTCCACCTGTCCGTCGATCTGCTGCAGCACGTCCTCGACGCGCAGGAGATTGTCCTCGGCGGCCTTCAGCCGCATCTCCGCTTCGTGCCGGCGGGAGTGGAGGCCCGCGATGCCGGCGGCGTCCTCCAGAATGCGCCGGCGCGCCTGGGGCTTGGCGGCGATGATCTCGCCGATCTGGCCCTGCCGCACCATGGCGGGCGAACGCGCGCCGGTGGCGGCGTCGGCGAACAGGAGCTGCACGTCGCGGGCGCGCACCTCGCGGCCGTTGATCCGATAGGTGGAGCCCGACTCGCGCTCGATCCGACGGGAGACGTCCAGGCTTTCGGCGTCGTTGAAGGCGGCCGGGGCGCCGCGGTCGGAGTTGTCGACCAGCAGCGCGACTTCGGCGGTGTTCCGGCTGGGGCGGCTGCCCGAGCCGGAAAAGATGACGTCGTCCATGCCGGAGGCGCGCAGGCTCTTGAAGGAGCTCTCGCCCATCACCCAGCGCAGCGCTTCGACGAGGTTGGACTTGCCGCAGCCGTTCGGCCCCACCACGCCGGTGAGGCCCGGCTCGATCAGGAAGTCGGTCGGCTCGACGAAGGTCTTGAAGCCGACGAGGCGCAGGCGGGTCAGCTTCATGCCGCGCCCGCCGCGATCGAACCGGGGAGATCACGTCGGGGCGGCGCGGCGGCGCAGGCCCGCGACGCCGGCCGGTCCGCCGCGGCGGCGCCGGCCTGGCCCTCAGCCTCCGACGAGCGGAGCGAGGATCTTGTCGAGCTCCTCAATCGTGATGGCCCCGCGCTGAACCTGCCCGTTGATGAAGAATGTGGGGGTGGAGTTGACGCCCAGCTTCTCGGCCCCCCGATCCTTGACCCAGTTCACGGCGTCATAGATCTGCTGGTTCTTCAAGCAGGACTCGAACTTTTCCTGTGTAAAACCGGCCTGCTTCATCAGCTTGGAGAGCGCGTCGACCGGCTTGTCGGTGAAGGCCCAGTCCCGCTGCTTGGAGAACAGCAGATCGGTGACCGCATAGTATTTGTCGGCGCCGTCGCACCGGGCGAGCATGAAGCCGGCGGTGGCGAGCGGGTCGAGCGGGAACTCCCGCAGCGAGAAGCGCACCTTGCCGGTATCGATGTATTTGGACTTCAGCGCCGGCCAGGTGGTGGCGTGGAAATGGGCGCAGTGCGAGCACGTCATCGACGCATATTCGATGATGGTGCACTTGGCGTCCGCGCTGCCGAGCCAGACGTCGCCCAACGGGCCCGCGACGCCGAGATCGGCTGCGGTCGGCGACTGCGCGAAGGCCGCGTCCGGAAAGGCCGGCGATGCGGCCGCGAGACCGAGCGCGGCGATCCCTTGAACGACGTTGCGGCGGGTCGTGATCACAAAGCTCTCCTCAATGCAGGATGCCGGCCGAGAAAGGCCGCTTGTCTTGAATCCGGCGACTGTGAAGGGCCGGCGCGGATGTGGCAAGGCGACAGTCGCACGCGCCATTCACGAAAGCGCGCCTGCGCCGGCGCCGGCGCGCCTCACCCGTCGCGGCGGGCCATGACGCCGGCCCCGAGACGCACGAGCGCCTCGCGCAGGCCTTCGTCGGCCATTTCGCCGACCCGGCGGCGCGCCTCCTCGATGGTGGGGGCGTCCGGCAGCCGCACTGCGGCCTTGGCCGGGCGGTCTCGTCCGACCGGCCCCTGCCGGAAGCTGAGCCGCCCGACGCAGCGCCAGCCATAGCGCGTGTTGACGCGCTCGACGATCACCGGCGCGAGGTGCTGCAGCTCCAGCGCGAAGGCGCCCTCCACACGCACCACCAGGATGGCCGGGTCGGACGGCTCGTCCGGGCCCATGCCCTTGGGCCTGCGCGGCCACTGGATCTTCACCGGCTCGCAATAGGGGGCCAGCCGTTCGCCGACGATCTCCGGCCAGGCGACGACGACGTCCGACGCCGCGAACCCCTGCGCGGCCAGCGCCGGGGCGATGCAGTCGTCCACGAGGTCGGCGAGGGTGCGGAGCGCTGGCTTCTTCTTCACAGGCGACGATCCGCTCACTTCACGGCCGGCGGGAGCGCGGCTACACAGGCCCGCATGGTACCCCCTCGATCCTCCCCCGCAAACCCTGTCGCCGCATCTGCGGCGGGACGGCCGGATCCGGCCGCGCTGCTGGCCTGGTACGACCGGCACCGCCGGGCCCTGCCCTGGCGGTCCCTGCCCGGACAGGCGCCGGACCCCTACCGGGTCTGGCTGTCGGAGATCATGCTCCAGCAGACCACGGTGCGGGCCGTGAAGCCCTATTTCGAGCGCTTCTTGACCCTTTTCCCCACCGTGGAGGCCCTGGCCGCGGCGCCCGCCGAGGACGTCATGAAGGCCTGGGCCGGGCTCGGCTACTATTCGCGCGCACGCAACCTGCATGCCTGCGCCAAGGCCGTGGTCGACCGGTTCGGCGGGCGTTTTCCGGCGAGCGAGGACGAACTGCGCAGCCTGCCCGGCGTCGGCGCCTATACGGCGGCGGCGATCGCGTCCATCGCGTTCGACCGGCGCGCCATCGTGGTGGACGGGAACGTGGAGCGCGTCGCCACGCGCCTTTACACGGTGCGGCGGCCGCTGCCCGGCGCCAAGCCGCTGATCCGCGACCTGGTCGACGGGCTCACCCCCGATGCGCGCCCGGGCGACTTCGCCCAGGCCATGATGGATCTCGGGGCGACCATCTGCACCCCGAAAAGCCCGGCCTGCGGGCTCTGCCCATGGCGGACGCCCTGCCAGGCGCGGGCCGAGGGCGCGCCGGAGATCTACCCCTTCAAGGACAAGAAGGCGACCGGCGCGCTGAGGCGCGGCGCCGCCTATGTGGCGGTGACGCAGGACGGCCTCATCCTGGTGCGCACCCGCCCGCCGAAGGGGCTGCTCGGCGGCATGACGGAGGCGCCCACCAGCGCCTGGGCGGCGGACTTCGCCGAGGAGGCGCCCGGCGCGTCAGCTCCGATGCGCGCCGATTGGCGCCGCCTCCCCGGCGTGGTGGAGCACGTGTTCACCCATTTCCCGCTGCATCTCACCGTGTACCGGGCGGACGTGCCGGCGGGGACGGCCGCGCCGGAGGGCTGCCGCTGGGTCCCGGTCGCCGGGCTGGCCGGCGAGGCGCTTCCCACCGTGATGCGCAAGGTGGTGGCGCACGGCCTGGAGCGCGCCTGAGCCGAGACGGTCCGTCAGGCCGCCGCCATCGCGGTGCGGATGGACTTGCGCAGGTCGTCGATGGGCCTCAGCGCGCCGCCGCCGCCGGTGTGCCAGAAGGTCCAGCCATTGCAGGCGGGAAGCCCCTGGGCCAGGGCGCCGATCTTGTGGATGGATCCGACCAGGTCGCCCAGGGCCAGCGAGCCGTCGGCGCGCACGACCGCCTGGTAGCGCCGCCGCTCGTCGGTGAGCACCGCTCCGGGCGCCAGCAGCCCCGCCTCCACGACGGACAGGAACGGGATGCGCGGCTCGCTGCGCTTTTCGGGCGGCAGCGCGAGGGCGTCGGCGGGCAGCGGCTCGACTTTGGCGATGCGGGCCATCGCCGCATCCGCGTAGCCGCGCTCGCGCTCCACGCCGATGAAGCTGCGCCCCAGGCGCCGCGCCACCGCCCCGGTGGTGCCACTGCCGAAGAAGGGGTCCAGCACCACGTCGCCGGGATTGGACGACGACATCATCACCCGGGCGAGCAGCGCCTCGGGCTTCTGGGTGGGGTGGAGCTTGCGCCCCTGCGCATCCTTCAGCCGCTCGCCGCCCGTGCAGAGAGGTAGATACCAGTCCGAGCGGACCTGCAGGTCCTCGTTGCCGGCCTTCAAGGCGTCGTAGTGGAAGGTGTAGGCCTTGGCGTCCGCGCTCTTCGTGGCCCAGATCATCGTCTCATGGGCGTTGGTGAAGCGGCGGCCGCGGAAATTCGGCATCGGGTTGGCCTTGCGCCAGACCACGTCGTTGAGGATCCAGAAGCCCAGATCCTGCAGGATCGCGCCGACCCGGAAGATGTTGTGGTAGGAGCCGATCACCCACAGCGTGGCGGTGGGCTTCATCACCCGCCGGCACGACAGCAGCCAGGCGCGGGTGAAATGGTCATAGGCCTCGAAGCTGGCGAACTTGTCCCAGTCGTCGTCGACCGCGTCCACCAGCGACTGGTCCGGACGGGTGAGCGCGCCTTCGAGCTGAAGATTGTAGGGCGGGTCCGCGAAGACGAGGTCGACGCTCGCGTCCGGCAGCTTCGCGAGCTCGGCGACGCAGTCGCCGACCAGCACGGTGTCGAGGGGGAGAGCGCAATGCTCCATCCGAGGTGACGACGGCGGACGCCCGGTACGCGAGACCTTATTCCGGGATCCGACGTCGACTGCCTCGGTACGCGGGGTACCCATGGCGCAACACCATTTACGCAACTGAACGAGGGGCAGAGTGCAGGCGCCAAGGTAAAGGGCAAGTTTCCAAGACGAAAATAATTCGTCTCGAATGAGAACAATGCTAGGCAGTTTTTGCCTATACTATGCTTTATTCTTCATTAACGATCGCGCCGCCGAGCGGCGAGAACGTGAAGCGGTGGAAGGGGCATGGCCCGTTCTCCGCCAACGCCGACCGGTGGGCGGCGGTCGCATAGCCCGCATGGCGCTCGAAGCCATAGGCGGGGTAGTGCCGGCCGAGGCGCATCATCAACCGGTCGCGCGTGACCTTGGCGACGATGGACGCGGCCGCGATGGAGCAGACCAGCCTATCGCCCTTGACGACGGCTTCGCCGGGGCCGTCCCAGGCCGGCAGGTCGCGCCCGTCCACCAGGATATAGCCCGGCGGCTTGACGAGGCCGCCGAGAGCGCGCCGCATCGCCTCGAGGGAGGCCTTGCGGATGTCGGTCGCGTCGATGCGGGCGGCCGACATCGACGCCACCGCGACATCCGCGGTGGCCAGGATCTCCTCATAGAGCTCGTCACGCCGGGCGGCCGTCAGAAGCTTGGAATCGGCGAGGCCGTTCGGGATGCGCTTCGGGTCGAGCACGACCGCGCAGGCCACCACGGGTCCGGCGAGCGGCCCCCGGCCGGCCTCGTCGACGCCGGCGACGGGCCTGAAGCCCTTGCGCATGAGGGAGCGCTCCCGCCGGTAGTCGGGCCATGCGGGCGCCGCAGCCGGCTTGGGGGCGGGACGCGCGACGCCGCCGGTCTTGCCTTCGTCGGGCTGGCCCTGGTCGGGCTGGCCCCGGGCGGGAATGGCGGCGTCGGTGCGGGCGATTCGCGGCATCCCGCCATCCTCGCCCCTTCGCGGCCGGGGGCAAGCGCCGGGTCGCGGTCATCCCCGCTGTCCCCTGTCCGCGTCGCGCGCCGCCCCGCCGAACCGTCCGCTACCGCGCGCTGCGGGACGTCAGCCGCCTCCGGGCCCAGGAGGCGGGAGGACGATCCGGCCTTCGGCGTCCAACGGCCAGAACGGGTTGTGGGCGATCTCCCAGACATGACCGTCCGGATCCGCCACATAGCCCACATAGCCGCCCCAGTGGGTCTCGTGCGGCGGCTTCAGGACCGCGCCGCCCGCAGCCGCGGCTTCGGCCAGCACGCGGTCCACCTCCGCCCGGCTCGGCTGGTTCTGGGCGAGCGTCATGGCCGCGCCCGGGCCGGAAGCGGCCCCCTGGCCGAGGTCGCGGGCGAGGTCGCCGCGGCCATAGAGCGACAGCACGATTCCGCCCAGGTCGAAGAAGGACGCCTCGGGCTGGCTCGCCGAAGACAGCGGCCATCCCAGCGCCTGGTAGAAGCGGGTCGCCGCGGCGACGTCCGCCACGGCGAGCGTGATCAGGCTGATGCGGGGCGCGACGGCCATTCTGGATCCCCCTCGGCGTCCCTCAGAACAAAGTGAGCTGCTCGCCGGCGCGCTTGGGCGGCGTGAACAGGTCGGTCCGCAGCTTCAGGCGGCGCTTGTTCAGTTCGAGCTTTTCGGCGGCGATCTCGAAGCGGCGGCCGATCATCCACGCATAGGGCCCGTCTCCGGTCATCCGCTCCCCCCACTTGGCGTCATAGTCCTTTCCGCCGCGGGTGGACCGGATCAGCGACAGCACGTGCCGAAGCTTGCCGGGATGATGCTCCAGGAGCCATTCGCGGAAAAGGTCGCGCACCTCGTGCGGCAGGCGAAGCAGCACGTAGCCGGCCTCGCGGGCGCCGGCCGCCGCCGCGGCCGCCAGGATGGCCTCGATCTCCGGATCGTTCACGGCCGGGATGATCGGCGCCACCATCACGGAAGCCGGCACGCCCGCCTGCGAGAGCTGGCGGATGGCGTCCAGGCGCTTCGCCGGGGTCGCGGCGCGCGGCTCCATCGTGCGGGCGAGCTTGGGGTCGAGCGTGGTGATCGAGAGCGCCACCTTGGCGAGGCCCTTCTCGGCCATGGGCCCGAGGATGTCGATGTCGCGGGTGACCAGGGCCGACTTGGTGACGATGCCGACCGGATGGTTGGCGCGGGAGAGCACCTCCAGGATCGAGCGCATTACGCGATGCTCGCGCTCGATGGGCTGGTAGGGATCGGTGTTGGTGCCGATCGCGATCGTGCGCGGAGAATAGCCCTGCGCCGACAGCTCCCGCTCCAGGAGTTCGGCGGCTCCCTGCTTGACGAACAGCTTGGATTCGAAATCGAGGCCGGGCGACAGCCCCATATAGGCGTGCGTGGGCCGGGCGAAGCAGTACACGCAGCCATGCTCGCAGCCCCGGTAGGGGTTGATCGAGCGATCGAAGGAGATGTCGGGCGATTCGTTGCGGGTGATGACGGTCTTGGCCTTCTCGGCGATCACCTGCGTGACGAAGGCCGGCAGGTCTTCCGACGAGCCCCAGCCGTCGTCCTCGACCACGCGCGCGATAGGCTCGAAGCGCCCCGACTTGTTGGAGACCGCGCCCCGCCCGCGACGGCGCCCGGCGTCGACCAGGTCGGCCTCGTTGACGCCGTCGCCGATTTGATAGTTGAGGGGCCGGGGTTCAGGCCGGAGCTTCAGCATCGGCTGATTCCAATTTGTGAACAGAGGGAGAACAGACACCGGAACGAGGCCTTTGGCAAGATGTTCCTGCCCTGTTCTCCTCCGCTCCACCCACGGTGGCCCTTTCCACCCAGGGTGGCCCTTCCCCGCGTTCCTCAACCCGGTCGACCGTGCTAAGGCCCGCGCATGCTGACGGTGATGATCCCGGCGCTCGACGACGAGCCCGCCTTGCTCGACACGATCGCCGCGCTGGTCCCGGCGGCGGCGGAGGGCGTGGTGCGCGACGTGATTCTGATCGCCCCCGAGACGACGGGCTTCGTGGCCGTCGTGGCGGACGCGGCCGGCTGCGCGCTCGTCCGGGCGGAGGGCGGCAGGCCGGAGATGCTGGCCGCCGGCGCCGCCTCGGCCCGCTGCGCGTGGTCGCTGGTCATCGAGCCTGGTCTCGTCCCGGCGGGCGGCTGGATGGACGAGGCCGCCGACTTCCTGGCCGGCTCGCCCGACGGGGCGCGTGGCGCCGCGTTCACGCTCACGCCGCGTGGGGGACGCGGTCGCCTCAGGGCCATGCTGGCCAATGGCGGCGCCAGCCTGCTCGGCCGGCCCCATCCGGCCGCCGCCCTGATCGTGGCGACCGAACGGCTCGCCGCGCGCAATCTGCCGCGGGTGGTGCGGCTCGCCAGCCCGATGATCGACCGCCGGGGCCGGCGCTAGCCCTCAGAGCCGTTGCGTCTGGAAGGTGTTGCAGGTCCTCACGTCGCCGTTCTTGAGCCCGGTCATCAGCCAGCGCACCCGCTGCTCCGACGAGCCGTGGGTGAAGCTGTCGGGCACCGCATAGCCCTGGCTCTGGCGCTGCAGGCGGTCGTCGCCGATGGCGGTCGCGGCCGCCACGGCCTGGCGCACGTCGTTCTCGTCGATATTGCTGCGGCGCTGGTTCATCTTGTTGGCCCAGACCCCGGCGAGGCAGTCGGCCATCAGCTCCACGCGGACGGAGAGATTGTTGGCCTCGCCCCGGTCCGCGGCGCGGCGCTGCGCCTGCTGGACCTTGGGCAGGATGCCGAGCAGGTTCTCGACATGGTGGCCGACCTCATGCGCGATCACATAGGCGTAGGCGAAGTCGCCGCCGCCGCCGAAGCGGCGCTGCATGTCCTGGAAGAAGGACGTGTCGAGATACACCTTCTGATCAACCGGGCAGTAGAACGGCCCCATGGCGGACTGGGCCGAGCCGCAGGCGGACTGGGTCGCGCCGGAGAACAGCACCAGCCTCGGCTTGGCGTACTCACGATTGGCCTGCTGCGGCAGGACCTGCGACCACACATCCTCCGTCTCGCCGAGGATCTTGGCCACGAAGCGGCCGGCGTCGTCCGCGGGCGAGCTGGTCGGGGCCGGCCGGGACTGCTGGGTGGGAGCGCGGTTCGACACCATCTCGGCGCCGCCGATGAGGATGCGCGGATCGATGCCGAGCGCCCAGCCGGCCAGGCTGAGCACGATCACCGCGCCGATGCCGAGCCGGCCGCCGCCGAGCCCGAAGCCGGTTCCGCCGCCGCCGAAACCGCCGCCGTCTCCACGGCGGTCCTCGACGTTCTCTGACGTGCGCAGATCGTCCCAACGCATGACGGTTTTCCCTCACCGGGCGCGGCGGGCTCGTCCGCGCAGTCTCAGGCACAAATGGCGCTGACCGCAGGTTGGTTGCAAGGGGTACATTGGATTGGGTCGAGCCCGCCCGGACGGCGGGCCCACCCGGCCCGCTCGCCGGGCGGGCGGCCCGGGCGAATGCTACTCGGCCGCGTCGCGGACGGGGGACGGCGGGGTCCAGCGCAGCACGGGAGACCGCGCCGCCCGGGTCTCGTCCAGCCGCCGCAGCGGCGCGAAATGGGGCGCGCCCGTGAAGCGCTCCGTCTCGCCCCGCTTCGCCGCCATCGCGAGATCGCGCAAGGTCGCCACGAAGAGGTCGAGCGAGGCCTTCGACTCCGACTCGGTCGGCTCGATCAGCATCGCCCCGTGCACCACCAGCGGGAAATACACCGTCATGGGATGATAGCCCTCGTCGATCATCGCCTTCGCGAAATCGAGCGTGGTCACGCCCGAGCCCTTCAGCCACGCGTCGTCGAACAGGACCTCGTGCATGCAGGGCCGGTCGCCGAAGGGCTGAGACATCAGGTCCGACAGGCAGGCCCGCACGTAGTTGGCGTTCAGCACGGCGTCCTCGGAGGCCTGCTTCATTCCGTCGGCCCCATGCGACAGCATGTAGGAGAGCGCCCGCACGAACATGCCCATCTGGCCGTGGAAGGCGGTGAGCCGCCCGAACGGGCTCGCGCCGCCCTCCTCGGCCTCGGCGGCGTGCTCGACCAGGGCGAAGCCGTCGGCGGACCGCGTCACGAAGGGCGTCGGAGCGAAGGCCGCGAGCCTGTCGGACAGGACGACCGGGCCCGAGCCCGGCCCGCCGCCGCCATGCGGGGTCGAGAAGGTCTTGTGCAGGTTGATGTGCATGGCGTCGACGCCGAGGTCGCCCGGCCGCGCCTTGCCGACGATGGCGTTGAAATTCGCCCCGTCGCAGTAGAAGTAGGCGCCGGCCTCGTGCATCGCCGCCGCGATGGCGACGATGTCGGGCTCGAACAGCCCGCAGGTGTTGGGGTTGGTGAGCATGATGGCGGCGACGTCCGGCCCGACCAGGGCGCGCACGGTCTCGGGGTCGACCGTCCCGTCCGGCCGCACCGGAACGGGCTTCACCGCAAAGCCGATCAGGGCGGCGGTGGCCGGGTTCGTGCCATGGGCGGATTCGGGCACCAGCACGGTCCTGCGGACCTCGCCTTCGCCCCGCGCCGCGATCGCGGCCTTGATGGCCATCATGCCGCAGAGCTCGCCATGGGCGCCGGCCTTGGGCGACATCGCGACCGCGCGCATCCCGGTCAGCTCCATCAGCCAGGCCGCCAGCATGTCGATCAGCTCGAGCGCGCCCTGGACCGTGGAGACCGGCTGAAGGGGGTGGATGTCGCCGAAGCCCGGCAGCCGCGCCATGCGCTCATTGAGCCGGGGATTGTGCTTCATCGTGCAGGAGCCGAGCGGGAACAGGCCCGTATCGATGCCGTAGTTCTTCTGCGACAGCCGCACATAGTGCCGCATGGCCTCCGGCTCGGAGAGCCCGGGAAGGCCGACGCCGTCGGTGCGCTCGAGCCCGCCCAGCCGGGGCGTGAACGGCTCCGGCTCGTCGATGTCCACGCCGGTGGCGTCGACGCGCCCGATCTCGAAGATCAGGGGCTCGACCTGCTGGAGAGCGCGGTTGCCCGTGAAGGTGGCGCGCTCCGCCATGTGTGCGTCGGTGGGGGAAGTGGGGCGTCCCTGGCGGTTCAGCATGGGCTAGGATCCGGAAACTTTATTGCGGTTATTATGCCGAACTCAATCGACCCGATCAGCTCTATGCATTTTTTTGCTCGCTGCGGTGATAAATTCAAATACGAATAGTCACCAATATGATGAATACTCTCCCTAATCTCTTCATTCAGCCTTCTGAACAATGGTCGCACATCTTCCGGAAAATCAGAATCTTGCAACTTGAACAGATAACTGCGATATGCGCTGAGAAGCCTTTTTGAAAATGGTTTTGCGCTGGATGCCATCATTGCAAGTGACATTGAGAGCTGAACTTGTACGTATCCGAGGCTCATTTCAGCGCCTCCCTCAGGCCCGCCACGAGGGCGGCGCGGTCGTCATCGGTGTTGATCTCGGAGGAGGCGACCAGCAGAAGGTCGTCCAGCCCGGCTCCCGGCAGCAGGCGCGACACGGGCACGCCGGCCATGATCCCGCGCCCGGCCAGAGTCTCGACAAGGGCGGCGGCGGGCTTCTTCAAACGCAGCGTGAACTCGTTGAAGTAGCTTCGATTGATAACCTCAACCTCAGCTAGAGATTCCAGCGCCTCGTGCAGCTTGACCGCATGGGCGTGGTTGACCCTCGCCAGGCGCTGCAGCCCCGCCGAGCCGAGAAGCGACATGTGGATCGTGAAGGCCAGGCAGCAAAGGCCTGAATTCGTGCAGATATTCGAGGTGGCCTTGTCGCGCCGGATGTGCTGCTCGCGCGTGGAGAGCGTCAGCACGAAGCCGCGGGCGCCGTCCGCATCCACGGTCTCGCCGCAGAGGCGTCCCGGCATCTGGCGAACGTACTTTTGCCTCGTGGCGAAGAGGCCCACATAGGGACCGCCGAAATTCAGGCCGTTGCCGATGGACTGGCCCTCGGCCGACACGATGTCGGCGCCCATGGCGCCGGGCGGCGTCACCAGCCCCAGAGACAGCGCCTCGGTGACGACGGCGACCAGCAGCGCGCCCTCGGCGTGGCACTTGTCCGCGACCGCGCGCAGGTCCCGCAGATGGCCGAACAGGTCCGGCGTCTGCACCACCACGCAGGAGACCGATCCGTCGATGGCGGCCAGGAGGTCCTCGGTCGCGGTCACGTCCGGCGGCAAAGTGACGACCTCGTCCTCGGCCATGCGCGACAGGGTCCGCACCACCTCGGCGTAGTGCGGATGCAGTCCGCCCGACAGCACGGCCTTGCGCCGCCGGGTGATCCGGTGGGCCATCAGCACGGCTTCCGCGCATCCCGTGGAGCCGTCATACATGGAGGCGTTGGCCACCTCCATGCCGGTCAGGGCCGCCACCTGGGTCTGGAACTCGAACAGGTAGTGCAGCGTGCCCTGGGCGATCTCCGGCTGGTAGGGCGTGTAGCTCGTCAGGAACTCGGAGCGCTGGATCAGGTGGTCCACGGTGGCCGGGACATGGTGCTTGTAGGCGCCGGCCCCGACGAAGAACGGGACCGAGCCGGCCGCCACGTTCCGGGCCGCCAGCCGGCCCAGCAGGCGCTCCACCTCCATCTCGCTCTTGCGGCGCGGCAGGTCGGGCAGGCCGGCCCGGCGCTTGTCGGCGGGGATGTCGGCGAAGAGGTCGTCGATGGAGCCGACGCCGATCCGCGCCAGCATGTCGGCGCGCTCGAGGTCGGACAAAGGCAGGTAGCGCATGGCGGCTCCGTGGTCGTCCGTGATCGGGTCAGAGCGAGGCCACGAGGGCCTTGTATTCGTCTTCGCCCATCAGGCCGTCGAGCTCGGCCGGATCGGCGATCCGCAGCTTCACGAACCAGCCCCGGCCGAGCGGGTCCTCGTTCACCACGCCGGGAGCGCCCTCCAGCTCGGAATTGACCTCCAGCACCTCCCCGCTCACGGGGGCGAAGACCTCGCTGGCCGCCTTGACGCTCTCCACGACCGCGGCCTCGGTCCCCTTCGCGATGGTTTTCCCGACCGCCGGAAGCTCGACGAACACGACGTCGCCGAGTTGCTGCTGGGCGTAGTCGGTGATGCCTACGACGCCGGCGTCGCCCTCGACGCGGACATATTCATGGTCCTTGGTGAACTTGATGGTCATGCAGGGCTCCTGTTCGGCGGAGGGCGTCAGGCCGGGGCGGCCAGCGACTTGCGGGCGTAGCGGTGCGGGACGAATGGCATGGCGACGACCTTGGCCGGCAGGGCCGAGCCGCGCACCATCAGGGCGAGCGATGAGCCGACGGCCGCGAAGGCCGGCTCGACATAGCCCATCGCAATGGGGCCGCCGACCGTAGGGCCGAACCCGCCGGAGGTGACCTTGCCGACGGGCCGGCCGTCCGGCGCGACGATCTCGGCGCCTTCGCGGGCCGGCGCCCGACCTTCCGGCTTGAGCCCCACGCGCAGGCGAGGCGGCCCCTCGGCCAGTTCGCGGCGGACGCGCTCGAAGCCGGGGAAGCCGCCCTCCTCGCGCCGGCGCTTCTGCATGGACCACACGAGCGCCGCCTCCACGGGCGAGGTCGTCTCGTCGATGTCGTGGCCGTACAGGCAGAGCCCCGCCTCCAGCCGCAGCGAATCGCGCGCGCCGAGCCCGATCGGCTTCACCAGCGGATCGGCCAGCAGGACGTCCGCCACGGCCTCCAGCCGCTTCGCCCGGACCGAGATCTCGAAGCCGTCCTCGCCCGTGTAGCCGGAGCGCGAGACATGGACCGGGACGCCGTCGAAGTCGGTGGCGCGGGCCGACATGAAGCCCAGATCCGCCGCGCCGGGGCAATGGCGCGCCAGGATCTCGGCCGCTTTCGGGCCCTGGAGAGCGATCAGGCCGCGCTGGGGCGCCCGGAGAAGGCGGACCTCCGGCCCGAGGCGTCCCTCGATGTGGGACCAGTCGTCATCCTTGCGGGAGGCGTTCACCACCAGCATGAGCACGCCCTCCTCGCCCTCCTCGGCGGGTCGGGTCACCATGAGGTCGTCGAGGATGCCGCCGCGCTCGTTCAAAAGCTGCGTGTAGCGCTGCTGGCCGGGCTTCATGCCCAGGATGTCGGCCGGGCACAGCGCCTCCAGGGCGCGCGCCGTCGTCTCGTGGTCGGGACCGACCAGGAAGCCCTGGCCCATATGCGAGACGTCGAAGAAGCCGGCGTTCTCGCGCGTCCACTGGTGTTCGGCCAGGATTCCGGTGGGGTATTGCACCGGCATGTCGTAGCCGGCGAACGGCGCCATGCGGGCGCCCAGCGCGCGGTGGCGCGAGGCCAGCGGCGTCAGCAGCAGCGGAGCGGGAGGCGGGGCGGTCGGATCGGCTTCGGCGGTCGGCGGGACTGGATCGGCCATTCGGGTCTCCCGGACAGGATTGCGCGGCCGGACCCCACTGTCCGGTTCGCGCCCCCTCTGTCCAAGTGACCTGAGAGATTTCCTTCACGCCGCCCGAAAGCGGATGAAGTTACCCCCGTCGGTGGACGCGCGACCAGCGCGCGCCGCTTTCCAGAGCGCCAGCTCTCCGCGGTCCATTGGGCCTGAGCGTTTCCGGGGCGGTTGCGCCTTCGGCGCCGGCGACCAGGGCCTTACGGCCCCCGCCGGACTCTTCCGCGGAGATCAGAAGCATGACTGTGGTAGGTGAGCCCCCGCGCCGAGTCAATCGCAGGGGGCCGGCCCGCGCGAGGCGGGCCGGTCAGCCGCGCTTGCGGCGGGGCTTGGACGGGCCCGCGGCGCGGCCGTTCGGGTCGAAGCCGACATAGATCTCCAGGTCGCCGCCCTCCTTGGGGGCCATCAGGCCTTCCTGGACCATGACGAAGGAGGCCTGGGTGTCGCCCTGCGGGATGGTGACGGTCGTGCGCTGGAGCTGGGAGGCGACCACCCGGTCGCCGCGCTTCACCACGAATCGGACCGGCGCGACGAAGCTGCCCGGCGAGCCGCCCGGCCCCAGCAGCGCGCGTCCCTCGATGCCGACCTTGATGGCGATCTGGCCGCCGACCGCCCGGCATTCGCGCGCCGTCTGGCCGATGGAGAGCTGGCTGCGCAGATTGCCGCCCGCCTCCTGCTTCAAGGCCGCGGTGCCGTCCAGGATCTGCACGGAGGGGCAGTCGATCTCCTCCTCGGGCGCGCTCATCGAGGCCGGTACGGTCGGGCCGGCGTATTTGAACATGTTCATGAAGCTCGAGCCCCCCGACGGGGTCGACGCGACTGGCTCGCTCGAGCCGCCGAAGGTGTTGCATCCCGCCAGGAGGGCCGCGACGGCCGAGGCTGCGGCGAGGCGGGCGAAACGCGGAACGGACCGGAACATCGAGATCTCCAGGCGAGGCGCCAGGGCGGCGAGAGGCGATCCTTTACCACACGGACCGCGGATGCACAGGGTGGCCAGCCGACTTCCCCCCCGCTCAGGGCAGCGAGTCGAAGGCGCTCGGAAAACCGTTGAGCGAGACCGGGATGCCGATCCCCTCCTCGGGGGTCTGGAACACGATGAAGGTGGCGGCCTGCCCGCCCTTCAGCTTGCCCAGGAGCTCGTCGTCCATGATCACCTCGGCGATGCAGCCGGTGGGTAGGCAGCGGACGAAGCCGGCGCGGCCGACATCGGCCTGGTCGATCTTGAGCCCGAGGCCGGCCGGCAGCAGCACGCCCAGCGGCGCGATCACGCGCAGGAGGCGGCTCTTGCCGTCCGCGGTCTTCAGAACGATCACCACGAGGGTGACGTTCGGCTTGTCCTCGGCCTGGACGCTCTGAACCAGCGCGCATTGCTCGGTCTTGGCGCCGGCGGGCGTCTCGCAGCGCATCTGCCAGTCGCCGAAGCTGTTCTTCACCGGCCCCTGCGCCCGCGCCGGCTGGGCCGACACCAGGAGGACGACGGCGAACGCCGCCACGGCGGCGCGTGCGAAAACGGCCCGGACGCGTCCGGCCGACGCGGCGCCCGGCAAGGGGCGGTTCCGTTCAGTCGGATTCGATGGAGCCATCGACATGGGGGCGCTCCCGTTGCTATGCCACGCAGGGCGTCGGGCGCCTCGGCGGCGCCGGTCGGATCGTTGGGACCATGGGGAGAATGCGCTGTCAAGGCGCGGCGATCGGAGCCGGGACGGCGCGAGCCGTGCGCAAAACCGCAATCAAGCGTGCATATGACGCACAGATTTCGCCAAACGACGCGATTGCGCTCGTGACGGCTTTGTGGTCTTTGCCCTAAATCAAACTGAGCGAGGTTTGGTCAGCGCGTCCACGCGGCTGTGGTCCTGCCGGTGTCTCCCGGGAGGATCGGCCGCCCCCCCCGAGACGCGGCGCGCCGATGAGCCGGGCACAATTCAGGTCAGGAGATTCGCAGGTGACGATTCGTTTCTGGAACCGGTCAGCGCTCGCGCTTGCGACGCTCGGTCTCAGCATTTCCGGTCCGGCTTTCGCCGCGCCCGGACATCCCGAACCCTGGCAGATGGGCTTTCAGGACGCCGTATCCCCGGTGGCCGAGTTCGTGCACGACTTCCACACCGCGCTGGTCTGGATCATCACGGCGATCACGCTGTTCGTGCTCGCCCTGCTGGTCGCCGTCGTCGTGAAGTTCAACGAGAAGGCCAATCCGACGCCGTCCCGCACGACGCACCACACCGGGCTGGAGATCGCCTGGACGATCATTCCGGTGCTCATCCTGGTGGGCATCGCGATCCCGTCCTTCCGGCTGCTGAAGTACCAGATCGAGCTGCCCAAGGCCGACATCACCATCAAGGCCATCGGCAACCAGTGGTACTGGTCCTACGAGTACCCGCAGGACCAGGGCGGCGGCTTCAAGTTCGACAGCTACATGCTGACGCGCGAGGACGCCCAGAAGGCCGGCCAGCCGGCGCTTCTCGCGGTGGACAACGAAGTGGTCCTGCCCACGGGCAAGACGGTCGTCATCCAGGTGGTCGGCGCGGACGTGATCCACTCCTTCTCGGTGCCGTCGCTGGCCTTCCGCATGGACGCCATCCCGGGCCGCCTGAACCAGACCTGGTTCACGACCGACCGCGAGGGCGTCTACTACGGCCAGTGCTCGCGCCTGTGCGGGCAGAACCACGCCTTCATGCCGATCGCGATCCGGGTGGTGAGCCCCGAGAAGTACACGGCGTGGCTGGCGGACGCGAAGAAGAAGTTCGCGTCGCTCGACTCGAACGAGACCGTGAAGGTCGCCGCGCGCTGGACCCCCGTCGAGTGACGACCTGACCACCCGAACAGGACAGCGCTAGACTTTCAGCGATCTGGGACAGACATCATGGCAACTGCGGCACTGGCGCACGACGCGCACGCACATCACCCGACCGGCTGGCGCCGGTGGGTGCTGTCGACCAACCACAAAGACATCGGGACGATGTACCTGATCTTCGGCCTCATGGCCGGACTGATCGGCGGCGCGTTGTCGATCGCGATGCGGCTCGAGCTCCAGGAGCCGGGCCTCCAGTATTTCACCAATCCGCAGACCTACAACGTGTTCGTCACCGGACACGGGCTGATCATGGTGTTCTTCCTGGTCATGCCGACGCTGATCGGCGGCTTCGGGAACTGGTTCGTGCCGATCATGATCGGAGCGCCGGACATGGCGTTCCCGCGCATGAACAACATCTCGTTCTGGCTCCTGCCCTCGTCGCTGACCCTGCTGCTGATCTCCCTCTTCGTCGAGGGCGCGCCCGGCTCCAACGGCTTCGGCGGCGGCTGGACGGTGTATCCGCCGCTGTCCACCTCCGGCCATCCCGGCCCGGCGCTCGACTTCGGCATCCTGTCGCTGCATCTGGCCGGCGCGTCGTCGATCCTCGGCGCGATCAACTTCATCACCACCATCCTGAACATGCGCGCGCCGGGCATGACCCTGCACAAGATGCCGCTGTTCGCCTGGGCGATGCTGGTGACGGCGTTCCTGCTGCTGCTGTCGCTGCCCGTCCTGGCCGGCGCCATCACGATGCTGCTGACGGACCGCAACTTCGGCACGACCTTCTTCGACCCGTCGGGCGGCGGCGACCCGGTGCTCTACCAGCACCTGTTCTGGTTCTTCGGCCACCCCGAAGTCTACATCATGATCCTGCCGGCCTTCGGCATCGTCAGCCACATCATCTCGACCTTCTCCAAGAAGCCGATCTTCGGCTATCTCGGAATGGCCTACGCCATGGTGGCGATCGGCGCCGTGGGCTTCGTCGTGTGGGCCCACCACATGTACACGGCCGGCCTGTCGCTCGACACGCAGCGCTACTTCGTGTTCGCCACGATGGTGATCGCGGTGCCGACGGGCGTGAAGGTGTTCTCCTGGATCGCGACGATGTGGGGCGGCTCGATCCGCTTCACCGCCCCGATGATCTGGGCGATGGGCTTCATCTTCCTGTTCACCGTGGGCGGCGTGACGGGCGTGGTGCTCGCCAATGCGGGCGTCGACCGCCAGTTGCACAACACCTATTACGTGGTGGCGCACTTCCACTACGTGCTCTCGCTGGGCGCGGTGTTCGGCATCTTCGCCGCCTGGTACTACTGGTTCCCGAAGATGAGCGGCTATGTGATCCCGGACTGGATCGGCCGCCTGCACTTCTGGATCGCCTTCGTCGGCGCAAACCTGCTGTTCTTCCCGATGCACTTCACGGGCCTGGCCGGCATGCCGCGCCACTACGTGGACTATCCGGACGCCTTCGCGGGCTGGAACAGGATCTCGTCCTTCGGCTCCTACATCTTCGCGCTGGGCCTGCTGGTGTTCTTCTACGGCGTGTACACCGCCTTCAGCCGCAAGGAGCTCGCTGGCGAGAACCCCTGGGGCGCGGGCGCCACGACGCTGGAGTGGACCTTGTCGTCGCCTCCGCCGTTCCATCAGTTCGAGACCCTGCCCCGCATCACGGGCTCGGACCACTAATCAGGCGCGGGGCCGGCTTCGGCCGGCCCCGTCCCCGCCCGCCGATCCTTCGCCTCTCCGCCCGCCGGGCGGCGACGCCGAGGACCGGTCGACCGGGCCGAAAGCCCGGCCGCCCATCGCAAGGGAGCGAACCTTCCTGAGGCCGCCCCCTCCCACCGGAGCACACGTCGCGTTCATGTCAGCCGTCACCGACAGCATCATCCACGAAAGCCGGTCAGGCGTGTCGAACGGCACCGCCGGCGACTTCTTCTCGCTGCTGAAGCCGCGGGTGATGTCGCTCGTCGTGTTCACCGCGCTGGTCGGGATGATGCTGGCGCCGCACGTGAACCCGGTGATCGGCTTTGCGGCCCTGCTGGCCATCGCCGTCGGGGCCGGCGCGTCCGGCTGCCTCAACATGTGGTACGACGCCGACATCGACGCGATGATGAGCCGGACCGCCAAGCGGCCGATTCCGGCCGGCCGCATCACCCGCGAGGAGGCCCTGGCCTTCGGGATGACGCTTTCGGTCGGCTCCGTGGCGACGCTCGGCCTGATCACCAACTGGGTCGCGGCCGGAATGCTGGCCTTCACCATCTTCTTCTACGCCGTGATCTATTCGATGTGGCTGAAGCGGGCGACCGCGCAGAACATCGTCATCGGCGGCGCGGCGGGCGCGATCCCGCCCATGATCGGCTACGCGGCCGTGACCGGGACGGTCTCGATCGAGACCTTCGTGCTGTTCGCCATCATCTTCCTGTGGACCCCTCCCCACTTCTGGGCTCTGGCGCTCGTGAAGTCGGACGACTACCGCCGGGCCGGCATCCCGATGCTGCCCGTCGTGGCCGGCGAGGACGCCACCCGGCTGCAGATCCTGCTCTACACCCTCGTCCTGGCGCCCGTCGCCGTGCTGCCGAGCGTAATGGGGTTCGCCGGCGTCTTCTACGCGATCGTGTCGACGGTGACCGGGGCGATGATGATCGTCCTGGCGCTGCGGATCTATCGCCGGCGCACGGGCGAGGCGGCCCGCAAGGCCGCGATCGGGCTCTTCGCCTTCTCGATCCTGTATCTCTTCCTGCTCTACGCCGTCCTGCTCGCCGAGCAGCTCATCGGGCTCGACCGGATCTCGGCCTTCGTCGGTTTCGTCGGTCGGCTGGCCGGAGGCGCGGCGTGAGCGGCGGCGGCCCCACCGACGAGAACAAGGGCGTCGTGCTGACCGCCGAGGAGACCCGGCGCCAGCGCTCCCGCTCCGTTGCGCTGGGCCTCGTGCTGGGCGGCCTCGTGCTGCTGTTCTTCGTCGTCACGCTCGCCAAGCTGGGCGGGAACGTGGCCAACCGGCCCTTGTGACCTCATGAGCGACCATCAGGATCCTGCAAAGCTCCCCGGCCGCCCCGATCCGTCGCGCGCGGCGCGCCGCACGCTGATCGCGTGCGTGGCCACCGTGGCCGGCATGGTGGGCGCCTCCTACGCGGCCGTTCCTCTCTACAAGCTGTTCTGCCAGGCCACCGGCTTCGGCGGCACGCCCCAGGTCGCCACGCAGGCCGCCGCCTCGGTGGGCGAGCGCAGCTTCCGCGTCCGGTTCGACTCCAACGTCAACCAGGCGCTCGGCTGGCGCTTCCAGCCCGAGACCCCTTACGTGGACGTCAAGGTCGGCGAGACCACGACGGTCTTCTACAAGTTGACGAACTCAGGCCCGACGAAGTCCAGCGCGGTCGCGTCCTTCAACGTCCTGCCCGAGCTGACGGGCGGGTACTTCAACAAGCTCCAGTGCTTCTGTTTCAACGAGATCACTCTCGCGGCCGGAGAGACGCTGGAAGCGCCCGTGGTGTTCTATGTCGACCCGGCGATCGCAGCCAATCGCGACCTCGACGGGACGAGCGAGATCACCCTGTCCTACACCATCTTCCCGACCAAGGGCTCGCCCAAGCCCTTGGCCGGGATCCAAGACGCAAGCAAACCCAAACTCTAAAAGGGGGACCGCGCGCGGCCGGCGGCCGCATGCGGGACGTATCGGAGAGCGACCACGATGGCCGAGGCCCACGTCAAGAACCACGATTACCACCTCGTCGATCCGAGCCCCTGGCCGTTCGTGGGGTCCGTCAGCGCCTTCTTCATGGCGGTCGGCGCGATCATGTGGATGAAGAACCTGGCCATGGGCGGCCTGCACGCCGGCCCGGTGGTGTTCGGCGCCGGCCTTATCGGCGTGCTCTACACGATGGTCGCCTGGTGGGGGGACGTCATCAACGAGGCCGAGCACAAGGGCGACCACACCCGCGTGGTGCAGATCAGCCACCGCTACGGCATGATCATGTTCATCGCCTCCGAGGTGATGTTCTTCGTGGCGTGGTTCTGGGCCTATTTCGACGCCAGCCTGTTCGCGTCCGAGGCCAAGCAGTTCATGCGGCTCGAATATACGGGCGGCCACTGGCCCCCGAAGGGCATCGAGGTGTTCGATCCTTTCCACCTGCCGCTGCTCAACACCCTGATCCTGCTGACCTCGGGCACGACGGTGACCTGGGCGCATCACGCCCTGCTGCATGACGACCGCCAGGGCTTGAAATGGGGCCTGATCCTGACGGTGCTGCTCGGAGCGCTGTTCTCGATCGTGCAGGTCTACGAGTACAGCCACGCGCATTTCGCCTTCAAGGGCTCGATCTACGGCGCCACCTTCTTCATGGCGACGGGGTTCCACGGCTTCCACGTCTTCATCGGCACGATCTTCCTGCTGGTCTGCCTCGTGCGGGCGCTGCGCGGCCACTTCTCGCCGCGCCAGCATCTCGGCTTCGAGTTCGCGGCCTGGTACTGGCACTTCGTCGACGTGGTGTGGCTGTTCCTGTTCGTCGCCATCTATCTGTGGGGCTCCCAGTGGGGCGCCGCGGCGGGGGCGGCGGCGGCTCACTAGCCGCGACGCGATTTCGGTCTGGGCGGCCCGTCGGGGCCGCCCTTCGCTTTTGGGGGGCGGCCATGACGATCGAGCCCGCGCGTGAGATCGACGCCGCTCCGCCGCCGGCGGCGGAGATCCCCGACAGGACCGCGGCCCTGCTGGCGGGCCTGCGGGGACGCTGCCCGCGATGCGGCCAGGGGCCGCTCTTCTCCGGCTTCATCGCCGTCGCGCCGGCCTGCGGCTCCTGCGGGCTCGCCTTCGACTTCGCCGATTCGGGCGACGGTCCGGCGGTGTTCATCATGCTGATCGCGGGCTTCCTGGTCGTGGGCGGCGTGCTCTTCGTCGACATGCGCTACGCCCCAGCCTGGTGGGTGCACGCCCTGCTGTGGCCGCCCGTCGTGATCGGGCTCTGCCTTGGACTGCTGAGGCCGCTCAAGGGCCTCCTGATCGCCGCCCAGTTCGCCAACAAGGCCGAGCAGGGCCGGCTGGAACGCTGAAGGAACCGCCGCCGCCGTGGACCGCCGCATCACCCGCCTGATCGCCCCCGCCCTCGCCACCTTGGTCGCCTTCGCGATCCTGGTGGGGCTGGGCGCGTGGCAGATCGAGCGCATGGGGGCGAAGCACCGGCTGATCGCCCGCGTCGAGGCCCGCATGGCCGCGCCCCCCGGCCCGCTCCCGCCGGAGGCGTCCTGGCCCGCCCTCAGCCCGAAGACAGCCGACTACGAGCGGGTGCGCGTCACTGGCCGCTTCCTGCACGACAAGGAGGCGCATCTCAACGGCTTCATCTCCGGCAAGGGGCCGGGCGCGACCCTGATGGGCTTCTTCGTGCTCACGCCGCTGCAGCTGGCCGACGGCGCGGTCGTCATCGTGAACCGCGGCTTCGTGCCCACGGAACTGGGCGATCCGGCGAAGAGGAGCCAATCCCAGCTTCCCGGCGAGGTCACCGTCACGGGCGTGCTGCGCATGGCCGAAAAGCCGGGCATGTTCGTGCCGGCCAACGACCCGGCCAAGAACAGCTGGTTCTCGCGCGATCCCGTCGCCATCGGCAAGGCCTACGGCCTGCAGCGGGTCGCGCCCTTCGTGATCGATGCGGACGACGCCCCCATGCCGGGCGGCTGGCCGAAGGGCGGCAACACCATCGTGAGCTTCCCCGACAATCACCTTCAATACGCCCTCACCTGGTTCGCGCTGGCGCTTGCCCTGCTGGGCGTCTTCGGCTTCTGGGCCCGCCAGCAGTGGAAGGGCCGCCCCGCGTGACGGCGCGCTTGTCAGCCCCGGACGGGCCTCCTACCCTCAGCCGCACCGGTCCGGACGGCCGCAGCCCGGCCATCGGACCAGCAGACGACAGCGCCGCCAGGCGACCCTCGCGAGGATCTTCCGTGCTTCATGTGTCCACCCGGGGCGAAGCGCCCGCTCTCGGATTCGCCGATGCGCTGCTGGCGGGGCTCGCCCGCGACGGCGGCCTCTATCTGCCGCAGTCCTGGCCGGCCATGGACCAGGCGGCGATCGCCGGGCTGGCCGGCGCGCCCTACGCCGAGGCGGCCAGGCGGATCATCGGCCCGTTCGCGCAGGAGATCGACGCGGGCGCGTTCTCCCGCATGGTGGACGCCGCCTATGCGAGCTTCCGCCACCCGGCCGTGTGCCCGCTGACGCAGCTCGGCGACAACCTCTTCGTGCTCGAGCTCTTCCACGGCCCCACGCTCGCCTTCAAGGACGTGGCGATGCAGCTGCTCGGCAGGCTGATGGACCACGTGCTGGAGCAGCGCGGCCAGCGCGCCACCATCGTGGGGGCCACCTCCGGCGACACCGGCGGTGCCGCCATCGACGCGTTCAAGGGACTGAATCGGGTCGACGTGTTCATCCTCTACCCGCATGGCCGCGTCAGCGAGGTCCAGCGCCGGCAGATGACGACCGTGGAGGCGGACAACGTCCACGCAATCGGCGTGGAAGGCGATTTCGACGACTGCCAGGCGCTCGTGAAGGCGATGTTCAACCACCACGCCTTCCGGGACGAGCTGATGCTCTCTGGCGTGAACTCGATCAACTGGGCCAGGATCGTGGCCCAGGTCGTCTACTACTTCACGGCGGCGACCAGCCTGGGCGCGCCGCACCGGCCCATCAACTTCTCCGTGCCGACGGGCAATTTCGGCGACGTGCTGGCCGGCTGGGTGGCCAAGCGCATGGGCCTGCCCATCGGCCTCCTCAACGTCGCCACCAACGCCAACGACATCCTGGCCCGCACTTTGGCGACGGGGCGCTACGAGGCCGCCGGCGTGACGCCCACCACCTCCCCATCCATGGACATCCAGGTCTCGTCCAACTTCGAGCGGCTGCTGTTCGAGGCCTATGGGCGCGACGGCGCGGCCGTCCGGCGACTCATGCAGAGCCTCTCGCAGAGCAAGGCCTTCACGATCGATCCCGGCCCGCTCGCCGCGATCCGCTCGGAGTTCAGCGCCAGCGCGGTCGGCGAGGACGAGGTGCGGCGCGAGATGGCCGAGACCTACCGGGACGCCGGCTACACGCTGGACCCCCATACGGCGATCGGGGTCGCCAGCGGCCGGGCGGCGCTGCGCGCCGATCCCTCGGTCCCGATGGTGGCGCTCGGCACCGCGCATCCGGCCAAGTTCCCCGACGCCGTCGAGGCGGCGACCGGGGTCAGGCCCCGGCTTCCCGCCCATCTGGCGGACCTTCTGGACCGCCGCGAGCGTTTCACCACCATGCCGAACGATCAGGGCGCCATCGAGAACCTCGTCCGAAGCCGCGCCCGGGCGGCCGGAGACCCGGAACGGCGCCACAAGGGAGCCGCCGCATGAATGCGCCCCCGCGCACCAAGGACCTTCGCGTCGGCGCGCCGCGCGAGGAGGCCGTCCGCATCACGACGCTGCCCAACGGCATGCGGGTTGTGACCGAGACCATCCCCCAGCTCGCCACGGCCTCGCTGGGCGTCTGGATCGGGGCCGGCACCCGCCACGAGAAGGAGGGCGAGCAGGGCCTCGCCCATCTGCTCGAGCACATGGCCTTCAAGGGCACGCGCCGGCGCTCCGCCCTCGACATCGTCCAGGAGATCGAGGCGGTCGGCGGCGACCTCAACGCCGAGACCAGCGTGGAGCGCACCTCCTACTATGTCCGGCTGCTGGGCGAGGACGTGCCGCTGGCCCTCGACATCCTGTCCGACATCCTCACCGAGCCGGCATTCGACAAGGCGGAGCTGCGGCGCGAGAAGGGCGTGGTGCTGCAGGAGATCGGCGCCTGCGAGGACACGCCCGACGAGGTCGTGTTCGACATGTTCATGGAGACGGCCTTCGCGGGCGCGCCCATCGGGCGGCGCATCCTGGGCACGCCCAAGACCGTGCGGGCGCAGTCGGCGGATTCGATGCGCGGCTTCCTGGAGCGGCAGTATCGCGGGCCCGAGATGGTGCTGGCGGCCGCCGGCGCGGTGAACCACGACGACATCGTCGAGGAGGCGAGCCGGCGCTTCGCCAGCATCGGCGCGCAGTCGGTCGAGGCGCCGGAGCCCGGCCGCTATGCGGGCGGCGACGGCCGCAAGGTGCGCAAGCTCGAGCAGGCCCACATGGTGCTGGGCTTCGCCGGCCGGTCGTTCCACGACCAGGACCACTACGCCCTGCACGTGTTCTCCAACCTGCTGGGCGGGGGCATGTCGTCGCGGCTGTTCCAGGAGATTCGCGAGAAGCGCGGGCTCTGCTACGAGATCTACTCCTTCCACCAGCCCTTCAGCGACACCGGGACCTTCGCGGTCTATGGCGGCACCGGCGAGGACAAGCTCGGCGAGTTCATCCCGGTGATGCTCGACTGCCTGCGCGAGGCGGCCGACAAGCCCACCGACGAGGAGGTCGTCCGGGCCAAGCAGCAGATCAAGGTGTCGCTCCTGATGGGGCTGGAGTCCTCGGCGCGGCGGGCCGAGCAGATGGCCCGCCATGTGCTCGCCTTCGGCCGGGTGCTGCCGCGCGAGGAGATCGTGGCCGCCATCGACGCGATCACGATCGACGACGTGCGCAGGGTCGCGGCCGACATGCTGGCGAGCCCGCCGACCGTGACCGCCGTCGGTCCCGTCCGCAAGCTCATGGATCCGGCCCGGATCGCGTCGCATATCGGGGCCGCGGCCCGCGCCGGGGGATAAGGCTGCCGACGATGGCGTTCTTCCGCCTGCCAATCGCATCGGAAGATCCGCCCGCCATGCGGGGGACGGGCCTCCACCTGCGCACCCCGCGGGCGGAGGACTTCGAGGCCTGGGCGGCGCTGCGCGAGGCGAGCCGCGACTTTCTCAAGCCCTGGGAGCCGATCTGGCCGGCGGACGACCTGACCCGGGCGGCGTTCCGGCGGCGCATCAAGCGCTACGCCCGCGAGATCGAGGAGGACTCCGCCTACCCGTTCTTCCTGTTCCGCGAGTCCGACGGCGCGCTGCTGGGCGGGCTCACCCTCGGAATGGTGCGCCGCGGCGTCTCGCAGGCCACCACGCTCGGCTACTGGATGGGCCAGCGCCACGCCGGCAAGGGCTACATGACCTCGGCGGTCCGCCTCGCGGCGGGCTACGCCTTCGAGACGCTCAGGTTGCGGCGAATCGAGGCGGCCTGCGTGCCCTACAACGCGCCCTCGATGCGCCTCCTGGAGCGCGTCGGCTTCCAGCGCGAGGGCTACGCCCGCCAATATCTCTGCATCGACGGCGTCTGGCAGGACCACCTCCTCTACGCCTTGTTGCGCAGCGACTTCTCCGCCGACACACCCTCGCCTTGAATCCGGGCCACCAAGCCGCACGGGGACGCCTCCCTCTGCGTCCCCCGTGAAAATCCCAAAGGGGCGAGCCTGCCTTGCCCTCCCATCAGGCTCCCGCTACGACTGCTGACGCCTTGCGGCCGCTCGCGACCACCGGCGTTCGATCCTCCAGGGTTTTGTCTTTGCGCCTTTTCCGCATCCTCCTCGCAGTCGTCGGGTTCGCTTTCGTCATCGCGGCGATTCCCGAGACGGCCCTGGCGCTCGACCCGGTGTCGGTGAGGACCGGCAGCGCGGCGGTGGACCTGCTGCCCTTCGTCGAGCGCTCGCGTTCCGACGGCGACCTGATCCAGATCTCGACGGCCCCGGGCGCCGACGGCATCGTCCGGCGCATCGCCATCAAGGCGAAGGAAGCCGGCACGCGGCCGGACTGGATCGTCTTCGCGCTCAAGAACGACACCAACGAACAGCTGACCCGCTGGCTCGTGGCCCCGCATTTCAGGCTGGTGAACTCCGGCGTGGTCGCTCCGGACCTCGGGGCCACCCGCATCACGGCCGTGACGGCCAGCCAGGGCGAGAGCCCGGACCGCGAGGACAACGCCGAGGCGGACATCTTCGAGATCGTGCTCGATCCGGGGTCGACCGTGACCTACATCGCCGAGTTGGCGAACCCGCGGCTGCCGCAGCTCTATCTGTGGAACCCCGACGACTACAAGGAGAAGGCCAACGGCCTCACCTTGTACCGGGGCATCGTGATCGGCATCGCCGGCCTCCTGGCGCTGTTCCTCACCATCGTGTTCGTGGTCAAGGGGGCGGTGATCTTCCCCGCCGCCGCGGCGCTCGCCTGGGCGGTGCTGGCCTATGTGTGCATCGATTTCGGGTTCTGGCAGAAGATCGTCCCCACGACGCCGCAGGGCGAGCAGATGTACCGCGCCACCGCGGAGGCGGTGCTGGCCGCAACCCTGCTGGTCTTCCTCTTCGCCTATCTGAACCTCAACCGCTGGCATGTGCGCTACAGCCACGTGACGGCGGGCTGGCTGGTGTTCCTCACCGCGCTCATCGGGCTGGCGGTGTTCGACCCGGTCCTGGCGGCGGGCGTCGCCCGCATCTCGATCGCGGCGGTGGCGGCGGTGGGCTTCCTGCTCGTCATCTATCTCTCCACGCATGGCTACGACCGCGCGGTGCTGCTCGCGCCGACCTGGTTCCTGCTGCTGGTCTGGGTCATCGCCACGGCCTTCGCGGTGGTCGGGCAGCTCAACAACGACTTCGTCTCCCCGGCCCTCCTCGGCGGCCTGGTGCTCATCGTCATGCTGATCGGCTTCACGGTGATGCAGCACGCCTTCGCGGGCGGCGCGCTGGCGCAGGGGCTGGTGAGCGACGCCGAGCGCAAGGCGCTGGCGCTGGCCGGATCCGGCGACACGGTGTTCGACTGGGACGTGGCGGCGGACCGGGTGTTCGTCAGCCCCGAGGTCGAGGCCTATCTGGGCCTGAAGCGCGGCACGCTGGAGGGCCCTGCCGCCAACTGGCTGGAGGTGATGCACCCCTTCGACCGGGACCGGTTCCGCGCCACCCTGGACGCCGTGCTGGAGCAGCGCCGCGGCCGCGTCGCGCTCGATTTCCGGCTCAAGACGGCCGACGGCCATTACTACTGGTACGCCATGAAGGCGCGCCCCGTGGTCGGCTCGGACGGCGAGGTCGTGCGGGTGGTCGGCACGCTGGGCGACGTCACGGAGGCGAAGACCGCCGAGGAGCGCATCCTGCACGACGCCGTGCACGACAACCTCACCGGCCTGCCCAACCGGCGCCTGTTCCTCGACCGGCTCGACGCCGCCCTCACTTTGGCGCGCTCCGACGACTCGGTGCGGCCGACCGTGATCGTGCTCGATCTCGACCGCTTCAAGCAGATCAACGAGTCGGTGGGCCTTCCCGCAGGCGATTCCATCCTGCTCGCGGTGGCGCGCCGGCTCGGGCGCCTGCTGAAGCCGCAGGACACGCTGGCGCGCATCACCGGCGACCAGTTCGGGCTTCTCCTGCTCTCCGAGCGCGAGCCCGAGCGCATCACCATGCTGGCCGACACGATCCGCCGCGTGGTGACCACCCCGGTGGTGTTCGGCGACCGCGAGATCTTCCTGACCGCCTCGACGGGCATCGCCCTGCCCGACCCGAGCTCGCAGTCCAAGGGCGAGGACGTGCTGCGCAGCGCCGAGATCGCCATGGTGCACGCCAAGCGCCTCGGCGGCGACCGCATCGAGGTCTTCCGCCCCGCCATGCGGGCGCAGCGCACCGACAGGCTCGCGCTGGAGATGGACCTGCGGCGCGCCGTCGAGCGCGGCGAGATCAAGATCCTGTTCCAGCCCATCGTCCGGCTGGAGGACCGCACGGTCGCCGGCTTCGAGGCGCTGATGCGCTGGGATCACCCCAAGCTGGGTCGGCTCGCGCCGGCGGAGTTCATCAGCATCGCGGAAGAGAGCGGGCTCATCATCGATCTGGGCGTCTTCGCGCTGGAGCGCACCGCCCAGGAGCTCGCGGCCTGGCAGCGGGCCCTGGAGGTCGATCCGCCGATCTTCGCCAGCGTCAACGTGTCGAGCCGGCAGCTGCTGCGGCACGACCTGCTGCAGGACGTCAAGATGGTTCTGTCGCGCTGGCCCGTGCACCGCGGCACGCTCAAGCTGGAGATCACCGAGAGCCTAGTGATGGAGAACCCCGAATACGCCACCCAGATCCTGACCCGGATCGCGGATCTCGGCGCGGGACTGTCCCTGGACGACTTCGGAACGGGCTATTCGTCGCTGAGCTACCTGCAGCGCTTCCCGTTCGACACGATCAAGATCGACCGCTCCTTCGTGAAGCCCGACAGCAAGGGGACGCGCCCGATCATCCTGCGCTCGATCGTGACGCTCGCCCATGACCTCGGGATGGAGGTCGTGGCGGAAGGCGCGGAGACGGAGTCGGACGCCATCGAGCTCTACCAGCTCGGCTGCGAGCACGCCCAGGGCTACGCCTTCGGACCGCCGATGACGGCGCTGGAAGCCCGCAAGCTCGTGGGCGCGGCGACCGAAGCCGCCTAGCGCCTCGCAGCGTGGAACGCGTCAGGCGTGTCCGGCTTCGCTGGACAGCATGGCCGGGTCGATGCCGATCTTGCGCAGCGCGCGCTCATACTTGGTCTCGAAACCGGTGTCGAAGACGAGCTCCGGATCGGGCTCGCAATGGAGCCAGCCATTCTCGTTGATCTCGGTCTCCAGCTGCCCAGCGCCCCATCCCGCATAGCCGAGCGCCAGGATGGCGTCGCGCGGACCCTCGCCGGCCGCGATGGCGCGCAGGATGTCCACCGTCGCGGTCAGGCAGATGCCGTCGTCGATCGGCAGGGTCGATTTGTCGATGTAGAAATCGGACGAGTGCAGGACGAAGCCGCGGCCGGTCTCGACGGGGCCGCCCTTCAGGACCTTGAAGCGCTCGGCCCGCTCCGGCAGGCGGATGCCGCTCTCGGCCGGGATGATCTCGAGCTGCTCCAGCAGGCTTGGGAACTCGATGTTCGGGGCCGGCTGGTTGATCACCAGCCCCATCGCGCCTTCCGGCGAGTGGGCGCACACATAGATCACGGTGCGGGTGAAGCGCGAATCCGGCATCCCCGGCATAGCGATCAGGAGTTGGCCGTCCAGGAAGCCGCGGGCGTTCATAGCGACGGAAGTCTCAAACGTCTCGAGGTGCATGATCGTATGCCCTTTTGCCTGCGAAGCCAACGCGGTGGCCCATCTGTCGTTCCCGCCGGCCCGCTGCGCGTCCCTTCACGCGCTCGTGGCTTTGCGCAGGCGGCGGGCTCTGTCATGAGGAGCCGGATGACACGCAAGAAAGCTTTCCGCGCCGGGCCGACCCTCGCCCTCGGGGCGATGCTGGCGGCTTCGGCCCCGTCCTTCCCTCACGCCGCCGACGCGGGCGCGTCCACCTGGGCGTCGGGCTTCCACGCCTCGTTCAGGCTCGTCGATGGCGGGGCTGCGGACGCGCCCGGGTTCCGGAAGGCCGGGATCGAGATTCGGCTGGACCCGCACTTCAAGACCTATTGGCGCACGCCGGGCGACTCTGGCCTTCCGCCGAGCTTCGACTGGTCCGGCTCGGACAATGTCAGGGCGGTCGAGGTGCGCTGGCCCCTGCCGGCGCGGTTCGAGGACGCGGCGGGCTCCTCGATCGGCTACAAGGAGGCCGTGCTGCTGCCGCTGCGCGTGACCCTCGCGAATCCCGCCAGACCCGCCGCGCTGAACCTCAAGCTCGACTACGCGGTCTGCGAGCAGATCTGCATTCCGGTGAAGGGCGAGGCTCGCCTCCAGCTGGGTTCGGGAGCCTCCGCCCCGCCCTTCGCGTCCGCCGTCGCGGCGGCGGAGGCCAGGACGCCCGTCCGCAAGCCCGCCGGGTCCGGCGCGCCGCCCTCGATCGAGGCGGTCGAGGCCGCAGCGGACGGCAGGTCGATCGCCGTGTCGGCTGCGCTTCCGCCCGGCCCCGGCCCGGTCGAGCTCTTCGCCGAGGCCGGGCAGGACTGGCTGTTCGGCCCGCCGGCCCTCGTCAAGGACGAGCCGTCGCGGGACGCCCGGCGGGTGACGTGGCGCCTGGCCGTCGACGCGGCCCCGGCCGATTCCCGCCTCGCCGGCCTCCCGGTCACCATCACGCTCGGGACGGGCTCCACGGCGATCGAGGTCGAGACCCGCCTCGACGCCGAGCCCAAGCCGCACTAGATCTCAGGGCGGCGGCGCGCGCCCCGCAGAGCCGTCTCTCCGGGTCGCGCCGGCGCCTTCCACCCGGGCCCGGCCCGGCATCCCCTAGGAGAGTTCCTCGATGAGCATCGCAGTCGGCGACCATCTGCCTGAAACCACGTTCCGCGTCATGACCGAGGGCGGGCCGACCCCCAAGACCACGGACGAGATCTTCAAGGGCCGCAAGGTCGTGCTCTTCGCCGTGCCGGGCGCCTTCACGCCCACCTGCCACAAGAACCACCTGCCGAGCTTCCTGACGCACTACGACGCCCTCAAGGCCAAGGGCGTCGACGCCATCGCGGTCACGGGCGTCAACGACGTCTTCGTCATGGACGCCTGGGCCAAGGCCACCGGCGGGGCCGGCAAGATCGAGTTCCTGTCGGACGGCAACGGCGATTTCGCCAAGGCGCTGGGCCTCGCCCTCGACGGCTCGGGCTTCGGCCTCGGCACCCGCTCGCAGCGCTACTCGATGCTGGTCGACGACGGCGTGGTGCGCGTTCTCAATGTCGAGGACACGCCGTCCAAGGCCGACGTGTCCGGAGCCGAGAACCTGCTGAAGCAGATGTGATCGGCCGCGCCGCTCTCTCCGGGACGCCGGGGGAGAGCCTGCGCGCCTCTTGGGCTCAGCCAGGCGAGCATCGCCGACCGGGCTGAGCCGCCCTACCCTGCCGCTGCGCCCTGGCGCTTTTTCGGCAGGAACGGCGCCATGCCTTCACGCGCCAGCCCGTCCACGAGTTCGTTCTCGGTGTGGCCGGCATGGCCTTTCACCCAGTGGAAGCGCACGGTGTGCCGGCCCCGGGCCGCGTCGAGCTGCTGCCAGAGTTCGGCGTTCTTCACGGGCTTCTTGTCGGCCGTCTTCCAGCCATTGCGCTTCCAGCCATGGATCCAGGTCGTGACGCCCTGGCGGACGTACTGGCTGTCCGTCCAGAGGTCGACCACGCAGGGGCGCTTCAAGGCCTCCAGCGCCATGATGGCGGCCATCAGCTCCATGCGGTTGTTGGTGGTCAGCGGCTCGCCGCCCTTCAGAATCTTCTTCTTCTCGCCATAGACCAGCAGCGCTCCCCAGCCGCCCGGGCCGGGATTTCCGGAGCATGCGCCGTCGGTGTAGACCGTGACCCGGTCCGGGCTCTCGGCGGCTTCGGTCACGTGCGTCTCCCGTAGTCGGATGGGGCCGCCGCGCGCTCGTGAAAGCGCAGCTTGCGGTAGTATTCCAGCGGGTCCTTCGGGCGCACCAGCGCGCCGGGCGGCACGTTGAGCCAGTCGACCAGCCGGGTCAGCATGAAGCGCAGGGCCGCGCCTCGGCACAGCACCGGCAGGGCCTCCAGCTCGGCGCCCGAGAGCGGGCGAACGCGCTCGTAGCCGGCGATCATCGCCTGGCCCTTGGTGAGGTTGTAGGACCCGTCCGCCTCGAAGCACCAGGCGTTCAGGCAGACCGCGAGGTCATACGCGAAGGCGTCCGTGCAGGCGAAGTAGAAGTCGATCAGGCCCGACAGGCGCGGACCGAGGAAGAAGACGTTGTCGGGGAACAGGTCGGCGTGGATCACGCCTTCCGGCAGGTCGGCCGGCCACTCCGCCTCGAGCCGCGCCAGAGCGTCCTCGGTCGCCGCCGCCAGGCCCGGCGCGACCGTATCGGCGCGCGCCTGCGCGGCCTCGAAGAGCGGCCGCCAGCCCCGGACCGAGAGCGCGTTGGCGCGCCGCATCGGGAAATCGGCCCCGGCGAGGTGGAGGCGGGCCAGGGCTTCGCCGACCGAGGCGCAGTGGCCGACGCCCGGGCGGCGCACGCCCATGCCGTCCAGGAAGGTCACGATGCAGGCCGGCCGGCCGGCCAGTCGGCCGAGCGCCTCGCCCTCGCGGTTGCGCACCGGAACCGGGCAGGTCAGGCCGGCGGCCGCCAGGTGCTGCATCAGGCCGATGAAGAAGGGCAGGTCCTCCTCCCGCACGCGCTTCTCGTAGAGCGTGAGGATGTAGAACCCCTTCTCGGTGTGGAGCAGGTAGTTGGAGTTCTCTACGCCTTCCGCGATGCCCTTGGCGGCCAGCACGGCCCCGAGGTCGTAGCGGGCTGCGAAGGCGGAGAGCTCCTCGTCCGAGACGTCGGTGTAGACCGCCACCGCCCTACTCCGCGGCCGCGCCGCGCAGCTCGCGCGGCAAGGGGAAGAACACGCTCTCGTCGGCGGTCGACACGGTCTCGACCGTGACGGCGTAGCGCGCCGCGAAGGCGTCGATGATCTCCTCGACCAGCACCTCGGGCGCCGAGGCGCCGGCGGTGACGCCGAGCGAAGCGATGGCCCCGAAGACCGCCCAGTCGATGTCCTGCGCGCGCAGCACCAGGCGCGCCACCGGGCACCCGGCCCGCTCGGCGACCTCCTTCAGGCGCTGCGAGTTGGAGGAATTGGGCGAGCCCACCACCAGCATCGCGTCGACCCGCGGCGCGACGGCCTTCACGGCCTCCTGCCGGTTCGTGGTGGCGTAGCAGATGTCTTCCTTGTGGGGCGCGACGATGGCCGGGAAACGGGCGCGCAGCGCGTCCACGATCTCGCGGGTGTCGTCGACGGAGAGCGTGGTCTGGGTCACGAAGGCCAGGGTCCGAGGGTCCGGCGGCTGCAGGCGCTCGACGTCCGCGACGGTCTCGACCAGCAGCACCGCGCCTTCCGGGAGCTGGCCCATCGTGCCGACCACTTCGGGGTGGCCGGAATGCCCGACCAGCACGACCGTGCGGCCGCGCCTCCAGTGCACCTCGGCCTCGCGATGGACCTTGGTGACCAGCGGGCACGTCGCGTCGACGGCGAAGAAGCGGCGCTCGGCGGCCTCGGCGGGCACGGACTTCGGCACGCCGTGGGCGGAGAACACCACCGGCGCCGAGGTCTCGGGAATTTCGGAGAGCTCGTCCACGAAGACCGCGCCTTTGCGCCGCAGGCTCTCCACGACATATTTGTTGTGCACGATCTCGTGGCGCACATAGACCGGCGGGCCGTAGGCCTTCAGGGCCTGCTCCACCGCGTCGATGGCGCGCACGACCCCGGCGCAGAAGCCGCGAGGGGCGCAGAGAAGCACGGTCAGAGGCGGCTTTTCGTCTGTCATCATGGGCGCTGGGGTTGCCTCCGGCCGGCCCGGCGGAGGCTTCGTCGGCCCGTGGGCCGCCAGATCTTGTGGGGGCTGGACCGTGCGAGGTCAAGCCGGGCGGGCGCGGCGACGCGCCGGCGGCTGGTCCGCTCAGGGACGCCTGCAAGCCCCGGCTTGCGGCGCGGCCCTCGCCTCCGGCGGCCCGGCGGCTTAGAGTGCGGTTTCGATCTCCCCCAAGAGGCGGCATGGCTGACCATCCCGAAGCGAGCTTCCTCGCGCCGATCCTGATTTTCTGTCTCAGCGCCGTCGTCGCCGTGCCGCTGTTCAAGCGGCTGGGGCTCGGGGCCGTCATCGGCTACCTCGTCGCCGGCCTGGCCATCGGCCCGGCGGGCCTGCGGCTCTTCACCGACGCCCACATGGTCCGCACCGTAGCGGAGATCGGCGTCGTCATGCTGCTCTTCGTGATCGGGCTGGAGCTCAAGCCCAGCAAGCTCTTCGCCATGCGGCGCGACATCTTCGGCCTGGGGGCGGCGCAGTTCCTCGTCTCCGGAGCCGTGATCGCCGCCGCCGCGATCCCGCTCGGCGTGCCGCTGAACGGGGCGATCCTGCTGGGCGTGTCGCTGGCCCTCTCGGCCACCGCCATCGCGCTGCAGATCCTGGACGAGCGCGGCACGCTGCAGACCCCGCACGGGCAGCGCACCTTCGCGGTCCTGCTGTTCCAGGACATGTCCGTGGTGCCGATCCTGGCGCTCGTGCCGCTGCTGGCCCCCGGCTCGGCCAACGCCGGCGGCACGGATCTGGCCGGCGGCCTGCTGGCGACCGCCCAGGCGCTGGGATCGATCGCCGCCATCGTGCTGGCCGGCCGCTACCTGCTGAACCCGTTCTTCCGCGTCCTGGCCTGGACCGAGGCCCGCGAGGTGATGACGGCCGCGGCGCTCCTGGTGGTGCTCGGCGCCGCGCTCATCATGGAGCACGCCGGCATGTCGATGGCGCTCGGCGCGTTCCTGGCGGGGCTGCTGCTGGCCGAATCGAATTTCAGGCACCAGCTCGAGGCCGACATCGAGCCCTTCCGCGGGCTGCTCCTGGGCCTGTTCTTCATGAGCGTCGGCATGGGCATGGACGCCCGGCTGATCCTGTCCAACGCGCTGCTGCTGGCGCTGGCCGCCGCCGGCCTGATCGCGCTCAAGATCGGCGTCGCCTATGCGCTGGAGCGCTGGATGGGGTCGCCCCGGCGCGACGCCCTGCGCAGCGCGGCGCTGCTCGCGCCGGCGGGCGAATTCTCCTTCGTCCTCGTCCCGATGGCGGGCGCGCTCGCGATCCTGTCGCCGGCGCAGGCGGGCCTCGCCTCCGCGGTGGCGGCGCTCACCATGGTGCTGGGCCCGGTGGTGGCCAAGGGGATCGAGATCGCGCTGGAGCGCCGGGACGCCTCCCGGCCGACCCCGGAGTTCGACCTCGACAGCTTCGACGGGGCGCATGGCGCCGCGCTGGTGATCGGCTTCGGCCGTTTCGGCCAGCTCGCCACGCAGGTGCTGCTCGCCGACGGCGTCGACGTCACCGTCATCGACAAGGACGTCGACCGCATCAAGGCGGCCGGACGGTTCGGCTTCAAGGTCTATTACGGCGACGGCTGCCGCCTCGACGTGCTGCGGGCGAGCGGCGCCGGCACCGCCCGCGTCATCGCGGTGTGCGTCGACGACCGCCACGCCGCGCTCGCCATCGTGGAGCTGGCGCGGCTGAACTTCCCGCTCGCGCAGGTCCACGCCCGCGCCTATGACCGCATCCATGCGGTCGACCTGATCAAGGCCGGGGTCGACTACCAGGTGCGCGAGACGCTCGTCTCGGCGCTCGAGTTCGGCCGCGAGACCCTGGTCGCGCTGGGCGCCGACGAGCAGAGGGCCGAGGAGGTCCGCCAGGCCGTGCGCGACCGCGACGAGCAGCGACTGGCGCTGCAGCAGGCCGAGGGCAAGCTGCGCCCGGCCGACTACACCAAGATCGCCCCGCGCTTCACGCCCGAGCCCCTCACCGCCCCCAAGGCGAAGTCGAAGGCGCTCTCCGCCGAGACGCAGGACGTCATCGATTCGCGCGACGGCTCGGCGCGCAGCAGCGCCGACGCGCCGGGCGGGGCCCCATGAGCGTCGCGGCCGCCGCCGGACGGGACGACGCGGTCTTCACGCGCGGCTCCACCATGCGGCACGTGGTGGTGATGTCCTCCACGGGGGCCGTCGGGCTGCTGGCGATCTTCGCCGTGGACCTCCTGTCGCTGCTCTACATCTCCTGGCTCAAGGACGTGAACATCACGGCCGGCGTGGGCTTCGCCACCACGGTCGGGTTCTTCGCCATGTCGGTGAATATCGGCCTCGTCATCGCCGTCTCGGCTGTCGTGTCGCGCGCCCTGGGGGCCAGGGACAGGGCCCACGCGCGGCGGCTCGCCGCCTCGGCGCTGGCGCATTCGGCCGTCGTCAGCGCGCTCGTCGCGGTGCTCATGATGGCGAGCATGCATCTGCTCCTGCAGGAGCTGGGAGCCGCCGGCCAGGCCCGCGACGTGGCCGTGCGCTTCCTTTCCATCACCCTGCCGTCCAACGTCCTGATGGGGCTCGGGATGGCGTTTTCCGGCGTGCTGCGCGCCGCGGGCGACGCGCGCCGGGGCATGTTCGTGACGCTGTCGGGCGGGCTCGTGACCGCCGTCGTCGACCCGCTGCTCATCTTCGGCGCCGGGCTCGGGGCGGACGGCGCGGCCTGGGCCGTCGTCCTGTCGCGCGTCACCTTCTGCGTCGTCGGTTACCGGGCGGCGGTGCGGGTGCACGATCTCGTCGCTCCCTTCGACCTGCGGGCGATCCTGGAGGACGTCTGGCCCGTGGCCCGGATCGCCGCGCCGGCCATCGCCACCAACCTCGCCACCCCGGTGGCGAACGGGTTCATGACGTCGGTCATCGCGCCCTTCGGCGAGAGCGCCGTGGCGGCCAACGCGATCATGATGCGCCTGGCGCCGGTCGCCTTCGCGGCGGTCTTCGCCCTGACGGGAGCCGTCGGGCCGATCTTCGGCCAGAACCTCGGGGCGCGCCTCTATGACCGGGTCCGCCGGACGCTCACCGACGGCCTGGTCTTCACGCTGACCAGCGTGCTGGTCGCGTGGGCTGCGCTGTTCTGGGCGCGCGACGCGATCATCTTCGTCTTCGCCGCGCAGGGGGAGACCGCCGAGCTGGTCGGCTTCTTCTGCACCGTCCTGGCGGGCAGCTGGATGTTCCACGGCGCGCTCTACGTGGCGAACTCCGCCTTCAACAATCTGGGCTTCCCGCTGCTCGCCACCGCGTTCAACTGGGGCAAGGCCACGCTGGGGACGATACCGTTCGCCGTGGCGGGCGCGCGCCTCGGCGGCCCGGAAGGCGCGTTGCTGGGGCAGGCCGCCGGCGCGGTGCTGTTCGGCCTCGGCGGCGCCTGGGCCGCCTATGCGCAGGTCGGCCGGCTGGCCCGCAAGGCGGAGCTGGCGCCGGTCGACGCGGTGGCGCCCGCCTGAGCGCGCCGGAGGATCCGATGATGATTTGGCAATCGATGCAACCCATGAGACGTTGAAAGCGAGCAATGCACGTTGGTCCAGCGAGCGGGCCGACGGTGAACCACGAAGCCCATGAAGGGCCGCCACCATGATCAACCTGTTCGAGATGATGCAGAATGCGCAAGGCGGCCAGGCGGTCGACAACCTGGCGCGCCAGTTCGGCCTGACGGCGAACCAGAGCGAGGCCGCCGTCGACGCGTTGCTGCCCGCCTTCACGATCGCGCTGCGCCGCCAGCTGAAGAACCCGCAGGCCTGGCCGTTGCTGATGGCGGCGCTCTCGGTGCCGCCCGCGCCGACATCGGCCGCGACGCCGTTCACGCCCTTCACTCCGCAGGGGGCGCAGCAGGGCGAAGCGGTGCTGGGCGCCCTGTTCGGCTCCGGCGACCTCGGCCGGCAGGTCGCCGCCCAGGCCGCCGCCGCGACCGGCATGAGCGCCAGCGTCATGCAGCAGATGCTGCCGGCCATGGCCGCCATGCTGCAGGGCGGGGCGTGGAAGACCTTCGGCGACAGCCTCGCGGCGATGACAGGCGCCTATGCGAAGCAGATGGGCCTTGCGCCCGGGACCGGATCGCCGTCCGGCGGCGCGGGCCGCGGGCCCGACATGCCGATGGGAGTTCCCGAGAACTGGGGCGAGATCCTGGGAGAGCTGATGGCCGGCCCGCCGCCGCCCAAGCCCGAGCCGGCGGCGCCCGCCAACCCGTTCGATCCCGCCGGAATGGGCGAGCTGATCAGCCGGATGATGAGCGCCGGCGCGGCCGGGCTCTCGGCGGCCGGCGCCGCGACGCCCGAGCCCGCGCCGCCCCCGGCCGCGCCGGAGCCGCCTCCCGCTCCGCCCAGGCCGGCCGCGAAGGCGAAGGCGAAGGCGAAGGCGACGCCTCCGGAGCCCGAAGCCGCCGCCGCGCCGCCGCCCGAGCAGGAGGAGGCGGCCGCGCCCGCCGCCGGACTGGACGCGCTGACGCGCCTGATCGAGACGGGCCGCGAGGTGCAGCAGCAGCATATGCGCAACCTGCAGGCCGTGATGTCGCAGGTCTGGGGCGGCGACGCCAAGAGCTGAGCGGCTTCGCCCCGGGCGCCCCGGCGTTTGCAGACCCTTTGGCCTGTTCTGCCCGAGCTTGCACGCGTGCAAGCGACATGGCGGCGTCCGGCATTGCTTCGTTGCGGCGGGCGCATTAATGAACGCAGTCCGGCCTGCCCTCGGGCCCGATTTTCCAGGAACCGCCCATGGCCCGTGACCAGTCCGACCCGACGCCGATCGAAGACCGCGCCGAACTGGTGGCCTGGTTCGAGAAGGGCCTGAAGCCGGCGTCGGAATTCAGGCTGGGCACGGAGCACGAGAAATTCGGCTTCTACACGCATGACCATGCGCCGGTCCCCTATGCGGGTCCGAGAGGCATCCGTGCCATCCTGGAGGGTCTCCAGACGCGCATCGGCTGGGAGGCCATCATGGATGGCGTGGCCATCATCGGCCTCTCCGATCCGATGGGCGGCGGCGCCATCTCGCTCGAGCCCGGCGGCCAGTTCGAGCTGTCCGGCGCGCCGGTGGAGACGCTGCACGAGACCCGCTCCGAGCTGGCCCAGCACATGGACGCGGTGAACTCCGTCGCCGGGCCCCTCGGCATCGGCTTCCTGGGCCTCGGCCACAGCCCGACCTGGACCAGGGCCGAGACGCCCGTGATGCCGAAGCAGCGCTACGCCATCATGGCGAACTACATGCCCAAGGTCGGCGCGCGCGGGCTGGACATGATGTTCCGCACCTGCACCGTGCAGGTGAACCTCGATTTCGCCACCGAAGCCGACATGGTCAGGAAGCTGCGCGTGTCGCTGGCGCTTCAGCCGGTCGCGACCGCGCTGTTCGCCAATTCGCCCTTCTCGGAGGGCAAGCCGAACGGCTTCAAGTCCATCCGCTCCGAGATCTGGCGCGACACGGACAACCACCGCTCCGGCATGATCCCGTTCGCCTTCGAGAGCGGGATGGGCTTCGAGCGCTATGTCGACTACGCGCTCGACGTGCCGATGTATTTCGTCAAGCGCGGGGACACGTATCACGACGTGGCGGGCGCCTCGTTCCGCGACCTCCTGCGCGGGAAGCTTCCGCAGCTCCCGGGCGAGCGCGCCACCATCTCCGACTGGGCGAACCACCTGTCCACGCTGTTCCCCGAGGTCCGGCTGAAGCGCTACCTGGAGATGCGCGGCGCCGACATGGGCCTCTCCGACATGGTGGTGGGGCTCCCGGCCTTCTGGACCGGGCTGCTCTATGACCAGGGCGTGCTGGACGAAGCCTGGGAGCTGGTGAAGGACTGGACCGACGCGGAGCGTCAGCAGCTGCGCGACGCCGCGCCCCGGCTCGCGCTGGCGGCGCCGTTCCGGGGCGGATCGGTCCTCGACATCGTCCGCGAGGCGGTGGCGCTGTCGCGCAAGGGGCTCGCCCGGCGGGCGCGTCTGGACGCGGCCGGCCAGGACGAGACCATCCATCTCGCCGCCCTGGAGGAGATCGCCGCGACGGGGCGCACCCGCGCCGACGACCTGCTGGCGCTCTACGAGACGGCGTGGGACCGCTCGGTGGACCCGGTCTTCTCCACCAACCAGCTCTGAGGCGGGTCAGCGGGCCAGGAAGGCGGGGACCCGCGCGATGGCGTCCTCGCGGCCGGCCGGGTCCGTCCCGGCCTGGGCCTCGCCGGTGTCGCTGGCCGTGAAGGCCAGACCCCGCCGGGTCACGACCGGCGCGCCCGGACTGTCGAAATCATGGAAGGCGCCCTGATAGGCGACCAGGGTCGCGGCGCGGCCGGCGGCTTTCGCCTGGTCGACGAGCCGGCGGCAACTCTCCACCGGCGTCCAGTCGTCGTTCTCGCCCATCAGGATCAGCAGCGGCGCGCGGGGCTTGTAGCCGCCGCGCTCGGCCAGGGCGCGGCATCCCGGGTAGAACGCCACCGCGCGGGCGAAATCGGGGCCGTCGCCCATCGCGGCGCGGCTCGTCTTGCTGTCCTTGATGGCATAGAGCGTCGTGGCCGCCCCGTTCGACCAGCCCATCAGCGACACCGCCTCGGGCTTCACGAAGGGCTGGCTCTGCAGCCAGCGGCGCGCCGCGTGGGCGTCGGCTTGGCGCTGCGCGCTGGGCCGCACGGTCCTGTCGCGATTGCGGCATTGCGGCCCCACGGCGCGCGGCCCGTAGCTGTCGGGCATCAGCACGGCGAAGCCCTGGGCGGCCAGGCGCTCGCCCCAGTCCTCGTCGCGCGGGCTCACCTTGCCGTTGCGCAGGAACAGCCCCCCGCAGCCGTGTAGGGCGACCACGGCCGGGAACGGGCCCGGACCCTCGGGCTTGTAGAGCACGGCCGCCAGCACCACATCCGACCCCGTCAGCCGGATGCGTTGCGGCTCCGCGCGGGCCGGCGAGGACAGGGCCAGCGCGCCGGCGCAGGCCGCTCCCAGAGCGGCGGACAGCACGGACGTGAGACGCATGACGAACGCCTGCGGCTTGGAGGATGCTGCGCCCTGCGATACACCATCGCGGCGCAGGGCGTGAGCGCCCAGAGTGTCCCCTGTCCGGCGACCATCCGCAAGATCGAGTAGGAGAGATGCCCGTGCTGAACCGTTTCGACCGCCGTGGACCGGTGCAGGGGGAAGCGGTCGTCGAATATCTCGACGGCGACTTCCGCATCGTCAAGCCCGGCGCCTATGTGCGGTGCGCCGTCACGCGACAGCCGATCCCGATCGAGGAACTGCGCTACTGGAACGTCGACCGGCAGGAAGCCTACGCGTCGCGCGAGGCGATCATCGAGCGGCTCGGCGGCAAGACGGCTCCCTAGCGCCGGCTCAGCGCCTGGCGCGGACGGGCGGCAGCCGGGCCAGGAGCGCCTTGAGGGCGGCCGGGTCCCTGAAGGCGAGGCGCACCGGCAGGACGCGCAGCATCCCCTCTTCGCCGGGCGCCAGCACGTCCCGCAGGCGCACCAGATCCTTCTCGGTGGTGACCGGCGTCAGCTTGCGCGTCCTGGCCTGGCCGAGCAGCGCCGCGGCGTCGGCGCGGGTGAAGCGGTGGTGGTCCGGGAAGGCGCGCTGCTCCGCCACGGTCACGCCGGCGTCGCGCAGCGTGTCGAACATCTTGTCCGGCCTGCCGATCCCCGCGAAGGCGAAGACCCGGTCGCGGCGAAGCGCCGCAATGGCCTTCGGGTCCGGCGTCAGGTCCGCGTGCAGGACGGTCGCGCCCGCCGCCTGCGCCTCACGGGCGACCTCCGCGCCGGGCGCGCCCTCGCCGATCACCAGCACGGCCTCGACATGGCCGAGCTGCGCCGCCAGGGGCGCGCGCAACGGACCGGCCGGGATGCAGCGCCCGTTCCCGACCCCGTACTGGCCGTCCACCACCGCGATGCGCAGGTCCTTGGCGAGAGCCGGGTTCTGCAGGCCGTCATCCATGACGATGACGTCGCCCAGCGCCGCCGCGAGCTTCGCGCCGGCCACCCGGTCGGGCGACACCACCGTCGGGGCGTGGCGGGCCAGCAGCAGGGGCTCGTCGCCGGTGAGCTGGTGGGTGTGCCGCGACAGGTCCACCCGGATGGGTTCGCGCACCGCCCCGCCATAGCCGCGCGACAGGAAGGCCGGCCGCCAGCCGAGATCCCGCAGCGCTTCGGCGAGGGCGATCGCGGTCGGGGTCTTGCCGGCGCCGCCGGCCGTGAAGTTGCCCACGCACAGGACGGGGACGTCGGCCCGTTCGCCCGCCCGGGCCATCCGGCGCGCCGCCAAGGCTCCGTAGACCCGCCCCAGCGGGGCCAAGAGCATCCCGGCGCCCCCCGTCTCCCGCCAGAAGGCGGGAGCGCGCATCAGCGCGCCTCCAGGCGCATCTGCATCAGATAGGGCTCGATGGCCGCCATCGTGCGGTCCATCGCGCCGCCGAGCTCCTCCACGGTGGCGGCGGCGGCGCGCGCCATGCGGCGCAGCTTCGCGCCGTCGTTCAGGAGCCGCATCAGGGTGTTGGCCAGCTCCTGGGCGTCGGGAATCGCGAGCGATCCGCCGTCGCGGTCGAGCGCGGCGTAGACGTCGGCGAAGTTCTGCACATGGGGCCCATGCAGGATCGCCGCGCCCAGCTTGGCCGGCTCGATCGGGTTCTGTCCGCCATCGCCCACCAGCGACTTGCCGACGAACACCACCGGCGCGACCCGATAGAAGAGGCCCAGCTCGCCCATGGTGTCGGCGACGTAGACGTCCGCGCCTTTCTCCGGCTCCAGCCCGCGCGACCGCTGGACGGCGCGCAGCTCGAAATCGGCGGCGATCTCCACGATCTCGGCCCCCCGCCGGGGATGGCGCGGGGCGATGATGGTGAGCAGCCCCGGAAAATGCGGCGCGATGGCGCGGTGGACCGCGGCGACGATCTCCTCCTCGCCCGGATGGGTGGAGGCCGCGATCCAGACCGGGCGGCCGGCGATGACGCCGTTCAGCGCCGACACCCGCAGCGGGTCGGCCGGCGGGGGCGGCACGTCGAATTTGAGGTTGCCGGCGACCCCGACCCGCGGAGCGCCGAGCCGGGCGAGCCTGTCGGCGTCCGCCGTCGTCTGGGCGAGGCACAGGTCAAAGCGCGACAGCACCGCCTCGATCATGCCGTGCATGCGCTGCCAGCGGCGGAAGCTGCGCTCCGACATGCGGGCGTTGACCAGCACGAGCGGGATGGCGCGCCGGTCGGCTTCCACCAGCATGTTGGGCCAGATCTCGGACTCGGCGATCAGCACGAGGTCGGGCCGCCAGTGGTCCAGGAAGCGGCGCACATAGGCCGGCACGTCCAGCGGCACGAACTGGTAGCAGGCGCCCGGCGGCAGGCGGCGCTCCAGCAGCCGCGCCGAGGTGACGGTCCCGGACGTGACCAGCACGTTGAGGCCGCGCTGCGTCAGCCGCTCGACGAGGGGCACGAGCGACAGCGTCTCGCCGACGCTGGCCCCGTGCAGCCAGGCGAGGCGCCCGGGCGGGCGGGCGGCGCTCGGCTCCCCCCGGCGCTCGCCGATGCGGGTGCGCTCCTCCTTGCCGCGGCGGGCCCGCTGCTCCAGCAGCAAGCGCGCGAAGGGGCCGAAGAGGCTGGTCCCGGCCGCATAGACGCGAAGCGAAAGCGGAAGCGCGCTCACGCGGCCCTCTCCCGCATGGGGCGACGCAGCGCCGCGCCCGGATCCCGGCCTCCCACGAGCCGGAAGGCGCGGTCGTGCACGGCGTCGAGCTCATGCTCCAGGCGGGCCCGCGCCTGCTCCAGGGCGGCGTCGTCCGCGTCGCGATCGACATGGATGGGCTCGCCGATGGCCACGACGCCCCGCCCGAAGGGCAGCCCGATGGAGGTGCGGTCCCAATTGGCCAGCGTGATGCGCCGGCTGGTCACCACGGCCGCCGGGATGATCGGCCGGCCGGACATGCGCGCCAGGGTCACGATGCCGAGCCCGGCGATGCGGGCCTTCTTGGGGATATCGGCCGTCAGGGTGACGTTGTCGCCCTGCTGCAGCGCCCGCAGCATTTCGCGCAGGCCGTAGACGCCGCCGCGCTTGTGCATCTTGGAGGGCTTGCCGCCGGAGGCGCGGATGGGCCGGATGCCGAAGCTCTCGCAGGCGGCGGCGTTGATGCCGCCATCGCCATGGCGCGAGATCAGCACGGCGTAGCGGTCCTGCGGGCGCTTGCCGAGCGGGATCATGAAGTGCTGCCCATGCCACAGCGCGCAGATGAACGGCGCCTGCGCGTCGAGGCGCTCGAACAGGTCCGGCGGATCGACGCTGAAGCGGTTGGTCTTGCCCACGAGCCGCAGATAGCCGGCCAGCATGCGGCCAATGGCCGTCTGCACGCCTTGCGAGCGTCCGATCCTGGTCAACATGGGTCTGGCCGCGTCGGCAGCGCCTCAGCCCGCCGCGCCGGAGGCGCTCGCAGGATCGAGCAACCGGTGAAGATGCACGATGAAGTAGCGCATATGGGCATTGTCGACCGTGGACTGCGCCTTGGCTTTCCATGCCGCATGGGCGGACGCATAGTTCGGGAAAACGCCCACGATGTCGAGCTTGGACAGGTCCCGGAACTCGGTCCCGTCGAGGCTGACGAGTTCACCGCCGAACACGAGATGGGGAAGCTGTTTGGCGGGAGCGGTCGTCATCGGTCAGGTCCTTGGCGGCGTTTCGGATCAGGAAGGAAGCTGCGCGGGCCGCAGCCATGAAGGGTCCCGGCTAGAGGCCGGCGATCGCGTCCTTGTGGCCGGCCGCCTGCGACAGCGCGCCGTTCGCGATCATGCCGGCCAGCTCGGCGGCGAGGCCGGACGAGGCCACCACGAGGGCTTCGTGCATCGTGCTGGGCCGGTTGTAGCGCGGCGTCGCGCCCGTCGCGGTCACGATCTCAGCGCCGGCGGCGGAGACGATGGCGTGGGCGGCGGCCAGGTCCCAGTCATGGGCCCTGCCGCCGGCGAGCGCGCCGTCGATGGAGCTGTCGGCGACATGCACGAGGCGGTAGGCCAGAGAGTGGATGCGCGGCATGCGCCGGAACGGCGTGCCCGCCGCCTGCATGGCGTCCAGCATCGGGCCGGGCCCGGCGATGCGGGCGTTCTCGACCAAATCGAGCCCCGACGCGCGGATCTCGACGCCGTTCTTCAGCGCCGGGCCGCCCGGCAGGGCCTCGTACATCACCTCGGCCACGGGCGCGTAGACGAAGCCGGCGACGGCGACGCCGTCCTCCACGATTCCGAGCGCGACCGTCCAGTCCGTGTCGCCCCGCGCGAAGGAGCGCGTGCCGTCGATGGGGTCCACCACCCAGACATGGCGCCGGCCGAGCCGCGACGGGTCGTCGGCGGTCTCCTCCGAGAGCCAGCCGAAGCCGGGAGCAAGCCCCATGAGGCGGGCCTTCAGGAAGGCGTCGACCGCGAGGTCGGCCTCCGTGACGGGCGAGCCGCCCTCCTTGTAGCTGATGCCGGCGCGCGTCTTCCCGCCGTGCCGGAAATAGCCCAGCGCGATGCGGCCCGCCTCGATGGCGGCCTCGCGCGCGGCCTGCAGCGCGCCCTCCGGGATGTGGCTCGGGGTCAGGGCCATCAACGATTCCAATACGCGGGGACGAGGTCTTCTAGCCCCGATGCCGCGGCGCGGCAAGCTGCGGCCAAGCTGCAAGCTCCTGTCAAGGAAAACGGGCGTTAACCCGCCCAAACGGACCCGTTAACCAGTCCGCTTAAGCGATTCCCAGATGGACCGGGGCATGATCCCAGGCAAGAGAGCGGACCCAAAAAAGATCGGGCCGCCAGCGTCTTGGGAGACGTCGATGTCTGTGCAGGATCATGACCGCCCGACTCCGGACGGGTCGGCGGGCCGCCTCGAGCGGCCCGTCCGGCCGCCGGCCAGCGAAGCCCCGCTGGTCCGCAGCGAGCTCGTCGGTCGGCTCGCCGACATGGTGGTCGCCGGCCCGTTCGCGGGCCGCCGCACCATCGCGCGGGGCGCCAGCGGCGTGCTCCTCTCCCAGAGCGGGGTCGCGGCGGACCTCTACGACATCAGCATGGTCTATGCGGACGGGCGCGGCCCGGCGGTGCTCGTCTCGGCCCAGGACGACAGCGCCGTCGTGGCGCAGTGGCGCAAGACCGCCATGGCGTTCGGCCTGCCGCTCCTGGTGATGCGGGACGACGGGGCCGTGCTGCAGCCCTATGAGCATTGCGGCGCCGTCACGGTCGGCCCCTTCCGCTACCGCCGTCGCAACGCCACGCTCAGACGGCGGCGCCCGCGGTTCCTGCAGCGGCGCAAATGCGGACGCCTGCCCGAGCGGCCGCTCGTGCGCCGCGAGCGCGACATGTCGCCGGATGCGTGGACCCGCTGACCCGCGGCCGAACGCTCACGCGGTCCTCAGGACCGCCTCCAGGACCAGCCCGGCGAAAAACAACAGCCCCGCATCGCGATTCGACCGGAAGAGGCGCAGCGCCACGGCGCCGTTCGCCTTGCGCAGCGTCCGCACCTGCCAGAACAGATGCGCCGCGAAGGCGAGCAGGCCCAAATGGGCCAACGGCCCCAGATGGGCGCCGTTCACCGCCGCCCCGGCCGCCACGATGGCGATGAGATAGAGCGCCCCCACGGCCTCGCGCGCATGCGCGCCGAACATGCGGGCCGTGGACTTGATCCCGGCCAGGACGTCGTCCTCCAGGTCCTGGATGGCGTAGACGGTGTCGTAGCCCATCGTCCAGGCGATGGCGGCCACGTAGAGGAAGACCGGCGGCCAGGCGAGCGAGCCGAAATGCGCCGCCCAGCCCATCAGTCCGCCCCACGCGAAAGCCAGGCCCAGCACGGCCTGGGGCCAAGAGGTGATGCGCTTCATGAAGGGATAGATCGCGACGAATCCGAGCGACGCGAAGCCGGCCACGATGGCGAAGCCGTTGAAACAGAGGAGGACCGCCAGCCCGACGAGGCACTGCGCCGCCAGAAAGACGGCCGCCTGCCGGGCCGAGACCTGCCCGGACGGGATCGGGCGGCCGCGGGTGCGCTCGACCTGCCGGTCCAGGTCGCGGTCGACGATGTCGTTATAGGTGGACCCGGCCCCCCGCATGGCTACCGCGCCGATCCAGAACAGCGCCAGATGCGCGATGCTGGGCGGGCCGGAGCGGTCGACGGCCGACGCCAGCGCGGCGGACCACCAGCAGGGCAGGAGCAGAAGCCACCAGCCGATCGGGCGGTCGATCCGCGCCAGCCTCAGATAAGGCCGCCAGGACGGCGGCGCATAGGCGTCGACGATGTTGCCGCGCGGCGCGTCCGGCACCGGCGCGTCCAGGGTCCGCGCGTTCAGGCGTTGCGCGTCGAGGTCTTTCGCGCCCGTCGCCGGGCTGTCGCTCACAGGGCGCCTTGCGGCATCTTGATGGGCCCGCCGACGATGTCGTCGCCGCCGCCGAACAGGCCGGGCTGCTTCTGGCCGCCGCCCTGCCGGGCCTGGGCCTCCATCTTCTTCTGCATGGCCGCGGCCTGGCAGGCGTTGGCCTTGGCCTTGGCGACCTGCGCGCCCTGGGCGCCGACATTGGTGGCGACCTCCGGCGGCACGTGGCACCACTCGGAGTTCGACTTCAGCCACGGCATGATCTTGGCGCCGTTGTTGGCCAGGGAGGTGAACACGCCGCAGGCCTCCGCGGCGGTGGGCTTCTTCTTGGCGAAGCCCTGGGCGCGCTGGAGCAGCTTGCCGCGCTCCTGCAGCATCGGCCCGATCTCGGCGCAGTCGGCGGCCTGCGAGAACGCCGGCCCGACCGCGCAGGCCATCGCCAGGGCCGCTCCGAGGCTCGCTCCGATGACGGTGGCCGCGCCCCGCGCCGAGCGCCGACCCTGCGTTAGTGCCGCGAACATGCTTCGTCCCCTGTCAGACATCGGCCTTCCTTTACCAGTCGGGGGCGAGGCTTTGCAATCTGTGGACATGGCGGACCCCGCGCTTTCCCCCACGCTCTGGCCCCAGACCCGCGATGGCGAGGGCCGTAGTCCAAGAAAACGGCTGAAATCCGGTTGCGCCGCCTTTACACACGGGGGCCCGCACAGGAGAGAACCGTGGCCTCCTACGATTTCCGCGCCCAGAGGCTCTTCGTCGACGCTCCGCTGGCTCCCGGGGCCGAGGTGGCGCTCGAGCGCGATCCGTCGCATTACCTCCTGAACGTGCTGCGCCTCCAGGAGGGCGATCCCGTGCTGGTGTTCAACGGCCGGGACGGCGAGTTCAAGGCGAGCCTCGGCAAGGGCGGCAAGAAGGCGGCGGTCCTGTCGATCGGCCCGCGGACCCGCGCCCAGCCGGCCGCCGGGGACGTGCACTACCTCTTCGCGCCGCTCAAGCACGCGCGGCTGGACTACATGGTCCAGAAGGCGGTCGAGATGGGCGCCTCGCTGATCCGGCCCGTGGTGACGCGCCGCACCCAGGTCTCGCGCATCAATCTGGAGCGCATGCGGGCGAACGCCATCGAGGCCGCCGAGCAGTGCGGCGTGCTGGCCGTGCCCGAGGTCGCCGACGAGACGCGGCTCGACCGCCTGCTGGACGGCTGGGAGCCGGGCCGGCTGCTGATCTTCTGCGACGAGGACGCCGAGACGGCGGACCCGATCGCCGCCCTGAAAGGCGTCGCGCCCGGCCCCGCGGCGGTGCTGATCGGCCCGGAAGGCGGCTTCTCCGCCGAGGAAAGGGAGGCCCTGCGGAGGCTTCCCCACGTGCTGAGGCTGTCGCTGGGACCGCGCATCCTCAGGGCCGACACCGCCGCGGTGGCGGCGCTGACGCTGGTGCAGGCGGTGCTGGGGGACTGGGCGTCCCATTCGGATCGCTGAATCGAGTCATCACCGATCGTGATGAAAAGAGGCCCCGTCTGGGCGAGACGGGGCCTCAGGAGCGAGCCGCGGGAGGGGGAACGCGCGACCCGCTAAGCGGGATGAAGGTTCAGGCGGCGCGTCCGGCCTGGACCGGCGCGGCGACGCGCGGCGAAATCGTCAGAATCCGAGCCGATCGAAGGCTTTCCCGCAGGCGCATCGTCTCGTGCTGGCGCGCCTGGCTCGCCGAAGCGCAGAGATGAATCGAGGCGTCGCTGACGGACGCGTCGGACAGGGCCTCGAACACGTCGCCGCGGGCCACGCCGAGATCGCGCAGCAGATAATCGTCGAGGGCGAGCAGCTCGGCCACCTGGCGACGGTTGCGCCAGCGCTTCCAGGCCGTCCCGATGCGGCCGGCCAGCACGGCGACGGCGCGCGCGGGGGCGACGGCGTTCGCGGCGGCGAGGACCTGCGGATCGGGGGAGGTCATGGAAAGCTCCTGTGTCGGCGTCGGGCCGGTCGGGCCCGGGATGCGGCCGCGACCACCGCGACCTCGGCGTCAGGGATACTCCCGCCCGGTCCATGAATAAAACGAATGTTCATGATGGACTGCATCATGGAAATCGATCATTGTCATTGAGACGTCACGGCACGAGGGCGCCCGCGCCCGCGCGCAAACCGAAACGCAGGCCGCGCCATGCACCTCCTGGACATCGACCAGCTCAAGACCTTCGTGGCGATCTCGGACACCGGCTCCTTCACCAAGGCGGCCGACGTCGTGCACAAGACGCAATCCGCCGTCTCCATGCAGATGAAGCGGCTCGAGGAGCGGCTCGGAAAGCCGGTGTTCGAGCGGGACGGGCGCGCCTCGCGGCTCACCGAGGACGGCGAGCGCCTGCTCGACTACGCGCGCCGCATCCTGCGCCTCAACGTGGAATGCCTGGCGAGCTTCGCGGACGCCGAACTGGCCGGCCGGGTGCGGCTCGGCGTGCCGGACGACTACGCCGACCGATACCTGCCGGAGATCCTGGCGCGGTTCTCGCGATCGAACCCGAAGGTGGAGGTCACCGTCGTGTGCGAGCCCACCCCGATGCTGGCGGACCGGATCCAGACCAGCGATCTGGACCTCGCCATCATCACCCATGTGGAAAGCCGCGGCCACGCCGAGATCATCCGCAAGGAGCGGCTGCTCTGGGTGTCGTCGCAGCGGCATGCGGTGCACGAGGAGAGGCTGCTGCCGCTGGCGCTGGGACGCCCGACCTGCAACTGGCGCCAGGCCGCGACCGAGCGGCTCGACCGCATCGGCCGGCCCTACCGCATCCTCTACGCCAGCTGGAACTCCAACGCGGTCGGGGCGGCGGTTCTGGCCGGGCTCGCCGTGGGCGTGCTTCCCGAGAGCGCGGCGCGGCCCGGCATGCGGGTGCTCGGGCCTTCGGAGGGCTTCCCCGCCCTGCCCTCGTGCAAGATCGGGCTGATGCGCAACCGCCACGAGAGCTCGGCGCTGTCGGACGCCCTGGCGGGCCACATCGTGTCCAGCCTGGACAACCTGAAGGGCGCGAACATCGCGGGCGACGACATGATGGCGGCCGAATAGGAGCGGCGCCGCGCGGACCCGCGGCTCAGCTCGTGGCGCCGAAGAACTGCGTCAGGATGGTGCTGTACATCACCGTCAGGGCCGATTTCAGAGATCCGGTCGCGCCCACCAGCACCGTCGCGATGATGGCGGCGATGAGGCCGTACTCGACGGCGGTCGCTCCATCTTCGCTCTTCCAGAAGTTCAGCCAATGACGGGACATGACGGCGCTCTGATCCTGTTACGCTCCACGATAGACGCCGCGATTTAACGTATCCTGTTGCATAGACTGAAAATACACGCATTGGTTGCAACCAGACGGGAGCCATGGCGGACCGGGGCGGCGGGCGGCCTCGGTCGGCGCCGACAGGCCGGACGATGTTTTTGCGCGTGCGAAATCCCGGTCCATTCGCTAGTCTTGGGGGGTCAGGCTGGGATCGACGCCGCATCGGCGCCATCCGGTCGCACAGGATCCCGGCCGACAAGGGGCCGGCTCCCTGAACTTGGCGCCCTGCACGGGAGTCGGTGATTGATGTTTCAGCCGGTCTCTACCTCCGGTGCAGGCGACTGGGCGGCTCCCGAACGCCGATCGCCACGCGTTCTGATCTACAGCCACGACACGTTCGGGCTCGGACATCTGCGCCGGTCGCGGGCCATCGCCAACGCTCTCGTGGCCTCCGCGCCGGACGCGTCGGTGGTGATCATCACCGGGTCGCCGGTGGTCGGCAGCTTCGATTTCGGCAACGGCGTGGACTTCGTCCGCGTGCCGGGCGTCGTGAAGCTGCCCAATGGCGACTACACCAGCCTCAACCTCAATCTCGGCCTCGACGAGGCCGTGGCGATGCGCGAGGCCATCATCCGCAACACGGCTCTGGCCCTCTCCCCCGACATCGTGATCGTCGACAAGGAGCCCACCGGGTTCCGGGGCGAGATCCTGCCGACCCTGGACGCCATGAAGGCCCGCGGCGCGCGGCTGGTGCTCGGCATACGGGACGTCATGGACGAGCCGGCGCTGCTGCTGCCCGAGTGGGAGCGCAAGGGCGCCAGGCAGGCGCTGATCGACTATTACGACGACATCTGGATCTACGGCCTGAAGGAGCTCTACGACCCGCTGGTCGCGCTGGAGCTGCCGGACGCCGTCAAGCAGCGGATCACCTATACGGGCTATCTGCGGCGCGAACTGCCGGACGAGCCGCAGCTCGCCCGCTATCCCAAGCTCACCCGCGGCCCCTTCGTGCTGGTCACCACCGGGGGCGGAGGCGACGGCGCGGACCTGATCGACTGGGTGGTCTCCGCCTATGAGCACGACGACAGCATCGCCATCCCGGCGCTCGTGGTGTTCGGCCCCTTCATCGCCCGCACGACGCGGCGCGCCTTCATGGACCGGATCGCCAAGCTCGACCGGGTGGACGCCATCATGTTCGATTCCAAGATCGAGCACCTGATGCAGCGCGCCTCCGCCATCGTGGCGATGGGCGGCTACAACACGTTCTGCGAGATCCTGTCCCTCGACAAGCCGGCCCTCATCGTGCCGCGCAAGACGCCGCGCCTGGAGCAGGCGATCCGGGCGACCTGCGCCGAGCGGCTGGGCCTGCTGCGCCAGCTGGACGGGCTCGACGCTCCGGCGAGCGGCCGCGACCCGGTCGAGATGGCCCGGGCCATCCGGGCGCTGCGCGACCAGCCCAAGCCCTCGCAGGCCTTCGTGCCGGGCCTCCTGGACGGCCTCGACAGCATCGGCGCGATGACCAAGCCCTGGTTCGAGGAGGCGCGGCGCCATCGCGTCCCCCTGAACGGCGTGGGGCTCGCCGCCGAATGATCCGCGCCGCGGAATGACCGCCGCCCCGACGCCCGAAGGCCGCCGCATCGCCGTGGTGGTGAAGGGCTATCCGCGCCTGTCGGAGACTTTCATCGCCCAGGAGATCCTGGGGCTGGAGCGGGCCGGCGCGTCCATCGAGATCTGGGCGCTCCGCCGCCCCACCGACAAGGCCGTGCACGCCCTCAACCGGGCGATCGCCGCGCCGGTCCGCTATCTGCCGGAATATCTCCACCAGGAGCCGCTTCGCGTGCTGCGCGGCGCCTGGGCGGCGCGGCGCCGGCCGGCGCTCGGGGCGCTGCTGCGCGCCTTCTGGCGCGACCTGCTGCGGGACCCGACGCCCAATCGCGGCCGGCGCCTCGGCCAGGCCCTGGCGATGGCGCGCGAGCTCGATCCGGAGATCCGGCACGTCCATGTGCATTACCTCCACACCCCCGCATCCGTGGTGCGCTACGCCTGCCTGCTGAGCGGGCGCACTTTCAGCTTCTCGGCGCACGCCAAGGACATCTGGACCACGCCGGACTGGGAGAAGCGCGAGAAGATCGAGGCCGCCCGATGGGGCGTCACCTGCACCCGGATGGGCCTGGACGAGCTGCGGCGCCTGTCGCCGCCCTCGGCGCCCGGACGGGTGTCGCTGGCCTATCACGGGCTCGACCTCGGCCGCTTCCCGCCGGCGCCGGCGCGCCGGCCCGACCGCACCGGGGCCGATCCCGCCTCGCCGGTCGTCATCCTGTCGGTCGGGCGCGCGGTGGCCAAGAAGGGCTACGCCGACCTCCTGGCCGCGCTGGCGCTGCTCCCGGCCGGCCTCAGCTGGCGCTTCGTTCATATCGGCTCCGGCGAGCTGCGGGACGCCCTGCGGCGCCAGGCGGAGGCGGCGGGCCTTTCGGACCGGATCGCATGGCGCGGCGGGCTCGCGCAGGACGCGGTGATCGCCGCCATGCGGGACGCCGACCTGTTCGCGCTGCCCTGCCGCGAGGGCGACCATGGCGACCGCGACGGTCTTCCCAACGTCATCATGGAGGCCGCCACGCAGGCGCTGCCGATCCTGTCCACCGACTTCGCGGGCGTTCCGGAGTTCGTCGAGGCCGGGGTCACCGGGCTCCTGACCCCGCCCGCCGACCCCGCAGCCCTGGCGGCCGCGCTGGAGAGGCTGATCCGCGACCCCGCCCTGCGGCGGCGGCTCGGGCAGGCCGCGGCCTCCAAGGTGCGCACGGCCTTCTCGTTCGACGCCGGGGTGCGGCACGTCCTGGACCGCCTGCAAGACCCGGACGGGCTGGGCGCGGCCGAGGGCGCGCCCGCTGCGGCGCCGGCGCGCGTCGCGGTCTGATGCGCGTCGTCTTCCATGCTCCGCTGAAGCCGCCCGACCACCCCGAACCCTCCGGGGACCGCGCGGTGGCGCGGCTGATCCTGGAGGCGCTGCGGCTGGCCGGCGTCGCCGCCGAGACGCCCTGCGGCCTGCGCATGTTCGACCGCGACGGCGACGAGCGGCTGACGGCTCGCCTCGCCGAGGAGGCCCGCGGTCAGGCCGCCGCCTATGCGCAGGAGGTTCGCCTGCGCCCCGCGCCGGAGCGGCCGAGCGCCGTGCTGAGCTACCACGTCCACTACAAGGCGCCGGACGTCTTCGGCCCGGCCGTGGCGACCGCGCTGGGCCTGCCCTATCTGGTCGCCGAAGGGTCCCGGGCGCCCAAGCGGGCCCATGGACCGTGGAGCCTCGGCCACGCTCTGGCCGAGGCGGCGCTCGACCGCGCCGACGCGGTGCTGGTGATGAACCCGGCCGACCGCGAGATGCTGGAGGCCGCCCGTCCTCCGGGCCAGCGGCTCCTGCCCTTCCCGCCCTTCCTGGACGCGCAGGCCTGGCCCGACGCCTCCGGTCTGCGCGACGCGCGCGCGCCGGGGCCTCCCGCGGCCCTCCTCGCCGTGGCGATGATGCGCCCCGGCGACAAGCTCGCCTCCTATCGGCTCCTCGCCGACAGCCTGGAGCAGGCGCGGGACGCTGCCTGGACGCTTGACGTCGTCGGCGACGGCGCGGCGCGGGCGGAGGTGGAGGCGGCATTCGCCGGCCTGCGGGAGCGCGTGCGCTTCCACGGCGCGCTCGGCCCCGACGGCCTCGCCCGGCGCTACGCCATGGCCGACCTGCTGGTCTGGCCGGCCGTGCGCGAAGCCTACGGGATGGCCTTCCTGGAGGCCGCCCTGCAGGGTTGCCCGGCCCTGGCCGGCGACTTCGGCGGGGTCGGGGCGGTGGTGCTGGACGGCGTCACGGGCGTGCTGGCGCCGGCGGGCGACGCCGGCGCCTTCGCCGACGCCCTGCGGCGGCTCCTCGCCGACCCGGCCGGCCTCGGCGCGCTGGGGCGCGCCGCCCGCCAGCGGGTCCTCGCCTCCCGCTCGACGGCCGGCGCGGCGCAGATCCTGCGCGCGGCGCTGGACTCCGCCTGCGCGACTGGCCAAGGTCCGCCGCCGTGAGCCTGTCGGTTCTCATCGTCGTCACCCATCTGCTGGGGGTCGGGCACCTCGCCCGGGCCGCCGCGATCGCGCGCGCCATGGCGTTGCGCGGGCATCGGGCGACGCTGGTCAGCGGCGGCCGACCCGCGCCGCTGGTCCGGCTGGACGGCGTGACGCTCGTTCAGCTCGCGCCGGTGCATTGCGAGGGGGCCGACTTCGCCACCCTCCTGGGCGAGGACGGCGCGCCGGTCGCCCCCGAGGCGCTGGCCGGCAGGCGAGAGGCGCTGCTGGCGGCCTTCGCGGCGGCGCAGCCGGACGTCCTCGTCACGGAACTCTTTCCCTTCGGCCGGCGCCAGCTCGCGGACGAGTTCCTGGCCCTGCTGGACGAGGCGGCCGCCCGGCGTCCCCGGCCGGCGGTGGTCTGCTCCATCCGCGACGTGCTGAACCCTCCGTCCAAGTCCGGCCGGGCGGCCGAGGCGCTGGATCGGCTGGGCCTCTTCTACGACCGGGCGCTCGTGCACGGCGATCCCGGCGCCATGCCGCTTCGCGCCTCCTGGCCGGTCGAGGAGGCGCTGGAGCGGCGCCTCGTCTATACGGGCTATGTGAGCGACGACGGGGCGCCTCCCGCCGTGGCGCCCGCCGCCGGGCGGGATGCAGGCTCGGGCGAGGTCGTCGTCTCCGGCGGCGGAGGCCCGGCCGGCCTTCCCCTGCTGCGCGCCGCCGCCGAGGCCGGGGCCATGGATCCCGAGAGGCGGGTCTGGCGCATCCTGGTCGGGCACGGGGCGCCGGCGGCCGCCTTCGAGGCGCTCGCGCGGGCCGCCCATGGCGCCGAAACGGTGATCGTGGAGCGCGCCCGCCCGGATTTTCGCGCCCTCCTGGCGCGCGCCGCCGTCTCGGTCAGCCAGGCCGGGTACAACACCATCCTGGATCTCGCCGCCGTCCGGGCCCGGGCCGTGGTGGTCCCCTTCGCCGCCGGAGGCGAGCGCGAGCAGGGCCTGCGCGCGGCGTGGTTCGAGAAGGCCGGCTGCCTCGAAGCGCTCCCGGAGGACCGCCTCGCCCCCGCCGCCCTGCTCCAGGCCGTCGACCGGGCGGCCCGCCGTCCGAGGCCGGACTGGTCCGTGCGGCTCGACGGCGCGGCCGCCAGCGCCGACGCGCTGGAGGAGGAGGCCGCCGGAGCGCGCCGCCGCGCCGCCGGCTGGGAGAGGCTCGAGGCCGCCCTGGACCGCCTCGGCCGGCTCGGCATGCGCCTCGACCTGTGGTGGCGGGACGACGACTGCGTCGCGCCCTCCCCGGCTCTGGACCGGCTGCTGGGCCTGTCGCGGCGGGCGGGCGCTCCGCTGGCGCTCGCGGTGGTGCCCGCCGCGGTCGACCCGGCCCTGCGGCGCATCCTCGCCGGCGCGCCGCAGGCGAGCGTGATCCAGCATGGCTACGCCCACGCCAACCACGCCGGCCCCGGGGGCAAGAAGCGCGAGCTCGGCGACGCCCCGGCGGAGCTCGTGCTGGCCGAGCTCGCCTTCGGGCGCGAGCGGCTGGAGGAGCTCTTCGGCGCCCGCTCCCTGCCCATCCTGGCCCCGCCCTGGAACCGGATCGACGCCGCGCTCGTCCCGCTGCTGCCCCGCTGCGGCTTTCGCGGGCTCTCGACCTTCAAGCCGCGCGCCCAAGCCTCCCCGGCCCCCGGCCTCCTGCAGGTCAACACGCATTTCGACCCGATCGACTGGCGCGGATCGCGCGGCCTGGCCGACGAGGGCGCGCTGCTCGCGTCCTTCGCCGACCACGTGGACGCCGTCGCCGAGGGCCGCGCCGACCCGGACGAGGCCTATGGCCTGCTGACGCATCACCTCGTCCATGACGGGTGGGTCTGGCGATTCCTGGAGGAGCTGCTGGGCCGTCTGGCCGAGACGCGATCGGTGCGGTTCGTCTCCGCCGCGCAGGCGTTCCGGCTGCGGGAACAATGATTCGCCCGAAAGATGGGCGAAACCGGCTTTACGTGCGTTGTGTCAGCGAGAGCACAATTCGCGTGACGGTCGCGACATGTTCGGCGCACATTGTCGCCATGGCCGCTGGCGGAGACCGGAATCGAGGATGACCGCAGAACCGCTCGTCAGCATTCGCGATCTGGCCGTCGATTTCGACGGCGACGCGGGACTCGTGCACGCGGTCCGCGGCGTCTCCTTCGACCTTCACGCAGGCCGCACGCTGGCCGTGGTGGGCGAGTCCGGCTCCGGCAAGTCCGTCACCGCCAACGCGATGCTGCGGCTGCTGCCCAAGCGCGGGCGCATCGTCAACGGCTCCATCGTGCTGCGCGACCCGGAGGGCGGCGGCCCGGTCGACATCGTCAAGCTGGATCCCAATTGCGAGAAGATGCGCCAGCTCCGGGGCGCCCGGATGGCGATGATCTTCCAGGAGCCCATGACCTCGCTGTCGCCGCTGCACACGGTCGGCGACCAGGTCACCGAGGCCCTGCGCATCCACGAGGAGGCGACGCTCCCGGAAGCGCAGGAGCGCGCCATGGCGGTGTTCCGCCGCGTCGGCTTCCGCGACCCGAAGGCGATGCTGACCACCTACCCGTTCGAACTCTCCGGCGGCATGCGCCAGCGCGCCATGATCGCGATGGCGCTGATCTGCAAGCCGGCGCTGCTGATCGCCGACGAGCCCACGACCGCGCTCGACGTGACCACGCAGGCCCAGATCCTGGCGCTGATCAAGGAGCTGCAGGCCGAGACCCAGATGGCCGTGCTGCTCATCACCCACGATCTCGGCGTGGTGGCCAACATGGCCGACGACGTGGTGGTGATGTATCGCGGCCAGGTCATGGAGCGCGGCGACCTGGAGGACATCTTCCGCCGGCCGCAGCACCCCTATCTGACGGCGCTGATGCGGGCCGTGCCGCATTTCGACATGAAGCTGGGCGAGCGCCTGACGCCCCTGCGCGAGATCCGCATCGACCCCGCGGCCGCGGCCGCCGCCGCCCATTGCACGCGCGACCCCATCCCGGCCGGACTCACCGTGCTGGACGTGGACGGCGTCACCAAGACCTTCACGCTGCGCTCCGGCGGCCTCTTCGGCAAGCCGCAGCGGATCTCCGCGCTCTCCAATGTCAGCCTGTCGCTGCCCGCGGGCGAGACGCTCGGGCTCGTGGGCGAGTCGGGGTCCGGCAAGACCACCCTGTCCAAGGTGATCATGCGCGCCATGGCGCCGGACTGCGGCAGCGTCCGCTTCGACGACGGATCGGGACCGCGCGACGTCTTCAAGCTCGCCGGGCCGGACCTGAAGGCCTACCGGCGCGCCGTGCAGTTCGTGTTCCAGGACCCGTTCTCGAGCCTCGACCCGCGCATGACGGTCTACGACATCCTGGCCGAGCCGCTGCGCATCCACCACATCGGCAACGAGGACGAACGCTTCGCGCGGGTGAAGGACCTCCTGGAGCTGGTAGGCCTCGACCAGCGCTCGATGCGGCGCTATCCGCATTCGTTCTCCGGCGGCCAGCGGCAGCGGATCGGGCTCGCCCGGGCGCTCGCCCTCAACCCCGCCGTGATCCTGTGCGACGAGCCCACCTCGGCGCTGGACGTCTCCGTGCAGGCCCAGATCCTGAACCTGCTCAAGGACCTGCAGTCCGCGCTCGGGCTGTCCTACCTGTTCGTCTCCCACAATCTGGCGGTGGTCGACTACATGGCCGACGACATCGCGGTGATGTGCCGGGGCGTCATCGTCGAGAAGGCCCCGCGCGAGACGCTGTTCCGCTCGCCGCGGCACCCCTACACGCAGGCCCTCCTGGCCGCGGTCCCCAGCCCCGACCTCGACCATCCGCTCGATTTCTCCCGCGTGACGCAGGGCGGGTTCTCCGAGCCCGCGGACTGGCCGGAGCCGTTCCGCCTCAAGACGGGCGAGACCTGGCCCCAGCTCGTCGAGGTGGAGCCCGGCCACTGCATCGCGCTAGCCCGGCCGGCGCCGGACGCGGCGCGCGAACCCGAGCAGCCGGCCATGAGGGCGGCGTCATGAGCGCGCTCCCGCGACGGCCGGACATCCACCAGGCGAGGCAGGGCCATGGCTGATCCCACGCACTCCGACGGCGTCACCCGCCGAGGAGTCCTGAAGACCGGCCTGGCGGCCGCGGCGGCCGCAGTCGCCCGTCCGGCGGCGGCGCGGGCGGACGGGCTCCGGTTCCAGGAATCGCCCATGATGGCGGAGCGCGTCGCCAAGGGCGAGGCTCCGCCGGTGTTCGACCGCCTGCCGACCCGGCCGCTGGTGGCCGACTTCGCCTCCCGCAACCGCAGCATCGGGCGCTATGGCGGCGAGATCCGCACCCTGATCGCCAAGACGCGCGACCTTCGCTACATGTCGGCGAACGGCTACACCCGCCTCGTCGGCTATGACGAGACCCTTCGGCTCCAGCCGGACCTCGCCGAGAGCTACGAGCAGAAGGACAACCGGATCTTCACCTTCCGGCTGCGGCGGGGGCATCGCTGGTCGGACGGCCAGCCCTTCACGACCGAGGACTTCCGCTACTATTGGGAAGACATCGCCCGGCAGAAGGATCTCAGCCCCAACGGCCCGCAGGAGGTGTTCCTCGTCGACGGCAAGCTGCCGCGCTTCGAGATCCTGGACGACCTGACGGTGCGCTACGAATGGGACGCGCCCAACCCGCGCTTCCTGCCGGCGCTGGCGCTGCCGCGGCCGCTGCGCCTGTTCGCGCCGTCGCGCTATCTGCGCGGCTTCCACGTCCGCTACACGGACAAGGAGAAGCTCGACCGCATGGCCGCCCGCGCCAAGGTCAAGGGCTGGGCCACGCTGCACAACCGCCTCGACGACGACTACGACTACAGCAACCCGGACGCTCCGACCCTCAATCCGTGGCGGCTGATGACGCCGCCCCCGGCCAGCCGGATGGTGTTCGAGCGCAATCCCTTCTTCCACCGCGTCGACCCGGAGGGGCGCCAGCTCCCTTATATCGACCGCGCCTTGGTCGACGTGGCCTCGCCCGGGCTCTTCCCCGCCAAGGCCAACGCCGGCGAGGTCGACCTGCAGGCCCGCGGCCTGTCGATGAACGACGTCCCGGTGCTGAAGGAAGGCGAGGCGGCGCAGAACTACCGGACGCTGCTCTGGCCCTATGCGCGCGGGTCCGTCTACACGCTCTATCCCAACCTCAACGCCAACGACCCGGTGTGGCGCAAGCTGAACCGCGACGTGCGCTACCGCCGGGCCCTCTCGGCCGCCATCGACCGCCGGATCCTCAACAACGCGCTGCTGTTCGGCCTGGGCGTGGAGGGCAACAACACGGTGATGAAGAGCAGCCCGCTCTATGCGGACGAGTTCCGGACGCAGTTCGCCGGCTACGACCCCGAATTCGCCAACGCCATGCTGGACGAGCTCGGGCTGACGGCCCGGGACTCCAACTCCATCCGCCTGCTGCCCGACGGCCGGATCCTGGAGATCGTGGTCGAGGTCGACGGCGAGTCCACCGACATCGTCGACGCCCTGGAACTGATCACCGAGTTCTGGCGCGACGTCGGCGTCAAGCTGTTCATGAAGCCGCAGGACCGGGGCATCCTGCGCCAGCGCTCCTATTCGGGCCAGACCGTCATGGTGGCGTCCACCGGCCTCGACAACGCCGTGCCCACGCCCCTGATGCCGCCCACCGAGCTCGCCCCCGTCCGGCAGGAGCATTATTCCTGGCCCAAATGGGGCCAGTGGTTCGAGACGCTGGGCCGCAGCGGCGAGAAGCCGGACGACCCCGCGGCCGAGAAGCTGCTGGCGCTCTACGAGAAGTGGCTGAAGACGACCCACGAGGACATGAGCGCCGCGATCTGGAAGGACATGCTGGCGCTCCAGGCCGAGCAGCAGTTCACCATCGGGACGGTGGCGGGCGAGCTGCAGCCGATCGTGGTCAACAAGCGCATGCGCAACATGCCCGAGAAGGCGATGTTCTCCTGGGAGCCGACGTCGCTTCTGGGCGTCTACCGCATCGACGAATTCTACTACGAGGCCTGAGGACAGCCGATGCGCATGGCGATGTACATCCTGCGCCGGATCGTCACCATGCTGCTGACGCTGGTGGCGATCTCGGCGCTGGTCTTCCTCATCATCAAGCTTCCGCCCGGCGACTTCCTCACCAACCAGATCGCCGAGCTGCGCTCGCAGGGCGATCCGGCCGCGGCCGCCAAGGCCGAGTTCCTGCGCGCCCAGTACGGGCTCGACCGGCCCGTCTGGGAGCAGTACCTGATCTGGCTCGGCGTCTGGTCAGGGCCGAACGGCTTCTCCGGCCTGCTGCAGGGCGACTGGGGCTGGTCCTTCGAGTTCCAGCGGCCGGTCAACGACGTCGTCGGCGGCGCGCTCGGCCTGACGCTGCTGGTCAATGTCGTGGTGGTGATCTTCGTCCACGTCGTCGCCATCCCGATCGCCATCTACTCGGCCACGCGGCAATATTCCTGGGGCGACTACGCGGCCACGCTCCTGGGCTATCTCGGCCTCGCCACGCCCAATTTCCTGCTGGCCCTGATCCTGCTCTTCTATCTCAACCGCTGGTTCGGCATCTCCATCGGCGGGATGATGGACCAGAAATTCACCCAGGAGCCGATGAGCATGGCCAAGGCCAGCTCGATCGCCTCGCACCTGATCGCGCCGGTGATCGTCATCGGCCTCTCCGGCACCGCCGCCATGATCCGCCGCATGCGGGCCAACCTCCTCGACGAGTTGCAGAAGCAGTACACCGTCACGGCCCGGGCCAAGGGCATGAAGCCGATGCCGGCGCTGCTGAAATATCCGTTCCGGATGGCCCTGAACCCCTTCGTGGCCGACATCGGCAACCTGCTGCCCCACCTCATCTCGGGCTCGGTGCTGGTCTCGCTGGTGCTCAGCCTGCCCACCGTCGGGCCGGTGCTGCTGCAGGCCCTGAAGCAGCAGGACCAGTTCCTGGCCGGCTTCATCCTGATGTTCGTGGCGGTGCTGACCGTGATCGGGATGCTGATCTCCGACCTGCTCCTGGCCACGCTCGATCCCCGCATCCGCTTCGGACGGCGAGGCTGACATGAGCGTCGCCCTGTCGCCCATCACTCACGATCCGAACGCGCCGGGCCACTACGTCAACCCCGCGCCGTTCGACGCCAGCGCGTCGGACGCGATGAGCGCCGCGGAGGAGACGTTCTACCGCGCCTCGGCGGCGCGGCTGATCTGGTGGAAGTTCAAGCGCCACCGGGTCGCGCTGGTCTCGGCCATCTTCCTGGCCTCGCTCTACATCGCCCTGCCCTTCGTCGAGTTCATCGCCCCCTATGGTCTCGGCCAGCGCAACGCCGACCACCTCTCGGCCCCGCCGCAGGGCGTCCACCTGTTCCACGAAGGGCGTTTCGTCGGGCCTTTCGTGTATCCCTACGCCTTCAAGTTCAACCTAGAGACATTCCGGCGCGAATACGCCGTGGACAGCGCCCGGCCGGAGCCCCTGCGCTTCTTCTGCGAGGGCGCGCCCTACCAGTTCTGGGGCCTGACGCAGGCCCGCCTGCATCTGGTCTGCCCGCCGAAGGGCGGCACCTTCTTCCTGGTCGGCACCGACAAGCTCGGGCGCGACCTGTTCTCGCGCATCATCTATGGCGCGCGCATCTCGCTCACCGTCGGGCTGCTCGGAATCGCGGTCTCCTTCGTGATCGGCCTGACGCTGGGCGGCCTCGCCGGCTATATGGGCGGGTGGGTCGACGCCACGGTGCAGCGGATGATCGAGATCCTGCGCTCCCTGCCGGAGCTGCCGCTCTGGCTGGCGCTCTCGGCCGCGCTGCCGGCGAACTGGAGCCCCGTCCTGGTGTTCTTCGCCATCACGCTGATCCTCGGCCTGCTCGACTGGCCGGGCCTGGCGCGGGCGGTCCGCTCCAAGCTGCTGGCTTTGCGCGAGGAGGAGTTCGTGCGCGCGGCCGAGCTGATGGGCGCCTCGCGCTCGCGCATCATCGCGCACCATCTCGTGCCCAATTTCATGAGCCACCTGATCGCCAGCGCCACGCTGTCGATCCCCTCCATGATCCTGGGCGAGACGGCGCTGTCCTTCCTCGGCCTCGGGCTGCGCCCGCCGGTGACGAGCTGGGGCGTGCTGCTCAACGAGGCGCAGAACCTGGCGGCCGTGAACCTCTATCCGTGGCTGCTGGCCCCGATGGTCCCGGTGATCCTGGTGGTGCTGGCGTTCAACTTCATGGGCGACGGGCTGCGCGACGCGGCCGATCCGTATTCCTGACCGGCGAGGCCGCGGGCCCCGGGCTCGCGCTCATCCGGCCCGGGCGAAGACGACCTGCGTCTCGCCGTAGTCGCGCCGGTCCTCGACCGTGAAGCCCGCCGGCAGCTCCAGCGGCGCGCCGGCGGCTTCCTCCACCACCAGCAGGGCGTCGGGGGCGAGCCAGCCGCCGGCCAGCGCCGAGGCGAGCGCGAGCGGGGCGAAGCCCCGGCCATAGGGCGGGTCGCAGAACACCAGCCCGAAGGGCGCGTGGGGGTGCGCGGCGCCGAGCCTGGTGGCGTCGCGGCGGAACACCTTCGAGGTCCCCGCCGCCCCGAGCGCGTCGACATTGGCCTTGATCAGCCCGCGGCCCTCGGCCGAGTCGTCGACGAACAGCGCGAAGGCCGCGCCGCGCGACAGCGCCTCCAGGCCCATCGCGCCGGTGCCGGCGAAGAGGTCCAGGACCCTCGCGCCCTGGACGGGATCGTCATAGGCGTGGGCGAGGATGTTGAAGATGGTCTCGCGCAGGCGGTCCGAGGTGGGGCGGACGGCCTGCGTCTTCGGGGCGGCCAGGGCCCGGCCCTTGTGCCGCCCGCCGACGATGCGCACGGCTCAGCCCTCGCGCGGACGCCGGGGCGGCCGACCGCCGCCGCCGCCGGGACGCGAGCCGCCGGGGCGGGACCCGCCAGGACGCGAGCCGCCAGGACGCGAGCCGCCGGGCCCGCCCGGGCGGGGTCCCCTGGGGCCGTCGCCGCGCGGCTTGAAGCCCGCGCCCGCGGGCCGGTCGCCCCGGGACGGGCGATCCCCTCCGGGACGGCCTTCTCCCGGCGCCCTGTCGCCGCGCGGCTTGAAGCTGCGGGCGGGACGCTCGCCGGCGCCGCGGGGGGCGTCGCCGTCGCGGGGCTTGAACGTGCGGGGCTTGGCAGGGCTCTCCCGGCGCTCGCCCTCGGCGGGCGCGTCGCTCCAGACGTTGCGCTTCGGCCGCTCGGCGCGCGGCGGGCCTTCGGCGCTGCGGCCCGCATAGGGCTTGCGCCCGTCCGGCCTGTCGCCGCCGCGCGGAGCCCCCGTCGACGGGCGCGACCGCCCGCGGGGCTTCTCGACATAAGCCTCCTCGCGGATATGGGCGGCCGGGTCGCGGGCGATCCGCTCCACCCGCACCGCGCGGCCCTTGGGATCCTTCACCTTGCCGGCGCGCTGGTGCGACTTCTCGGCGCTCTCGGCGCGGGCCAGCTTGGGATCCGCGCCGCGGCGCGGGATCTTCCCGCGCGGGACCATGGCCTCCGCGTCGTCGGCCCGCCACACGCTGGTGAGCGGCTCCATCGGGTGCCGACGCTTGGGCTTGGGCTTCTCGTCCAGGACCTCGTCCGGCCGGTCGCGGCCGCGCGTCCGGTCGCGCGGCGGGCCGTCGCGCTCGGGCGCGCCCCACACCGTGGGCTCGCTGCGGCGGCGCTGGCGGGAGTCGCCGCCCACGGGCTCGCGGCCGGCGGCCGGCGCGGCGCCCTCGCGGGAGGGCCGCCGATCGTCGCGGTCGCGCCGCTCCGCCTCGTCCGGGCGCGCCTTGGGGCGGAAATCGTCCTCGTCATAGACGAAGACCGGCGCCTCGAAATCGACCTCCGCCTGGGCGGAAAGCTCGGGGCCGAGCTGGTCCTGCAGCACGCGCGTGCGCACCTCGTCGGCCGCGCCCTCGGGCAGGTCGCCGAGCTGGAACGGCCCGAAGGAGAGCCGGATGAGCCGGTTCACCTGCAGACCGAGATGCTCGAGGATCTTCTTGACCTCGCGGTTCTTGCCCTCGCGAAGCCCCAGCGTCAGCCAGGAATTGTCGCCCTGGGCGCGGTCCAGCGAAGCCTCGATCGGGCCGTAATGCATGCCCTCGATGGTGACGCCGTCGCGCAGCGCGTCGAGCTGCGGCTGCGTGACCTCGCCATAGGCGCGGACGCGGTATTTCCGCAGCCAACCGGTCTCCGGCAGCGACAGGACGCGCGCCAGCCCGCCGTCATTGGTGAGCAGCAGCAGGCCTTCGGTGTTGATGTCGAGCCGCCCGACCGTGATCACGCGGGGCAACCCGGGCGGCAGGGCGTCGAACACGGTCCGGCGGCCCTCGGGGTCGCGCACCGTCGTCACCACGCCGCGGGGCTTGTGGTAGAGGAACAGCCGCGTGCGCTCGCGGGTCGGCAGCGGCGCTCCGTCGACGACGACCACGTCCTGGGCGCTGACGTCGAGCGCCGGGCTGGTCAGGGTGACGCCGTTCACGGCGACCCGGCCCTCCTCGATCCAGGCCTCGGCGTCGCGGCGCGAGCACAGGCCGGCGCGGGCGATCACCTTGGCGATGCGCTCGGAGAACTCCCGCCTGGGCGCGGCGGGCGCGGCCTTGGCGCGGGATGCGCCGGCGCGGTCGCCGGAGAAGGTCCGGGGCGCGGCGCCCTTGCGCGGACCGGAGCTGCGGGATCCGCCCGCGTCCTTGCCGCCGCCGAAGCGCTTGGGGCCGGCCGATCCCGCCGGCTTGCCGGGCCGGCGCTCGCCGGCCTCGTCGCCGCGGGCGCGGAACGGACGCTCGGCCGCGTCCCTGCGGGGCCGGTCGCCGGCGTCGCGAGGCGGCCGGGCCGGCCGCTCGGCGGCGTCCCGAGGCGGTCTCGCCGGCCGGGCCGCGCGCGGGCCGGCGGCGTCCCGCGGGCCGTCCTTGCCGAAGCCGCCGGGCCGCTTGGGTCCGCCGGGGCCCCGGGCGGGCCTGTCGCCCGTCGCCTTGCCGCCTGCGCCGCCGCGCGCGCCGCCTCTGGAGGGCGGACGGCCCTTGCCGCCGCCGCCTCGATCATTCGTCCTGTCGCTCATCACGCGCTGATAGAGCATTTTCCGGCAAAGTGGTATCGGCTTCGCGGATGAAATGCGCCGCGCGGAGCGGCCTGACAGGCGTGGAGCAGCGATGAAAGGGCCGGCCGGCGAGGCGGCGCAACGGACCGATCCGATGGAGGCGGCCTTCGCGGAGGCGCGCGCCGCCGCCGCCCGGGGCGAGGTGCCGGTGGGCGCCGCCGTGGCGCGCGGGGGCGTCGTCCTGGCTTCGGCCGGCAACCGCACCCTGCAGGACCGCGACGCCACCGCCCACGCCGAGATGCTGGCCATCCGGGCCGCCAGCGCCGTCCTCGGCTCCGAGCGGCTGGTCGGCTGCGACCTCTACGTCACGTTGGAGCCCTGCCCGATGTGCGCCGGCGCGATCTCCTTCGCGCGCATCCGGCGGCTTTACTTCGCGGCCGGCGACCCGAAGGGCGGAGCGGTGGAGCATGGCGTGCGCCTCTTCGGCGCGCCGACCTGCCACCACGCCCCGGAGGTCTATGGCGGGCTGCGCGAGACCGAGGCCGCCGACCTGCTCAGGAGCTTCTTCGCCGAGCGCCGCTGACCGCGGCGGGCGCGGGCCTGTCCAAACGGGCGGCGAGATCGCGCTTCAGCTGCTCCTTGGCGGGCTGGGCCGCCAGCAGGATCGCCTTCGTCTTGAAGAAATCGAGGCCACGGAACGCGTCCACGGCCGGGCGCACCAGCACGTCCGGCGCCCGGGCCTTCAGCTTCTCGGCGACGATCGCGCCCTGCATGATCTGCGACGCCCCCAGCATCGCCTCGAAGGGCTCCGGCGCAACGCGCACCTCGGTGGTCGGGCCGCCCGTGACGTCGACCGCCACCACGATCGCGCCGTCGTCGCCCAGACGCTCGAAGGGCAGCGGGTTGACCGCGCCGCCGTCCACATAGACGCGCCCGCCGGCCAGCACGGGCCGCACCAGGCCGGGGATCGCCATCGAGGCGGCCACCGCCGTGACCAGCGGACCCGCGTCGAAATGGTGTTCGCAGCGGGCGAAGTAATCGGTCGCGACCGCCTGGAACGGAATGGGCAGGTCCTCGATGTCGTCCGGGACGATCTCGGGCCAGAACAGGTCCAGCAGCTTCTCCCCGTCGATCAGCACCGGGTTGCCGAAGCCGCGCGAGAACAGGTCGGCGATGCGCCCCACCCTCGCCTGCAGCACGCGGGCCATCACCTGGGCCCGGTCCCGGAGGCGCGACAGGGCATAGGCCCGCAGCTCCTTGCCGGAGGCCCCGGCCGCATAGGCCGCGCCCACGATGGCCCCCATCGACGTGCCCGCGATGGCGACGGGCCGGACGCCCAGCTCGTCGAGCGCCTCCAGGGCGGCGATGTGGGCGAGGCCGCGCGCTCCCCCTCCGCCGAGCGCGACGGCGACGCGGGGCTCGCGGTCGCCCAGTCTGGCCCTAGGCTCAGCCACCGAACAGGCTGCCTTGCTGGACCGGCGCGGGCTTCGCCCTGGGCCGGGGCCGGCCGGCGTCGCCGGCCACCGCCTTGACGTTGCCGTCGGCGAACTGGATCTCCAGCGCCATGCCGCCCGCGACCTGAGCGGCCTCGCGGACGAGGTGGCCGTCGGGACCGTGAACCAGGGCGTAGCCGCGCCGCAGCACCTCCTTGTAGTCATAGCTGACGAGGAGCTGGTCGGTGCGCCTCAGCGCCTCGCCGGCGGAGCGCATGATCGCCTTCACGCAGCCCAGGGGGCGCTGGCCGATCCGGTCCAGGCGCTCCCGGCGGCGGGCGATGAGAGTCTGGGCCGCGTTGTCGCGGCGGCGGGCCAGCGCGGCGAGCCGCTCGCGCTGGTGCAGGATGCGCTGCCGCTCGGCCCGCAGATTCGCGCCCTGCGCCGCCGCCAGCCGCAGGCCGAGGCCGTCGAGCTTGGCCCGCATGCCGGCGAGCCTCGCCTGCGGGGAGAGCCTGGCCAGCCGGCGCGCCGTCTCGGCGAGGCGGGCGTCGTGCTTGCGCGAGTTCGCCGCCAAAGCGTGGACGAGCTTGCCGCCCGACAGGTCCAGCCGCTGGCGCGGCAGGGCGAGGAGGTCCTCCGGCCCCGGCAGCGCCCGTGCGGCCGAGCGCAGGTCGGCCTTGCGGCGGTCGAGATGCCGATGCAGCGCGGCCAGCACGCGCCGGCCGAGATCGGCGGCCGCGAGCAGCAGGTCCGAGCGCACCGGAACCGCCATTTCGGCCGCGCCGGTGGGCGTCGGGGCGCGCCGGTCGGCCGCGTAGTCGATCAGGGTCCAGTCGGTCTCGTGGCCGACGGCCGAAATCAGCGGGATGTGGCTGTCGGCGGCGGCGCGCACCACCGCTTCGTCGTTGAAGCCCCAGAGGTCCTCGATCGAGCCGCCGCCGCGCGCCACGATCAGCAGGTCCGGCCGCGGGATCGGGCCCGCCTCCGCCAGGGCGTTAAAGCCGCGGATGGCGGCCGTGACCTCGGCCGCGCAGGTGTCGCCCTGCACCCGCACGGGCCAGACGATCACGTGCCGGGGGAAGCGGTCCGCCAGCCGGTGAAGGATGTCGCGGATCACCGCGCCGGTCGGCGAGGTGACGACGCCGATCACCGCCGGCAGGTAGGGGAGCAACTGCTTGCGGGCGTCGTCGAACAGCCCCTCGGCGGCGAGGCGGCGCTTGCGCTCCTCGATCTGGGCCAGCAGCGCGCCGACGCCGGCGGGCTCCAGCGTGTCGATGATGAGCTGGTATTTCGACTGCCCCGGGAAGGTGGTGATCTTGCCGGTGGCGATCACCTCCATGCCCATTTCGGGCCGGAACCGGATCTTCGACGCCGCGCCCCGCCAGATGACGCCGGCCAGGCAGCTCTTGTCGTCCTTCAGGTCGAGATAGACGTGGCCGCTGCCATGGACCGTGACCTTGCCGAGCTCGGCCCGGACCCGCACATGCCCATAGGCGTCCTCCAGCGTGCGCCGCAGGGCGCCGGAGAGCTCGCTGACCGACCACTCGGGGACGTTTGAAACGGGTTCGTGGGACATGCGCGGCAGCATAAAGGGCGAATCGCTAAGGCGGTAGGGCGGGTGGGGCCTGCCGCGGCCCCCACCCACCGCCTGCGGCGGTCCCCCCTCCCCTGAAGGGGAGGGATGAAGCTGCTTCCGCCAGCCCTCTTTCCCCCGGGCCTCGGCATGGTCTAAAGCATCGCCACGTTCAGCGCCGCGGAGGCCTCATGAAGATCCTGCTCATCGGCTCTGGCGGCCGCGAACATGCGCTGGCCTGGAAGCTGTCGCAGAGCCCGCGCTGCGAGACGCTGTTCATCGCTCCCGGCAATCCCGGCACCGCCCAGTGCGGGACGAACGTCCAGCTGAACGTGGCCGACCACCGGGCCGTGGTGGATTTCTGCCGCCTGATGGGCGTCGGTTTCGTGGTGGTGGGGCCCGAGGCGCCGCTCGTCGCCGGGATCGTGGACGATCTGGCGGCCGCCGGGATCAAGGCCTTCGGCCCGTCGCGCGTCGCCGCGCAGCTGGAGGGGTCCAAGGCCTACACCAAGGAGCTCTGCCGCGAGGCGGGCGTGCCGACGGCGGACTTCGCGCGCTTCACGCAGCCCGCGCCGGCGAAGGCCCATGTCCGCGCCCAGGGCGCGCCCATCGTGGTCAAGGCGGACGGCCTTGCGGCCGGCAAGGGCGTCGTCGTCGCCGCCACCGTGGAGGAGGCGGAAGCGGCCATCGACATGATGTTCTCGGGCGGCCTCGGGGCGGCCGGCGAGGAGGTCGTGATCGAGGAATGCATGGTGGGCGAGGAGGCCTCGTTCTTCGCGCTCGTGGACGGCGACGCCGCCCTGCCGCTGGCCTCCGCGCAGGACCACAAGCGCGTGGGCGACGGCGACACGGGCCCGAACACCGGCGGCATGGGCGCCTACTCGCCGGCTCCGGTGGTGACCGACGCCGTCGCGGCGCAGGTCATGGCCGAGATCATCGAGCCCACGGTGGCGGCGATGAAGCGCCGCGGCGCGCCTTTCCGGGGCGTGCTCTTCGCCGGGCTGATGATCACCGCCGACGGCCCCAGGCTCATCGAATACAATTGCCGCTTCGGCGATCCCGAATGCGAGGCGTTGATGCCGCGCCTGCAGGGGGACCTCGTCGAGGCGCTGCTGGCCACGGTGGAGGGCGGCGTCTCCCGGCTCGCCCTCGGCTGGAGCCCGCAGGCGGCCCTCACGGTGGTGATGGCGGCCCGGGGCTATCCGGCGAAGCCGGAGACCGGAACCCCCATCCGGGGCGTCGAGGACGCGGAGGCGCTGGACGGCGTGCAGGTCTTCCACGCCGGGACGCGGCAGGCGCCGGACGGGAGCCTCGTGGCCGCCGGCGGCCGCGTGCTGGCCGTCACGGCGCTGGGCGACAGCATCGCCGAGGCCCGCAAGCGCGCCTATGAGGGCGTCGCCAGGATCGACTGGCCGGGCGGCTTCAACCGCACGGACATCGGCTGGCGCGCCGTCTAGCGCCTGGACCGCGAGCCTGCGGGCTCGCATCCTGTCCACCCCAGGCGAGCCGGAAGGCTCGCGATCCAAGCCCATGAGGCCCGCCATGTCCGATCTCGCCGACCTGTTCCCCGGCTTCGCCAGCCACTGGATCGACACGCAGGCCGGCAAGATCTTCGCCCGGGCGGGCGGCCGCGGCCCGGCGCTGGCGCTGGTGCACGGCTTTCCGCAGACGCATGTCATGTGGCACCGGATCGCGCCGGAGCTCGCCCAGTATTTCACGGTCGTCGCCATGGACCTGCGGGGCTATGGCTGGTCCACCGCGCCGCGCGGCGACGGCGGCGTCGAGGTCTATTCCAAGCGCGCCATGGCGGGCGACGTCGTCGCCGTCATGGAGGCGCTGGGCCATGTGCGCTTCGCCCTGATCGGGCACGACCGGGGCGCGCGAGTGGGCTACCGGCTGGCCCTCGACCATCCCGGCCGGGTGGAGCGGCTGGCGCTGCTCGACATCATCCCCACCCTGCTGATGTGGGAGCGGATGGACGCCAAGAGCGCCATGCAGGTCTATCACTGGACCTTCCTGGCCCAGCCCGAGCCGGTGCCCGAGCGGGCGATCGGCGCCGATCCGGTCGCCTGGCTCGACCATACGCTGGCGAGCTGGACCAAGGCGAAGTCGCTGGACCCGTTCGATCCGCGGGCGCTCGCCCACTACCGCGCCTTCTTCAACAATCCGGACCGAATCCACGCCTGCTGCGAGGACTACCGGGCCGGCGCGACCACCGACCTCACGCAGGACCGGCAGGACCGCGACGCCGGCAAGGTCATCGCCTGCCCGGTCGCGGCGGTGTGGGGCTCGGCCGGCATCCCAGCCGCCGGGGCGAGCCCGCTCGACGCCTGGCGCGGGACCTTCGCGCCGGGCGCCGTCGGACAGGGGGTCGACAGCGGCCATTTCGTCGCGGAGGAGAACCCGCGGGCGACCCTCGACGCCCTCATGCCCTTCCTGGCCGGCTGAGCCGCCGTCCGCCTTTCGGGGTCCCGCATGCGCCTCTCCGTCGTCGTCTCGGCCGTGGTCGCCGCCCTGGTCGGGTTCGGGGGCACGCTGGCCATCGTGGTCTCGGCGGCCAAGGCCGTGGGGGCGGACGCCGCCCAGACCTCCTCCTGGGTCACGGGCCTGTGCCTCGCCATGGCGGCGACGAGCACGATCCTGAGCCTGCGCCACCGCATCCCGATCATCACCGCCTGGTCGACTCCCGGCGCCGCCCTGCTGGCCGCCACGGCCGCGCCGATCGGCATGTCGGCCGCCGTGGGCGCCTTCCTGGCCGCGGGCGGGCTCATCCTGCTGACGGCGGCGTTCCGGCCGCTTGGCGCCCTGATCGGCCGCATTCCGACGCCGGTGGCGGCCGCGATGCTGGCCGGGGTGCTGATCCGCTTCGTGCTGGCGACGTTCGACAGCGCCCAGCATGCGCCGGCGCTGGTCTGGCCGTTGGTGGGCCTGTTCCTGGCCGCGCGCCTGCTCAGTCCCTCCTGGGCGGTGCTGGCCGTGCTGGGCGCCGGCGCGGCGCTGTCCTTCGCGCTCGGGATCACGGGGCCGATGCCCGACCGCCTCGGGCTCACGACCGTGACGCCGATCGCCCCGGCCTTCGAGCCCAGCGTGCTGATCGGCATCGGGCTGCCGCTCTACCTGGTCACCATGGCGTCGCAGAACCTGCCCGGCTTCGCGGTGCTGAAGGCGGCGGGCTACGCCGCCCCGGCGCGCTCCATCCTGGGCGTGACCGGCCTGGCCTCGGTGCTGACGGCGTTTCTCGGCGCCCACACCAGCAATCTGGCGGCCATCACGGCCGCGCTCTGCACCGGCCCGGACGCGCATCCCGACCCGGACAAGCGCTGGATGACCGGGCCGTTCTACGGTCTGACCTACCTGGTCTTCGCCGCCTTCGGGGCCTCGCTGGTGGCGATCTTCGCGGCGCTGCCCGGCGACCTCGTCAAGACCGTCGCCGGCCTCGCCCTGATGGGTCCGCTCACCGGGGCGCTCTCCGGCGCCCTCTCGGACGAGAAGGACCGCTTCGCCGCCGTCCTCACGCTGGCGGTGACGGCCTCCGGTTATGCGGCCTTCGGCGTGGGCTCCGCCTTCTGGGGCCTCGCGGCGGGCCTGACCGCCGTCACGCTTGACGGCCTGGCGCGGGCGTGGCGGGGGCGGTAGACGGGGTCGTCACCGGCGCCCGAACAACCGCTCCACATCGGCCAGCTTGAGCTCGACATAGGTGGGGCGGCCGTGGTTGCACTGGCCGGAGAGGGGCGTGGCCTCCATCTCGCGCAGCAGGGCGTTCATCTCCTCGGGCTTGAGGCGGCGGCCGGCGCGCACCGAGTGGTGGCAGGCGAAGGTCGCCAGCACGTGGTCGAGCCGGTCCTCCAGGGCGAGCGCGCCGCCCCAGTCCTCCATCGAGTCCGCGAGGTCGCGCACCAGCGCGCCGACATCGGCGCCGGCCAAAGCGGCGGGGACTTCGCTGACCGCCACCGCGCCGGGGCCGAAGGCCTCGACGGCGAGGCCCAGCGCGGCGAGCACGCCGGCCTTCTCGCAGAGCCGGTCCACCGCGACGGGGTCGAGGTCGACCACGGCCGGGATGAGCAGGAGCTGGCGCGCCACGCCGCCCTCGGCCCGCTCGCGCTTCAGGCGCTCATAGACGAGCCGCTCATGGGCGGCGTGCTGGTCGACGATGACGACGCCGTCCTGCGTCTGGGCGACGATATAAGTGTCGTGAAGCTGCGCCCTGGCGGCCCCCAGGGGGCGGGCCAGCAGGTCCGGCGCGGGCGCGGCCTCGGCGGCGCGCAGGTCGGCGGCGGGTTCGGCGAGGGTGACGAAGGCGGCCTGGGGCGGCGCGGCGAAGCCGGGCTGGCGGTGGGGCGAGGGCCCCGGCGGCGACGCGGGCGCGGCCGGGCTGGCGCGCCAGTCCCACTGCGCGTTGCGGGCCGGTGGGGCGGCGAACCAGGAGCGCGCCGCCTGCGCGCCGGAATGGGCCCGCAGGGCGTCGAGGGTCGCGGCTCCGACGGTGTTGGAGGCCCGGTGGCCGGCGCCGGCCAGCGCCTGCTTCAGCGCCCCGACCACGAGGCCGCGGATGAGGCCCGGATCGCGGAAGCGCACCTCGCTCTTGCCCGGATGCACGTTGACGTCGACGAGGCGCGGCGGGCAGCTGACGAAGAGCGCCAGCGCCGGGTGGCGTCCGCTGGGCACGACATCCGCATAGGCGCCCTTCACGGCGCCGAGCAGCAGCTTGTCGCGCACCGGGCGGCCGTTGACGAAGAGGTGGATCCACGCCGCCGTGGGCCGGTGGAAGGTGGGCAGGCCGGCGAGGCCGACGAGGCCGGCCTCGTCCCGCATGGCGTCCAGCGGCAGGGCGTTGTCGACGAAATCGCGCCCCAGCGCCTGGCCGAGGCGCGCCAGCATGGCGGCCTGCGGGTCGCCGGGCGCGGCCGGGTAGTCCAGCGCCGGCGCGCCCTCCCCGCCCAGCTCGAAGCGCACGCCCGGATGCGCCATGGCGAGGCGCTTCAGCATGTCGGCGACGGCCTGCGCCTCGGCGCGGTCGGTCTTCAGGAATTTCAGCCGCGCCGGCGTGGCGAAGAACAGGTCGGCGATCTCCACCCGGGTGCCGCGGTCGAGGGCCGCCGGCCGCACCGGATGCTTCAGCCCGGCGTCGACCAGGATGGAGGAGCCGTGCGCCGCCCCCGCCTGGCGGGTGGCGATGGAGAGGCGCGACACCGCCCCGATGGAGGGCAGCGCCTCGCCGCGAAAGCCCAGAGTGTCGATGGCGAACAGGTCGCCGTCGGGCAGCTTGGAGGTGGCGTGGCGCTCCACCGCGAGGTCGAGGTCCTGCGGGCTCATGCCGGCGCCGTCGTCCACCACCCGGATGAGCCGCCGCCCGCCGCCCTCGATCACCACCTCGATGCGGCTCGCGCCGGCGTCGAGCGCGTTCTCGACCAGCTCCTTCACGGCCGAGGCCGGGCGCTCCACCACCTCTCCGGCGGCGATGCGGTCGACCAGGACGGGATCCAGGCGGCGCACGCTCATGGGGCGGCTGTCTCCGGCGCGGCGGTAGCCGGCGCGGCGGCGGGGGCGCTCGACCCCTCGAAGGGGCGCAGGCCCAGCGCGTCGGCGACGAGCGCGGTCTCCAGCATCATGTGGGCCATCAGGGCGCCCAAGGCGGCCTCGTCGAGGCGCGGCAGGCGGATGCGGCGGGCGGGCCGGCCGGCATGGGCCAAGGCGGCGAGCAGGTCCGCGGCCGGGTCCGTTCCCGGCCCTCCCCCCGGGAGCGGCGGGTCGTCGGGGCCGGGCTCGACCGTGACCACCGTGAAGAGCTTGTCGGCCGGGCCGGCCGCGTAGAACAGCTGGGCCCGGGCGTCGGCCGGGCCGGGCGCCGCCAAGGGCAGGCTCGCGGCCCCGCCGGGGCCGAGCGCGTCGGTCCACAGCTGCGCCCACCAGCGGGAGAACAGCGCCAGCCGGTCGGCGTGGGGCGCCATCACGGCGACGCTGCGGCCGGTCCGCATGGCGGCGATGTTGAGGGCCGCGCCGGCGGCGGGCGCGCAGTCCCGCGGCGAGGCGGCCGCGTCGAGGCCGGAGCGCAGCGCCTCGAAGGCGCCGCGGCGCAGGGACGAGACGTCGAGGCCGAGCGCGGCGGCGGGCAGGAGCCCGGTGGGCGACAGCGCCGCGAAGCCGGACGCGCCCAGCGGCGACGACGCCTCGGGCGGGTCCTGGTGATGCTCCAGCACGACGCCGCCATGGGCCTGCACCAGGCTGCGCAGGCCGCCGAGGCCGCCCGCGCCGGCGGGCTCCACCACCGCCACCACCGTTTGCGGGATAGCCGCGCCGAGGCCGGCGCGCTTCAGCGCCTCCAGGGCCGCGATGGCCTGCATCACGGCGCCGCCCTCGCCCCCCTCCCCGGAGACGGCCAGGAAGCGCGTCGCCGTCAGGGGCAGGCGGCGCAGCACCGCGCCCACCGTGCGCGGATCGAGCCCGTCGAGGAAATGCGCCCGCGGCGGCGGGGCGAGCACGCCCAGCGCCGGCACGCCGTAGTCCTTCAGCTGCGCCGTGACCTGCGCGCCCAGCGTGGAGCCGCCGGACAGCACCACGACGTCGGTGACGCCCTCCTCGGAAAGGCGCCGGGCCGCCTCCGCCACGCCGGGCGGCAGATCGGCGGGGGTTGTTTCGGGAGCGGTGGCGCGGCCGGCCGGCTTGGCGAAGAGCGAGCGGGCGGGCGCGGCGGGGCGCGAGGCGGCGGCCTGCAGCGCGTCGGCGGCGAGGCGCAGCAGCGCCGGGCGCGGCGCGCGGCCCTGGCCCGGCGCCGGGATGCGGGCCGCCTGGCTCACCGCCTCCCGGAAGCGCCCGAGGGCCGCGCCGACGTCGGCCAGGGCGGCCTCATAGGCCTCGTCGGCGACGCCGCCCTCGCCGATCGAAGACCGCAGCGCCGACGCGGTCGCGTGCTCGAAAGCCATGCTGCGTGATTCCCGTCCCGGTGGCGACGGCGCGAGGATAGGGGGATGGGGAGTGGGTGGGAAGGGCGGGGGGTGACGAAGCCGCGCTTGGCGCTCGGACTACGAAGCTTCGAGAAGCCAGCCCACGACGATTCTTTCAAAATCAGCTGAGGGGGCGAAACTCGCACGCATCAACTGCGCAATGGGCGCGCAAACGCGAGCTTTCCGCAAGCCTCGACAAGTCCTAGGACTTCTTACGAACGCTGATCGCCTTCGCGGCGGCTCGAACGTCCTCAACCGAAATCCGGGCCTGTTCCGAAGCGGGCTTTAAGACATATCGCCCCGTCGCGGCGCTGAACCCGAGCGCGGGGCCGCGGCGCTTCCTCGTCTTGGGGCTCATCGTCTGCTGAGCGGTCGTCACTCGGAGATCATGCCTCCCGGCGCAGGGCCGAGCGACATCGGCAGGGTTGAAGGCGCCCTCCCCTCACAGCCCCGCCGGGCGGCCCACCACGGTCACCAGCAGCTGCCCTTCGCCGAGGAGGCGCTTGGCCACGCGGGCCGTGTCGGCCAGCGTGACGGCCGAGACGAGGCCGTTGCGGCGGTCCATGTAGTCGAGGCCGAGATCGTCGATCTGGATGCGGACGAGCTGGCTGGCGATCTTGGTGGAGGTGTCGAAGTTCAGCGCGTAGGAGCCGACGAGGTATTTCTTGGCCTTGTCGAGCTCGTCCTCGGTGGGGCCGGACTCGGCCATGGCGCGGATCTCGCTCTCGATGAGGGCGATGGATTCGGCCGTGCGCTCGTTCTTGGTGGAGGTGCCGCCCATGAACAGCGCGGCGTGCGACATGGGGGCGAGGTGCGAATAGACCGAATAGGCGAGCCCGCGCTTCTCGCGCACCTCGCGGAAGAGGCGGGCGGAGAACACGCCGCCGCCGAGCACGTGGTTGACCACCAGCGCCGGGATCCAGTCGGGATCGGTGCGGGCCACGCCGGCGCGGCCGAAGCGCACGGAGGATTGCGGGATGTCGAGGTCGATGACGTTGCGCCCGCCCACGCCGGCGGGCGCGGCGTCCGGCACGGGGGCGAGCTCGCCCCGGGCCGGCAGGCCGCCGAAGATGCGGTCCAGCGCGTCCGACAGGGCGGCGGCGTCGATGGCGCCGACGACGCCGATCTTCAGGTTGTCGCGGGCGACGACGCGCCGGCGATAGTCGGCGAGGTCGTCGCGGCCGATCAGCGGCAGGCTCTCCAGCGTGCCCTGCGTGGGCCGGCCATAGGGGTGGCCCGGGAAGGCCTCCTCGAAGAAGGCGCGGCTGACGAGGCTGTCGGGGTCGTTGATCTCGTGGCGGATGCCGGCCTCGATCTGGGCGCGCACGCGCTCCAGCGGCTCCTCGTCGAAGCGCGGCTCGGCGAGGGTGAGGCGCATCATCTCGAAGGCTTCGTCGCGGTGGCGGACGAGCGTGCGCAGGTGGCCGGAGAAGCCGTCGCGGTCGGCGTGGTAGCGCAGCTCGATGGCGAACTCGTCGAGCCGCTCGTGGAAGGCGCCGGACTCGTAAGGGCCCGCGCCCTCGTCCAGCATGCCTGAGAGGAAATAGGCCACGCCGGGCTTGCCGGCGGGGTCCTGCGAGGAGCCGCCGCGCACCGAGAACTCCAGCGCCAGCAGCGGCACCGTGTAGTCCTCCACCAGCCAGGCCTCGACGCCGCCCGGCGAGACCACGCGCTGGATGCGCGAGGCGTGGCTGGTCTTCTCGGGGCTCACGGGTGCGTTCATGGCGGGCTCTTCTTGGTTTGGTCGGGCGTGCGGGAAGCGCGGGCGGCGGGCCCCGGGCGGACGGGCCGGGAGGCGCGCCGTCCGGGGGAGCGCGTCACGCAGCCTCGTCCTTGATCAGGTAGCCGGAGACCGTGCGGCGAGGGTCGAGCCAGCGGCGGGCGGCGTCGCGGACGGCCTCGGCGGAGACCGCCTCGATGTCGTCGGGCCAGCTGGCGACGGAGGCCACGGTGCTGCCCGTGGCGAGCGCCGAGCCGTAGATCCGGGCCAGCGAGGTCTGGCTGTCCTGCGCGTAGACGGTGTCGGCGATCAGCCGCGTCTTGGCGCGGGCCAGTTCGGCCGCGTCGACGCCCTTCTCGACGATCTCGGCCACCACGGCGCCGATGTCCTTCTCCAGCGACTCCAGGCTCACGCCCGGGCGCGGCACGGCGTAGAGCAGCACGCGCGAGCAATCCACGGCGGTGCTCTGGTACCAGCCGCCCGCCATCACGGCGACGCGCTTGTCCATCACGAGGCGCCGGTGCAGGCGGCCGGTGGACTGCGCGCCCAGGATCTGGATCAGCACGTCCAGCGCCTCCGCCTCGCCGGGCGCGGCGGTGGTGTAGGACGGCGCCAGATAGGCGAGTTGCAGGGAGGGCTGCTCCACCTTGGGATCGGCCAGGCTCACCCGGCGCGTGGCGCGGGTCTCGGGCTCCTGCGGGCGATGGCGCACCGGGGCTTCGCCCATGGCGGGGATCTTGCCGTAGGTGGCCTCGGCCAGCGCCCTCACCTCCTCGGCGGCGACGTCGCCGGCGACGACCAGGATGGCGTTCTCGGGCGTGTAGAAGCGCTTGTAGAAGGCCAGCGCGTCCTCCCGGCCCAGCGTCTCGATCTCGTGCATCCAGCCGATGATCGGGATGCCGTAGGGATGGTGGGTGAAGAGCGCGGAGGCCACCGACTCGCCGAGCTGCGCGCCCGGGTCGGTCTCCACCCGCATGCGCCGCTCCTCCAGCACCACGTCGCGCTCGGGATCGACGATCTCGTCGGAGAGGACCAGATTGGTCATCCGGTCCGCCTCCAGCTCCATCATGGCGCGGAGATGCTCCTTGGCGACGCGCTGGTAGTAGGCCGTGTAGTCGAGCGACGTGAAGGCGTTCTCCTGGCCGCCGAGTTCGGCCACGATGTTGGAGAACTCGCCCTGCGGGTGGTTGTGCGTGCCCTTGAACATCAGGTGCTCGAGGAAATGCGCGATGCCCGACTTGCCGATCGGGTCGTCGGCCGAGCCGTTGCGATACCAGATCATGTGCGTGACCACCGGCGTCCGGTGGTCCGGGATGGCGACGACCTCCAGGCCGTTGTCGAGGCGGAAATGGGAGACCTGCGGGCCCTGGGAGGCTTGAGCGGTCGGGGTCGTCTCGACGGTCATCGGGTTCCTCGGCGAAGGGTCACGCGCAGACCGGCCTCGGGGCGGGCGCCGGTTCACGAATCAGGGGACTGATATAGGTCGGGGCCCTGCCGTCCGACAGAGCCCCGCTTTGGATCGGCTATGCGGCGGCGCCCCGGGACGCGGCCTCACGCAGGCTCACTGGGCCTGCGGCTTGCGGTAGATCTCGTAGGGGCTCGCTTCCTGGTTGTCGCTCAGCTTGGGCTGCGCGGCGGCCTTCGGCATCGCCAGGCTGCCGCGGGCTGACGGCGCCCGGTAGCCGCTGGGCGGATCGGTGAGGAACTGGCGCTCGGGCTCGGCCCCGGCGACGAGCTGGTCGGACTTCTTGCCCGCCAGAAGGCCCTGCTGCTGCTTCTTCTCGGGCGAGGCCCAGAATTCGGCGCGCTGGTCGTCCTTGTAGGGATTGGCCGGGCCGGCGTTGAGGCCGGCGCCTTCCATGCGGCCGGCCCGCATCTCGTAGACGCTGAGCGGCTTGCCCTCGTTGAGGCGGTAGGTCTCGGTCTGGTGCACCGGCACGCGGGCCGCGGTGGCCTTCTTCTTGGCCTTGACGACGTCGGGATCGGTCGGCCAGTTCGGGTTGGCGGCGGCGGCGGATTGCTGCGGGGTGCGCAGCTCCATGCGGGGCGGCACCACCAGCGGGGCGCGCTCGCGATACTCGATCTCGGGCTTCTCCTCGTCGGAGCTGAGGCCCAGGAAGCCCATCAGGGAGTTCAGCGTCTCGCTCTGCGCCATCGCGGGCGAGCCGAAGGACAGGGCCGAGCCGAGCGCCAGGGCCCCGAGGGCCAATCTCATCGACATAGACATCAGCATGAACGCGACCCCTCTCGTCGGCTGCCAGATCGGTTGCAACCCGAATTCGCGAGCCGTTTGACCGTGTTTCGCGGCCAATTCAAGGCGCGGCCCCGTCCGACAGCGGGAGGCTAGATGCCCGCGCCCGGATCAGGCCCTGCGACGCCCGGCTCGGCGGGCCGCTTCCGGCCCTCGACGACGAGGGAGTCATACAGAAGCAGCGCCACTCCCGCAACGATAGCCGAGTCGGCGAGGTTGAACACGTAGGGGAAAAACGGGATCCAGTAGAGCAGCACGAAGTCGGCCACCGCCCCGTAGAGGAACCGGTCCACGGCGTTGCCCAGCGCGCCGCCGATCAGCAGGCCCGCCGAGACGGCGATCAGCCAGGAGCGAGACCGCGCCATCCACACGGCGAGCCCGATCGACACCAGCACCGAGAGCCCCGCCAGCGCGAAGCGGCCGAGATCCTCGTGCTGCTGGAACAGCCCGTAGGAGACGCCGCGGTTCCAGACCATCACGAGCTCGAACAGCGGCGCGATGCGCACCGGCGGGCGCTCCGGCAGGCGAAAGATGTGCAGGATCCAGGCCTTGGAGGCCTGGTCCGCCAGGAGGGTGGCGAGCGCGATGGCCGCGCCCGTCGCCGGGATGCGCCGCATGGGGCCGCTCACCCGGACGGATGGGCGGCGTCCCACTCCCGCAACGCGGCGGCGTCGCGAGGCGTGACGTCCGGATAGTCGGGATCCACGCCGACCTCGGTGGAGAACTTCCAGGACCGGGCGCATTTGCGGCCCGGCGCCCGGCGCGACACGACCGCGACGCCAGGGACGTCCTCCAGCCGGAAGGCGTCCTCGGGACCGTCCCCGTCGGTGAGCTCGAGGCCCGACGTGATGCAGATCTCGGCGAGGTCGACCCCGGCCAGCACGGACCGGAGGTCGTCGTCGGCGACGTGCAGCACCGGCGCGGCCTCCAGCGAGGAGCCGATGCGCTTCTGGGCGCGCTCGATCTCCAGCGCGCCGGTGACGACGCGCCGCACGCGGCGGATCCTGGCCCACTTCTCGGCCAGCGCCTCGTCGCGCCAGGCGGCGGGCGTGGACGGGAACGTCTCCAGGTGGATCGAGGCGTTCGAGTCCGGATGGCGCGACAGCCAAGCCTCCTCGGTGGTGAACACCAGGATGGGGGCGAGCCACGCCGTCACCCGCCGGAACACGGCGTCGATCACCGCCAGGGCGGCGATGCGGGTGGGGCTGGAGGCCGGATCGCAATAGAGCGCGTCCTTGCGCACGTCGAAATAGAAGGCCGAGAGGTCGCTCGTCATGAAGGCGCTGAGCAGCGCGATCACCTTCTTGTAGTCGAACTCCGCATAGGCCTCGCGGATGGCCTCGTCCAGCTCGGCCAGGCGGTGCAGGATCAGGCGCTCCAGCTCCGGCGCCTGCGTCGGGAAGGGGGCGCTGGGATCGAAATGCGCCAGCGTGCCGAGCATCCACCGCACCGTGTTGCGCAGCTTGCGGTAGGTCTCCACGAAGGTCTTGAGGATCTCCTTGCCGATGCGCAGGTCGTCCGAATAGTCGGCCGCCGCCACCCACAGGCGCAGGATGTCGGCGCCGGCCTCCTTGATGACGTCCTGCGGGGCGGTGACGTTGCCCTTCGACTTCGACATCTTCTCGCCCTTCTCGTCGAGGACGAAGCCGTGGGTCAGGACCACGTCGTAGGGCGCGCGGCCGCGGGTGCCGCAGCTCTCCAGCAGCGACGAATGGAACCAGCCGCGGTGCTGGTCGGACCCCTCCAGATACATCACCGTGTCGCGGCCGCCGTCGACGCCGCGGCGGACGCCCGCGAGGCCGGGGAACTGTTCGGGATCCTCCAGCGTGAAGGCATGGGTGGAGCCGGAATCGAACCACACGTCGAGCACGTCGTAGACCGGCGTCCAGGCGGACGGGTCGCTGACGAGGCCCTCGAGGAAGCGGCGCGGGTCGCCCGAGAACCAGGCGTCGGCGCCGCGCTCGGCGAAGGCCGAGCGGATGCGGTCGGCCAGCTCCTCGCTGGCCGCGAAGCCGGGCCCGGGGGCGAGCTCGGCCACCGCCCCGCTGTCGTCCTCGCGGATGAAGACCGTGATCGGCACGCCCCAGGCGCGCTGGCGGGAGATCACCCAGTCCGGGCGGTTCTCGATCATGCCGTTGATGCGGTTCTCGCCGGCGGCCGGCACCCAGCGGGTGTGGCTGATGGCGGTCAGCGCCGTCTCGCGCAAGGTGCGGTCGCCGAGCGCATGGACCGGCTTGTCCATGGCGATGAACCACTGCGGCGTGTTGCGGAAGATCAGCGGCGCCTTGGAGCGCCAGGAGTGCGGATAGCTGTGCTGCAGCCGGCCGCGCGCCACGATGGCCCCGACCTCCGCGAGCTTCTCGATGACGCGCTTGTTGGCGTCGCCGTCCTTGCCCTTGTCGTCGATGACCCGCGCGCCGGCGAAGAACGGCACGGCCGGGTAGTAGGCGCCGTCGGGCCCGATCGTGTGCGGCACCTCGTCGGTGCCGGCCTCGGCGAAGACCTGGCGGTTGCTGATGAAGGTGACGTAGTCGTCCGCGCCGTGGCCCGGGGCCGAGTGCACGAAGCCGGTGCCGGCGTCGTCGGTGACGTAGTCGGCCGGCAGCATCGGGACCTTGAAGTCGTAGTAGCCCTTCGCCTCGGGCAGCCCCGCGAAGGGGTGGGCGCAGGTCTGGATGAAGGCCGGGTCGAGCTCGCGGACGCGGTCGTAGCCGTCGACCTTGGCGGCCTTCATGACCGCCTCGGCGAGCTTGTCGGCGATGACGTAGAGGTCGCCGACCTTGGCCCAGTTGCCCTCCGGCGCCGCCGTGACCTTGTAGAGGCCGTAGGGGACCGTCTTGGAGTAGACGATCGCCCGGTTGGCCGGGATCGTCCAGGGCGTCGTCGTCCAGATCAGCACCGAGGCGTCGCTGAGCGACACGTCGGCGGCGTCCTCCACCTTGAACTTGACGAAGATCGTCGTCGACTGGTGGTCGTGATACTCGACCTCCGCCTCCGCCAGCGCGGTGCGCTCCACCACCGACCACATCACCGGCTTGGAGCCGCGATAGAGCTGGCCGGTCGCGGCGAACTTCATCAGCTCGTCCGCGATGTGGGCCTCGGCCGGGAAGGCCATGGTCTGGTAGGGGTGCTCCCAGTCGCCCGTGATGCCGAGGCGCTTGAACTCCTCGCGCTGCACGTCGAGCCAGTGCGCCGCAAAGGCGCGGCATTCCTGCCGGAACTCGACGACCGGGACCTCGTCCTTGTTCTTGCCCTTCTTGCGGTACTCCTCCTCGATCTTCCATTCGATCGGCAGGCCGTGGCAGTCCCAGCCCGGCACGTAGTTGGAGTCGTAGCCCAGCATCTGCTGCGAGCGGGTGACGAGGTCCTTGAGGATCTTGTTCAGCGCGTGGCCGATATGGATGTTGCCGTTGGCGTAGGGCGGCCCGTCATGCAGCACGAATTTCGGCTTGCCGGCCGAGCTTTCGCGCAGGCGGCGATAGAGGCTCTGCTCCTCCCAGCGCCGCAACAGCCGGGGCTCCATCTGGGGCAGGCCCGCCCGCATCGGGAAGTCCGTCTGCGGCAGGAACAGCGTCTTGGAATAGTCGCGGCCGGCCGGGGCCGCATCGGCGCCGGCCATGGGCGTGTCGGAGGTGGAAACGGCGTCGGTCATCGGGGCGAAACCGGATTGGGCCGGCCGCATCGGGCGGCGGGCGAGGATGAGATCGGGCGAAAGAGGCGCCTGCGCGCCGGAGTCCCGGACCCTCGCGAAGCTCTTCGCCTCACCCGAGGGCCGGGCCGATAATTCGGATCATGGGCGCCGGATGGCGCGCGCCAGGCGCAGCAGCGTTCATGGGCCGCGTTCTAGCAGCGCAGGCGGCGGGAAGAAAGGGCCGCCGACGTTTTCCGCCCTCACGGACGCAGAGGCAGCACGGAGGGGGCCGGGACGTCCTGAGCCCGCGCCAGGGCGGCCCGGGCCGCGGCGCTGTCCTGGTCCATGCGGGCGATCAGGGCGTCGGCGGACGCGAACTTCTCCTCGCCGCGGATCCAGGCGGCGAACTCGACGTCCGCCGTCCTGCCGTAGAGGTCGCCCGCGAAGTCGAACAGATGGACCTCCAGCAGGGGCGCGCCGTCGTCGAAGGTGGGGCGGCGGCCATAGCTGGCGACGCCGTCATGGACGACGCCGTCCACCGCGATCCGGACCGCGTAGATGCCGTGGCGCAGGCCGAAGCCGGGCGTCATGCGCAAATTGGCGGTCGGATAGCCCAGCGTCCGGCCGCGCTTGTCGCCGTGCTGGACCGTGGAGCGCACCACCCAGCGATAGCCCAGCAGCCGCGCCGCCTGCTCGACGTCGCCCTCCGCCAGGGCCCGCCTGACCGCCGTCGAGGACACCGGGCCGCCCTGCAGGGCGAGCCGCTCCACGATCTCGACGGCGAGGCCCAGCGCGCGCCCATGCTCCAGCAGGAAGGCGGGCGCGCCTTCGCGGTCGTGGCCGAAATGGAAGTCGTAGCCGGCGACGACGCCCGAAAGGCCGAGACGCCCGACCAGCAGGTCGGCCAGGAAGTCGTGCGCAGAGGTGGCCGCCATGACGGCGTCGAACGGGACCACGATCGCGCCGTCCAGCCCGAAATGGTCGAGCAGCGCCAGCTTCACGGGCTCGGGGGTGAGCGAGAAGAGCGGCTCGCCAGGCCGGAAATAGGCGCGCGGATGCGGCTCGAAGGTGAGCACGCAGGCCGGGCGGCCGAGCGATCGGGCCAGCGCCTCGGCGCGGCCGATGACGGCGCGGTGGCCGAGATGGACGCCGTCGAAATTGCCGATCGCCGCCACGGCGCCGGCCAGGGCGGCGGGCGGAGGCGCCGCGCCGCGCGACACCGCGAAGGCGCGAGGGCCGGCGACGCGGGCGTCGGGGGAGCCGGGAGCGGCGGGGGGCGCGTCAGGCATGTCGGCTCGGGGCGCGTTGCGCGATTCTCGCCGGCGGACCGCCCGCCGGAAGCGCGCGCAAACTGGCGTGCAGGCCCCGCCCGGTCAATAGGCGGCGGCGGTCCCGGCGCTTTCGGCCCGCCGCGCGCCGGGCACCATCACCCAGGCCTCGCCCTCCAGCACCGGCTTGCCGTCGACGAGGCAGTGGCATTCGAGGCGGACCCGCCGGCCCTTCTCGACCATCTCGGCGACCTCGACGACGGCCGCCACGACCTCGCCGATGCGCACCGGCGCGAGGAAGCGCAGCGTCTGCGAGAGATAGACCGCGCCGGGTCCCGGCAGGCGCGTCCCGATCACGGCCGAGATGAGGCTGGCGGTGAACATGCCGTGCGCGATGCGCTGGCCGAAGCGGGTGGTCGCCGCATAGTCGTCGGAGAGGTGGATCGGGTTCACGTCGCCTGAGACTTCGGCGAACTGGTTGACGGTGGTCTCCATGACGGTACGCAGGAGCGTCTCCCGCATTCCGACCTGGAGTTCATCGAACGTGAAGGTGCGCAGAGCCATGGCTTGCTTCCGGGAGGATGGGCGGCGCCTCGGGGGCGAGAGCGCGAACGCGGCGGGGGCGTCCCGTCCAGTCTAGGGACCGCGCCGCGCCCACGCCTATTCGACTTTCAGCTTCGCCGTCTCCGAGCGGCTCCGTTAACGCGATCGAAAGTTGCAATGGCGTAATTTCAACCAGGGAGCCGGCGCGCCGGACCTGATAAATGTGAACGCCGATCTTACCGATTAGGCGCTTCAGGGAGACCAATCCATGGGCCTCGAAACGTCGATGCCGATCCTCGTGGTGGATGACTACCAGACGATGATCCGCATCATCCGCAATCTCCTGAAGCAGCTCGGCTTCGAGGACGTCGACGACGCCGCCGACGGCCAGCAGGCCATGTCGAAGCTCAAGCAGCGCCAATACGGCCTGGTGATCTCCGACTGGAACATGGAGCCGATGACCGGCTACGACCTTCTGAAGTCGGTGCGCGCCGACGACGCGCTGAAGGACATGCCGTTCATCATGGTGACGGCGGAATCCAAGACCGACAACGTCATCGCGGCCAAGAAAGCCGGCGTGAGCAGCTACATCGTGAAGCCGTTCAACGCCCAGACCCTGAAGGCCAAGATCGAGGCCGTCTGCGGCCTGTGACCATCCGGGCCCGGACCATGGCCCGAGTCACGGCGCCCCGCACTCCGTCGACGTCACGAGAGCAGACATGAGCGACAGCGCATCACGGCCTACCCCGGCGCCAGCCTCCCCCGGACGCGGCGGCCGCCCATCCGGCCGGCCGATGAGGCCGCTCGAAGCGCTGATCGGCGAGCCCGCCGGGACACGCGTCCCGCTGATGCGCGAGCTGAACGCCGCGGCCGATTACCTACGCTTCGTGCGGCGGGAGATCGCCCAGCTCGGCGCCAACGAAATCGCGAAGGACCGCCTGCCGGCCGCCATCCGCGAGGCGGACTACATCATCGAGGGAGCGGAACGCTCCGCGAACGCCATCATGAGCGCCGCCGAGGAGGTGATCGCCGCCAAGGATCTCGATCCCGCGGCCTACCAGGCCTTCGTCGCCGAGAAGATGACGGCGATCTTCCTGGCCTGCGCGTTCCAGGACCTGACCACCCAGCGCACCCGCCGCATCCAGTCCGCGCTGCACACGCTGGAGCGCCGCATGTCGCGCCTCGCCTCCAAGCTGGGCACGCGCGAGATCCCGAATCTCGTCGACTATGCGCCCGCCGGCTCCGACGAGCTGGTCGCCGACGGCCCGGCCGCGCCCGGCGAGGGCAACGACCAGCAGAGCATCGACCACATGTTCGAAGAGTGGAGCGACGTCGACTGGCGCTGAGCCGGGGACGGTTTTTCGCCGGAGCGGATACCGCTGCGGGCGAAAATGCTCTAGGACGCCCCGGATGCCCTCCGGTGACCAGGCGCGACCATGTCCAATTCCTCCGACAAACCCGCACGCGTGAAAGCGCGGCTGCCGCGCGGCTTCGCTGACCGCGGCCCGGCCGACGTCGCCGCCACCGACGAGATGCTGCGCGCGATCCGCGAGACCTTCGAGCTCTACGGCTTCGAGGCGGTGGAGACGCCCTTCGTCGAATACACCGAGGCGCTGGGCAAGTTCCTGCCCGACCAGGACCGCCCGAATGAGGGCGTGTTCTCGTTCCAGGACGACGACGAGCAGTGGCTGTCGCTGCGCTACGACCTCACCGCGCCGCTGGCCCGCTCGGTGGCGGAGCGCTTCGACGCGCTGCCGAAGCCCTATCGCAGCTATCGCTGCGGCTGGGTGTTCCGGAACGAGAAGCCCGGCCCGGGCCGCTTCCGGCAATTCATGCAGTTCGACGCCGACACGGTGGGCGCGCCGTCGGTGGCCGCGGACGCGGAAGCCGCCATGCTGATGGCGGACACGCTGGAGCGGGTGGGCGTGCCGCGCGGCCAGTATGTGGTGCGGGTGAACAACCGCAAGGTGCTGGACGGCGTGCTGGAGGCGATCGGCCTCGCCGGCGACGAGAACGCCGGTCGCCGCCTCACGGTGCTGCGCGCCATCGACAAGCTGGACAAGGTGGGCCCCGACGGCGTGCGCGCCCTGCTGGGGCCGGGGCGCATGGACCCGAGCGGCGACTTCACCAAGGGCGCGGGCCTGCCGGAGGACGCGATCGCGCGGGTGCTGGACTTCACGTCGGCCTCGCGCGGCGCGGCGGCCGACACGATCGCGGCGCTGCGGGACGTGGTCGGCGACGCCGCGCGGGGCGCGGAAGGCGTTTCGGAGCTCGCCGACATCGCCGCCCTGGTCACGGCCGGCGGCTATGACGACGGCCGGGTAATCATCGACCCCTCCGTCGTGCGCGGCCTCGAATACTACACCGGCCCGGTCTACGAGGCGGAGCTGACCTTCGAGGTCAAGGACGAGGACGGCCGCCCCGTTCGCTTCGGCTCGGTGGCGGGCGGCGGGCGCTATGACGGCCTCGTGGCGCGCTTCCGGGGCGAGCCCGTGCCGGCGACGGGCTTCTCCATCGGCGTGTCGCGGCTCCTGGCCGCGCTGAAGCATCTCGGCAAGGTCGAGGACAAGGCGGCCCGCGGCCCCGTCGTGGTGCTGGTGATGGACCGGGACCAGATCGCCCACTACCAGGGCCTCGTCGCCACGCTGCGCCAGGCCGGCGTGCGCTCCGAGCTCTATCTCGGCGGCTCGGGCATGAAGGCCCAGATGAAATACGCCGACCGGCGGGGCAGCCCCTGCGTCGTCATCCAGGGCTCCGACGAGCGGGCCCGGGGCGAGATCCAGGTCAAGGACCTCGTCCTCGGCGCCGAGATCGCCGGCGCCAGCGGCGACCGGGCCGCCTATCTGAAGGAGCAGCACGAGGCCCAGTTCGCAGCCTCCGAGGCCGACATCGTCGCCGCCGTCCGCAAGGTCCTGGCCCGCCACGGCGGCTAATAATTGATATCTTTCGGCTTTGCTTCTACCTTCGGATAATCTGAAGGTGGAGGTGACCATGCCGAAGTTGCGTGACCTGCTTCGTAAGATCGCCAGTGATCCTGCCGACCTGCAACTCCTTCGCGACAGCCCCAAGAAGCTGGCCGCGAAGCATGCGTTGACGGCGAAAGACATCCAGGCCCTGTCGAGCGCCGACCTCCTGATCCGCTTTCCGAAGAACCCTCTTGGTCCGATGCAGACCACCAATCCGATCACGATCACGGTGACGCGGAAGGGGTCGTTCCACGGCAGCGGCGACCCGCCGACCCGCCTCGACCAGATCGAGAAGGAACGCATCATCGAGCTCTTCGAGCGGTCTCTGGTGGACAGGGCTTTCGCCGAAAATCTCAGAAGCTTCCTCAAGCTCGAGCCCGGCAAGAAAGCGACGAAATGATCAGCGTCGTCATTCCGGCCCGAAACGAGGGGCCCGGGTTGGCGAACACGGTCCAGTCCATCGTCGAGGGACGCCGTTCGGGAGCAGACGTGGAGATCGTCATCGCGGACGACGTCTCCCGGGACGGCTGCTGTAGGACGCTCGCGCCGGTCTGCTCCGGAGTGGCCGTTCGGGTGGTCCGGTCAAAGACCAGGCTCGGCGTTCCTCGGGCGCGGAACCTGGGCGTGGCGCATTCGCGCGGCGAACTGCTGCTGATGACCGATGGGCATGTCAGCCTCGAGGCCGGTTGGGACATCGCGCTGATGGAGGCGGCCGGCGGCGACCGGATTGCGGCTGGTTCGATCGTGGACGCGGAGAGCGGCGCCACCGCCTATGGCTGCCGTCTCGTGACGCCCCACATGGGGACTTTCTGGAACGCGGCCCCCCCGGCCGCCGGACACGACGTCCAGATCGCGTCCGCCGCCGCGACCGGCCTGACCCGCGCACTCTTCGATCGGATCGGGGGCTATGACGAGGGCATGCGCGTCTATGGCGCGGCCGAGCCGGAATTCAGCGTTCGAGCCTGGCTGAGCGGGGCGGAGGTGGCCTGCGCGCCGAAGCTGCGCGTGACGCATCGGTTCAAGGGCGAGGGCGCCAGGGATGCGTTCCTGGCCAGGGCGCGCCTGAACCTCGTCCATAACAATCTGCGCTTCGGTCTGTGCTATCTCTCGGAGACTGCGAGCCTGGAGATGGTGCGCTATTACGCGCTCAAATATCCGCGCCATTTTCGCAAGGCGCTGACGCTGGTGGCCGAGAGCGACGTCTGGTCCCGCCGGGCTTTTCTGAAGTCCAACCTCAAATTCGATTTTCAGTGGTTCGTCGACAGGTTCGACCTGCGCGACCAGATCGGGCGTCCGCTGGCCCGAAGACCCAAAGCCGGAGCGATCGCTTGCGCGTCCTGATCCTCGGGGCTGACGGATATCTGGGATGGCCCACCGCGCTGCGGTTCTCCGTTCGGGGCGACGACGTGCTGGCCTTGGACAGCGGCGTGAAGCGTCGCTGGGAGCAGGAGGTCGGGGCTTTTCCGCTCTTCCCGACTTTGGATTTCAGAGAGCGCGCGGCGCGATGGCGCGACAGGGGCGGAGCGCCGATCGAGACCGTCCTTTGCGACCTATGCGACTATCCCGCCCTGGCGCACGTGCTGCGAAGTTGGCGTCCCGACGCCATCATTCACTTCGCCGAGCAGCCGTCCGCCCCCTTTTCGATGATGAGCGTCGAACGAGCCGCTTTGACGCAGACCAACAACGTCGTCGGAACCCTGAACCTGCTTTGGGGAATGCGCGAGGCCTGCCCGCACGCCCATTTGATCAAGCTCGGCACCATGGGCCAGTACGGCACGCCGAACATCGACATCGAGGAAGGCTTCATCGACATCGAACACAAGGGCCGGCGCGATCGACTGCCATTCCCGTCTCAGCCGGGGAGTTTTTATCACCTGTCCAAGGTTCATGACAGCCACAACATGCGCTTCGCCTGTGCGGCCTGGGGGCTCGCGGCCACCGACCTGAACCAGGGCGTCGTCTACGGGATCGAGACCGACGAAACGGGACCCGATTCCGAGCAGGGAGGCAGCTTTCATTACGACGCGGTCTTCGGCACCGCCCTGAACCGCTTCTGCGTGCAGGCGGCAGCCGGATCATCGCTGACGATCTATGGGGCGGGCGCGCAGAAACGCGGCTTCATCAATATCCGCGACGTGCTCGACTGCGTCGAGATCGCGGCGCGCCACCCCGCTCGGCCCGGCGAGTACCGCGTGTTCAACCAATTCACGCAGGTGTTCTCGATCGCGGCATTGGCGGAGCTGGTCGCGGAAAGCGCCGCGCGGTTGGGACTCCCGATAACGACGGAACGCCTGGCCAATCCCCGTTCGGAGGCGGCGGAGCACTATTACAATCCCGTTGCGAACTGCCTGAAGGCGCTGGGGCTGACCCCCCGGCTGCTGACTGCGGAGTTCTTGGAGACCATGCTGCGCGCCATCGCGCCCCATGCGTCCCGGATCGACCCCTCCACGATCCGGCCCGCGACGCGCTGGCGCTAGCGCTCGCTGACGCGGCTCCCGGACCAGCTCGGTTCTCAGGCGAGCGTTCACCCTCGCGACCGAACGGGGTCGCGCGGGGCGGGCGCTCCTGCTATGGGAACGCCGAAAGCCCGCGCAGGACAGGGACATGCACCGCACGCCTCAGGACTTGGCCGACGCCCTCGCGGCGCAGTTCGCCGCCGCCGGATACGGCCGGGTCGAGCCGCCGGTGCTACAGCCGGCCGACGTGTTCCTGGACCTCTCGGGCGAGGACATCAGGGCCCGCATGTTCGTCACCACGGACGCGGCGGGGCGCGAATGGGCGCTGCGGCCCGAATACACGATCCCGGTGGCGCGGGCCTACCTCGCCTCGCCGGGGGCGGCGGAGCCGGCGGCGCTCTCCTATGGCGGCCCGGTGTTCCGGCTGCGCGCCGGCGAGAGCGGCGAGTTCTGGCAGGCCGGCATCGAATCCTACGGCCGGCCCGACATCGAGGCCGCCGACGCCGAGGTCCTGGCCCTGGCGCATGAGGCCGTGCTGGCGATGGGGCTCGCCCAGCCCGAGATCCGGCTCGGCGACGTCGGCCTTTTCACCGCCCTGCTGGACGGGCTCGCCCTGCCGCCGGTCCGCGTGCGGCAGCTCCGGCGCGCCTATGCGCAGGGCCAGCTCGCGGCGGCGCTGGTCGCCGACATGAGCGGCCCGGAGACGGGCGCGGGCGGCGAGCACGCCGGGCTCCTGCGCGCCGTCCAGGGGCAGGATCCGCGGGCGGCCCGCGCCTTCGTGGAGGACGTGCTCAACATCGCCGGCATCTCGACCGTGGGCGGCCGCAGCGCGGCGGAGATCGCCGAGCGCTTCCTGGCGCGCGCCGAGGCGGACGCCGAGGGCGGCGTCAGCCCGGAGGCCGTCGCGGTGCTGCGCCGCTTCGCCGCGATCGCGGGCGATCCGGACGCGGCCTCGGCCCAGATGCGGGCGCTGGCGGCCGAAGCGCGGCTCGATCTGTCGCGCGTGCTCGACGCCTTCGACGCCCGCACCGGCTTCATCGCGGCGCGCGGGGTCGACGTGACCACCCTCGCGTTCTCGGCCGCCTTCGGGCGCAACCTCGACTACTACACCGGCGTGGTCTTCGAGATCCGCGACGGACGGCGCAGGGCCGGCGGCCCCGGCGCGGACGTGAAGCCCGTGGTCGGCGGCGGCCGCTATGACGGGCTGATCCAGACGCTCGGCGCCTCGCACCCGATCCCGGCGGTGGGATGCTCCATCTGGCTCGACCGCCTCGCAGGAGCGACATCATGAGCGGCGCGGCGGCGGACGCCCCCCTGATCCTGGCCGTGCCGTCCAAGGGACGGCTGCAGGAGAACGCCTTCGGCTTCTTCAAGCGCGCCGGCCTGCCCTTGTCGCAGGGGCGCGGGGCCCGCGACTATCGCGGCGTCATCGCGGGCGTTCCGGACGTGGAGGTGCTGTTCCTGTCGGCGTCGGAGATCGCCCGCGAGCTGGCCCAGGGCGGCGCGCATCTGGGCATCACCGGCGAGGACCTGATCCGGGAATCCATCCCGGACGCGGACCAGCGGCTGGAGCTGTTGACCCCGCTCGGCTTCGGCGCGGCCAATGTGGTCGTCGCCGTGCCGCAGGCCTGGATCGACGTGCGCCGGATGGCGGACCTGGAGGACGTCGCCTCGGTGTTCCGCACCCGTCACGGCCACAAGATGCGGGTCGCGACCAAATATGTGAACCTGACCCGGGCGTTCTTCGCCCAGCACGGGATCGGCGACTACCGCATCGTGGAGAGCCTGGGGGCGACCGAGGGCGCGCCGGCCTCCGGCGCGGCCGAGCTCATCGTCGACATCACCACCACCGGGGCGACCCTGGCGGCGAACGCCCTGAAGGTCATCGACGACGGCGTCATGCTGAAGAGCGAGGCCAACCTGGTCGCGTCCTCGGCGGCGCCCTGGGGAGACCGCGCCCGGCGCGCGGCCCGCGCCATCCTGGCCCGCATCGCGGCCGAGGAGGAGGCGCGCACCAGCCGCGAGGTCGTGGCGAACCTCCCGCCGGCGGCGCTCGCCGCCGTGTCGGGCGAGGCGGCCGAACGGTTCGCGGCGCGCGTGCTGCAGCGGGACGAGGCCGCGGGCGTGGCGGCGCTGCAATGCCCGGCCTCGCAGATCTTCGGCCTGTCGGAGTGGCTGGTCGGCCTCGGCGCGAGCCGCGTCGCCGTGCGCCAGAACGATTACGTGTTCCGCGCCTCCAACGCGCTGGTGGAGCGGCTCGAGCGGCGCATCGGCCCGGCCTGATCCGCGGCGGCGTCGCGCGGCGGGCCGTCCGGCCGCCATTGCGGGCGGCTGGCGACGTGACTATGCTCCGCCGCCGTTCCAGCAGGGGTCGTCCATCATGCGTCGTCGTTCGCCGTCCGCCCAGTCCGTCTCCCTCATGGGCTTCGCAGCCGCAGGGCTCGCCGCCCTCGTGGCGAGCCATGGCGCGGCGATGGCGCAGCAGAAGGGCGGCCGGCCCGCTCCCCCGCAGGAGGGCGGCGTCGTCGTCCCCAAGCCGCAGAAGACTTTCCCGACCGACGTGCAGTGGACGCTCGTCAGCATGGGCGGCAAGAGCGTCAGCGGCGGCGAGCGCCCGACCATCAGCCTCGACGGCCAGTTCCGGGCGCGCGGCTTCGGCGGCTGCAACACCTTCTCGGCCACCGCCTATCCGCTGCAGCAGCAGCACTTCGCCGTCGGCCCCATCGCCGCCACCAAGAAGGCCTGCGACAAGAGCGTGATGGAGTTCGAGCGGTCGTTCCTGCTCGCCTTCCGGACGTCGCAGCTGTGGGACACCAAGGACGGCTACCTGATCATCCAGAGCCAGCGCGGCGAGCTGCGGTTCCAGCGCTCGATCTGAGCCCGACCGGGCCGCCGCTCCCCTCCCCGCCTCGCCTGCTCGGCCGCTAGGTCATGCCGTGTTTCGACGGAAGCACGGCATGATCTCGTGTCCTGGCGCTCGCATGCTTTGGCGCGAAAAGCGGGTTTCCACCTTTTCGCAGCATGCTTCTAGGCCGTCGCCTTCTGGGGCGCCTCTTCGGGCGTGAACACGTCGCCGGCCGGCTCCATCGCCAGGTGGCGCTTGTGCATGGCGAGGAGCGTCGAGCGGTGCCCGATCGACACCACCGTGGTCTGGGGCAGGCGCTCGGCCAGCGTGCGGTAGAGCGCCGCCTCGCCGAGTTCGTCCAGCGCCGAGGTGGCCTCGTCCAGGAACAGCCAGTCGGGCTTGGCCAGCAGGGCCCTGGCGATGGCGACCCGCTGCTGCTCGCCGCCCGAGAGGCGCTGGGGCCAGATGTCCTCGTCGTCGAGGCGGTCGACCAGCGCCGGCAGCCTCGCCGCCGTCAGCGCCTCGCGGATCTCGGCGTCCGTGAAAGCGCCGCTGATGGCCGGGTAGGTGACGGCGGCGCGCAGCGTGCCCATCGGGATGTAGGGGCGCTGCGGCAACAGCATCACGCTCTGCCCCTCGGGCACGACCACGCGGCCGTCGCCATAGGGCCAGATGCCCGAGATGGCGCGCAGCAGCGTCGACTTGCCGGATCCGGACGGGCCGGTCAGCAGCGTCGCCTCATGCGGCCGCAGCGCCAGCCGGTCCACCTTCACGATGGTGCGGCCGTCCGGCAGGGCGAGGTCGAGCCCGTCGACATGCACCTCGGTCGCGCCGGCCTTCCGGGCGACTTCGACGCGGGGCGGCTTGTGGCCGAGCTGGCCGGCCGATTCGAGCGCCACGTTGAACGTGGTCAGGCGGTCGATGACGGATTTGTACTCCGCCAGGCTGACATAATAGCTGACGAAGAAGTTGAGCGCTCCCTCGACATTGCCGAAGGCGCCGGCGGTCTGGCTCATTTGGCCGAGCTGGATCTTGCCGGCGAAGTAGAAGGGCGCGGCGATCACATAGGGGATGATCGGGCTGATCTGGCCATAGGACGCCGTGAAGGCGAGCAGGCGTTTGCGCACGCCGACGATCTGCCAGAAATTGGCCAGCACCGAGCCGAACCGGCCCATGACGATGCCGCGCTCGGCGCGCTCGCCGTCCAGCAGGGCCACCTGCTCTGAATATTCGCGCAGCCGGGCCAGCGAGAAGCGGAAATCGGCCTCGTAGCGCTGCTGGGTGAAGTTGAGCGGCACCAGCGTGCGGCCGATCAGGTGGGTGATCAGCGTGCCGACGCCGGCGTAGATCAGCGCCACCCAGAACAGGAAGCCGGGGATCACCACGTCGGTGCCGGGGATCGTGAAATCGGCTGAGATCGTCCACAGGATGATGGAGAACGACACCAGCGAGCTGACCGTGGCCAGCAGGCGGATCGAGAAGCTGTAGGTGGAATCGATGAAGCGGTCGATGTCCACCGCGATGCGCTGGTCCGGGTTGTCGGCGCCGATATTGGCGAGCGTCATGCGGTAGTGGCGGTGGTCGCCCAGCCATTCGGTGACGAAGCGGTCGGTCAGCCAGCGGCGCCAGCGGATGGTCAGGCCGGACTGGACGACATATTCGACGATGGCGCTCGCGATGTAGATCGCCACCCAGAGCAGGAAGACGGTGAACAGCAGCGACCAGAACGCCGCGGCGTTCTTCTCCTGGATGGCGTTGAACCAGTCGCGGTTGAAGAAGGACAAGCGCACCGAGATGCCGACCTGCGCCTGGTTGACGACCACGAGGAACACGATGGCGACCGCGGCGAGGCGGCTCTCCTTCACCTGGAACGCGCCGAAGGGCCAGATCCGGGCCACGCCGACCTCGCGCGTCTCGAAATAGAGGTCCGCGATGCGGGTGATGGTGCGGATCACATGCAGGTGCGAGGCGAGATACACGATCACCCCGAAGACGCCGACCGTCACCGGCAGGCTGGACGGTACGGCGAGGTCCGCCATCGCTTCAGGCCAGAGCCGGCCGCGGACCAGCAACACGATCGCGCCGGTGACGATGTACTCCACCGCGAAGATCGACACGAAGATGCGCAGGAACACCGAGATGGCCGCCGACCGCCAGGTCGCGCCCGCCAGCAGCAGCCCCACGAAGGCCAGTCCCAGGGCGACGCGGTCGTCCCTGACCGCTCCGAAGATCGCCGCCACGACGGCGCCGGCCAGGACGGCCGCGGCGAGCGGCTTCAGCTTGGATCCTTGCATCAAGGGTCGGTCTCCCATCGCGGGCGCATCGCCCGCCGTCGCGAACGGCGCGAAGGCTTAGCACGCCGCGCCGGCGAACCGAAGCGGCCGAGACGCCGCCGCGTCCCTCGCCCCTCTCGGCCTCGAGAAGAGCGCCGTCATCCGAGGCGGCGCGGTGCGCCGGGCAAGGGATCCAGGAGGGTGGGACATCGGCGTCCTTCGCCCGGCCTTCCTGGATCCCCTTCCCGCGCCTGCGGCGCGCCGGGGATGACGGGGTGGGTGGGGCCGGGATGTTGGAGAAGGGCCGCAGCCGGCCCCCTCGCCCCGGAACGGGGAGAGGGCTGGGGTGAGGGGCGGTGGAGCTTGGCTGGATTTCGGCCCCTCATCCGGCCCTTCGGGCCACCTTCTCCCCGTCCCGGGGAGAAGGAAGCGCCTTTATCTCCGCAGCCTTTCGGCCCGGAGGTGGAGGGCGGCGCGGAGCGGCGTCGCTGGGGGCCCCACGGCGAGTGGGGTAGAGAAAAGTGAAGCCGGGAGGCCGCCAGGCCCCGCCGCTCCGCGCGCAGCGTTGGAGGATGAAAGGAAGATCCCGGGGCGCTTTCAGCCCCTTCGCGCTTCGCTGGTCGGACCTTGTCTTCCGTCCGCCGCCTCGAACCGGGTGGTGAGCCCGGCCTTCGGCGGCCGCCGCCCCTGGTCCACGTCCTCACGCCTGCAGACGCCCCTCCGTGGACCAGAGCATGGACAGAGTTATAGGAATATTAGCCGCTTGTCAAGCGTCATCCCCGGCGGCGCGCAGCGCCGGGAAGGGGATCCAGGAGGGTTGGCGAGGGGCGCCCTTCGTCGGCCTCCTGGATCCCCTTCCCGCGCCTGCGGCGCGCCGGGGATGACGGGTGGTTTCACGCAAACGCCCCCTCATCCTGAGGAGCGTCGCCCCTGGGCGATGCGTCTCGAAGGACGAGGGCGTGTGGGGAGGGGCGCTACGCGACGGCGCGGATGACCTTGCCGAGCTTGTCCACGAGTTCGCCGATCTGCTCCTCGGAGATGATCAGCGGCGGCGTCACCGCGATGGTCTCGCCGGTGATGCGGATCATCAGGTCATGGTCCCGGAAGGCGCGGTCCATGGCCTCGAAGGCGCGCTTGCCGACCGCGTCGGGGCGCGACGCGAGGTCGATGGCGCCGACCATGCCGACGGCCCGGATGTCGAGCACGTTGGGAAGGCCCTTCAGCGTCATGATCGCGTCGATCCACTTCGGCTCCATCGCCTTGGCGCGCTCGAACAGGTTCTCGTCGCGATAGAGGTCGAGCGTCGCCAGACCGGCGGCCGCCGCGAGCGGGTGGCCCGAATAGGTGTAGCCGTGGAAGAGCTCGATGGCGTTCTCGGGCCCGTTCATGAAGGCGTCGTAGATGCCCTTGCGGGCGATCACGCCGCCCATCGGCACGGTGCCGCTGTTCACCGCCTTGGCGAAGGTGATCATGTCCGGCACCACGCCGTAGCGCTCGGCCGCGAAGGCGTAGCCGAGACGGCCGAAGCCCGAGATCACCTCGTCGAAGATCAGCAGGATGCCGTGCTTGTCGCAGATCTCGCGCAGGCGCTTGAGGTAGCCCTTGGGCGGCGGCAGCACGCCGGTGGAGCCGGCCATCGGCTCCACGATCACGGCCGCGATCGTGGAGGCGTCATGCAGCGTGACGATGCGCTCGAGGTCGTCGGCCAGATGCGCGCCCCATTCGGGCTCGCCCTTCGTGAAGGCCTGCTCCTGCCGGTTGTAGGTGTGCGGCAGGTGGTCGACGCCGGCCAGCAGCGAGCCGAAGAACTTGCGGTTGTTGACGATGCCGCCCACCGAGATGCCGCCGAAGCCGACGCCGTGGTAGCCGCGCTCGCGGCCGATCAGGCGGGTGCGCGAGCCCTGGCCCTTCACGTTCCAGTAGGCCAGCGCGATCTTCAGCGCGGTGTCCACGGCTTCGGAGCCCGAATTGGCGAAGAACACGTGGTCGAGGTCGGCCGGCGCCAGCGCGGCGATGCGCGAGGCGAGCTGGAAGGCCTTGGGGTGGCCGAACTGGAAGGTGGGCGCGAAATCGAGCTCGGCCGCCTGCTTCTGGATCGCCTCCACGATGGGGGAGCGGCCGTGGCCGGCGTTGCAGCACCACAGCCCGGCGACGCCGTCGAGGATCTTGCGGCCCTCGGGGGTGATGTAGTGCATGTCCTTCGCGCCCGCGATCATGCGCGGGTTCTGCTTGAAGGAGCGGTTCGCCGTGAAGGGCAGCCAGAAGGCGTCGAGGTCGTTCGGGGCGGCGTCGCGGCCGGACAGGTGATCGTGAGCGAGTGACAACGGAGCCTCCGAACGGTCGGGCGAGATGGGGAATTCTCGATGGAACCGTATCAGCGCCGCCTGCCGGGCGAAAGCAGCCGCAGCCGCCGCGGATGCGAAACTGCGGCGCGTCGCCGCAGCGTTTTCGAAGATTGTGCGACGCGCCGGCCCTGGACCGTCACGCCAGCGGGACGGCCTCGTAGCCAGCCTTGGTGATCGCCTCGGCGAGGCCGTGCGGATCGGCGCTCGTGCGGGCGTTGACGCGCGCATTGGCGAGGTCGACCGACACCTCGGCCGCGGGATCGATCTTCTTGACCACGCGGGTCACCGCATTGGCGCAGCCGCCGCAGGTCATCCCCTGCACGGCCAGCACGACTTCGGGCGCGCCTTCGCTCATTCTCGGCTCCTCATGCGATCGCCGCGCCGTGGCGGCCTGTCCCCTCCAGATAGGCGCGCCAGGGCGCGCGGCCAAGGAGGCGACCCCGGCGGGGGCGCCCGGAGCCTGAAAAAAGCCGGGCATGACGCGGCTTTGCCTGGGAAAACGGCTTTCCCGAGGCGGGCCGATGCGACACTCTCTCGCCATGCAAGATCGGCTGGGCGCCGCAGGGCGATTCGCGCGACTTGCGCGCCGCCAAGCGGGCGGCCGTTGAACCGAAACATGAAGCCGAGCCAGCCGTGAAGACCCGCATCCCGTGAAGGACAGGCTCGAACCCCTCGCCATCTTCGGCGGCGTCGTCGCCGTCTCGCTCGCGGTCGCGGTGGCGGCGTGGTCGGGGCTGGGCGCCTCATGGCCCTATGCGGCCCTGGCCGGGATGGTCTCGTCCGTGGCGCTCCTCGTGACCGCGGCGCAATGGCGGCGCGGCGGTGCGCTCGACGCGCAGGCCCGGGCCAAGGTCGCCGCGCTGGAGGCGCAGCTGGCGGAGCTGCGCGCGGAGCTCGCCGGCATGGGCGATCGGCTGGCCGTCCTCGACACCGCCATGGTGGAGTACAGCCGCAAGACCGTGAACGCCGTGGCGTCGGAGCTCGACCTCGTGGGCTCGGTGGTGCGCGACCTCGCCCAGACGGTGGCGATGCACGACGCCGAGCTGTTCGCCAAGGCCGACCCGCATCCGTCGCCCGCCCCCGCCCCCGTGCGGACGGAAGCGGCCGCCTGGGCGGAAGCGGCGGCCGCGCCTGAACCGGCGGCGCGGATTCCGGCGGCCCCGCCCGCCTTCGCCGCGCCCGACGGCCGCCAGCCGGAGCGGCCGGCGGGCTTGTCCGCCGCGGATGCGGCCCTGGTCGCCCGGGCCATCCTGCAGGACGGCGTCGAGCTGCAGCTCCAGCCCATCGTGGCCCTGCCCAGCCGCAAGGTGAGCCTCTACGAGGCGCATATGCGGGTCCGGCTGGCCGACGGGCGCGTCGTCGCCGCGCCGCAGGTCATGAGCCTCATGCGACGGCCCGCCGCCGAGCTCGCGGCCCTCGGCCTGACCCAGGCCGAGCAGCGCGACCTCGCCGGGCGGCTCGACGCGTTCCTTCTCGCCACCATCGCCAAGATCGCCCGGCACCTGCTGGGCCGGGGCCGCGACGCGCCCATCCTGTGCGCGCTGAGCCCGCAGGCGCTGGTCGACCCGCAGGTCTACCGCGCCCTGGCCGAGCTGAAGCGGACCGAGCCGGACCTTGTCGGCAGGCTGCTCCTCCAGCTGGGCGTGGACGACGTGGCGGCGCTCGGGGCGCTGGACATCGAGGGTCTGGAGGCCATCCGAGCGCTGGGTTTCCGCTTCGCGGCGAACGGCCTCGATCATCTCGGCCTCGACAGCCGCGCGCTGTTCGACCGCGGCTTCCGCTATGCGAGCGCGCCGGCCTGGCTGCTGATCGAGGCGGCCGAGGGCGCGGTCGCGACGGAGATCCATCCGGCGGACCTCGCCGGGCTCATGGCCCGCCATGGGCTGACCCTGATCGTCGAGGACATCGACGCGGAGTCGACCATGGCCGAGCTCGCCGATTTCGGCGTGACGCTCGGCAAGGGCGAGCTCTTCGGCGGGCCGCGGCCCGTCCGCGCCGAGGTGCTGGCGGGCCAGCCGCCCGAGCCCGCCCCGGTCGCCGCGCCCCCGCCCGCCGCCTCCCCGGCCCCGCCGACGACCGCGCGGGCGCGCATGGCCGCCGCGGCCTCCGGGCCGGCCCGGGCGCCGGCGGGTTCGCCCGCCCCGCTCGCCACGGGCGACCGCGCCCTGAACCAGGCGGCTGCGAGGCTCGGCCCGGCGCCGTCCCCCGCCCCGGGAGCGCCCGCCCCCGCGGCGCGCGCGCCCTCCGCGCCGCCTGCGGGCGGCAACGCGATCGCGGCCGCGCCGGCGCGGCGGGCCGACGGCGCGCTGGCGCCGGCCAGCCCGGCCGCCCCGCCCCGCCCCGCCGCGGGCGACGTGGACGAGATGCGCCAGTCGCTGCGCGCCTTCCTGAGCCGCTCCAACGGCGCGTGAGGCGCGGGCGCGCGCCTTGACTCGCGTCCCCCGGCCCTATAGCCGCCCACCTGACGCGATCGGCGTCACGCAATCGCCCGCCCGCCCGTCCGCCCCCGGATGCGCTGCGCCAGGCGGCGCCAGCCGGTGATCCATGACCCTATCGACCCCCCCTACCCCCATCCTGACCGGCGTCCGCGGCTGGATCGACCAGTTCGACCTGATCCTGTGCGACATCTGGGGGGTGCTGCATGACGGGCTGACCGGGCATCCGGGCGCCGCCGACGCGCTGCGGCGGTTCCGCGAGGGCGGCGGCACGGTGGTGCTGGTCTCCAACGCGCCGCGGCCGGCCATTTCGGTCGTGCCGCATCTCGACCAGCTCGGCGTGCCGCGCTGGGCGTGGGACGGGGCGGTGACCTCCGGCGACGTGACGCGGGCGATGCTGGAGGAGCGCGCCGACGCACCCTATTTCTGGCTCGGTCCGGACCGCGACGAGCCGCTCTTCCAGGGGCTGGCGGCGAAGCGGGTCGCCTTCGGGGACGCCTCCCTGCTCGTCTGCACGGGGCTTCTGCACGACGAATACGAGACGCCCGAGCACTACGCCGGCATGCTGGCGGAGGCCCGCGCGCGCGGCATGACCTTCCTGTGCGCCAATCCGGACCTGGTGGTGGAGCGCGGCGGGGAGCTGGTCTATTGCGCCGGCGCCCTGGCCGACGCCTACCAGGCGCTGGGCGGCGAGGCTGTCTACGCCGGCAAGCCGCACGGGCCGATCTACGAGGCGGCCCGGGGCATCGCGGCCTCGCTGCGGCGCGAGCGCACGCCGGAGAGCCGGATCCTGGCCATCGGCGACGCGCTGCGCACGGACGTGGCCGGCGCGCATCTCATCGGCTGCGCCTCGCTGTTCGTGGCGCGCGGCATCCACACGCACGAACTGGGCATCGCCGACAGGCCGCTGCACGAGGAGGGGCTGGCGAAGCTGCTCTCCAGCGCGCCCGTGCGGCCGACGGCGGCCATCGACAAGCTGGTCTGGTAGGCCGCCGGTTCGCCGGCCTCGGCCCGCGACGCAAAAAGGGCGCCCTTGCGGGCGCCCTTTTCGTTTCTGGTCTCGGAGGACCGAGCGGATGGACGTCTTAGAAGTCCATGCCGCCCATGCCGCCGCCGCCGCCCATGGGCATGGCGGGCTTGTCCTTCGGGATCTCGGCGACCATCGCCTCGGTGGTGATCAGCAGGCCGGCGACCGAAGCCGCGTCCTGCAGAGCCGTGCGGACGACCTTCGCCGGATCGACGATGCCGGCCTCGAGCATGTCCACGTACTTCTCGGTCTGGGCGTTGAAGCCGAAGGTCTCGGACGGGTTCTCGCCGATCTTGCCGACCACGATGGAGCCTTCGACGCCAGCGTTCTCGACGATCTGGCGCAGGGGCGCCTCGAGGGCCTTCATCACGATGTTGATGCCGGCCTGGACGTCCGGGTTGTCGGACTTCAGCTTGGAGACGGCGCCCTTTGCGCGCAGCAGCGCGGTGCCGCCGCCAGGAACGATGCCCTCTTCCACCGCAGCGCGGGTGGCGTTGAGCGCGTCGTCCACGCGGTCCTTCTTCTCCTTGACCTCGACCTCGGTCGCGCCGCCGACGCGGATGACCGCGACGCCGCCCGCGAGCTTGGCCAGACGCTCCTGGAGCTTCTCACGGTCGTAGTCGGAGGTGGTCTCCTCGATCTGCGCCTTGATCTGGTTGACGCGGGCCTCGATGTCGGAGCGCTCGCCGGCGCCGTCGACGATCGTGGTGTTCTCCTTCTCGATGCGGACCCGCTTGGCGCGGCCCAGCATGTTGAGGGTGACCGACTCCAGCTTGATGCCGAGGTCCTCGGCGATCATCTGGCCGGCGGTGAGGATCGAGATGTCCTCCAGCATCGCCTTGCGGCGGTCGCCGAAGCCCGGAGCCTTCACGGCCGCGACCTTGAGGCCGCCGCGCAGCTTGTTGACCACGAGGGTGGCGAGAGCCTCGCCCTCGATGTCCTCGGCGATGATCAGGAGCGGCTTGCCGGTCTGGACCACGGCCTCGAGGATCGGCAGCATCGCCTGGAGCGACGACAGCTTCTTCTCGTGGATGAGGATGTAGGGGTCCTCGAGCTCGGCGACCATCTTCTCCGCATTCGTGATGAAGTACGGGGAGAGGTAGCCGCGATCGAACTGCATGCCCTCGACGACGTCGAGCTCGGTCTCGGCGGTCTTCGCCTCCTCGACCGTGATCACGCCCTCGTTGCCGACCTTCTGCATCGCCTGGGCGATCATCTCGCCGATGGCGGTGTCGCCGTTGGCCGAGATGGTGCCGACCTGGGCGACCTCGGCGGAGGACGCGACCTTGCGGGCGCGGTTCTTGATGTCCTCGAGGGCCGCGGTCACGGCGAGATCGACGCCGCGCTTCAGGTCCATCGGGTTCATGCCGGCCGCGACGGCCTTGGCGCCTTCCTTGACGATCGACTGCGCCAGCACGGTCGCGGTCGTCGTGCCGTCGCCGGCGATGTCGTTGGTCTTCGAGGCCACTTCGCGCACCATCTGGGCGCCCATGTTCTCGAACTTGTCCTCGAGCTCGATCTCCTTGGCGACAGTGACGCCGTCCTTGGTGATGCGGGGAGCGCCGAAGCTCTTCTCGATGACGACGTTGCGGCCCTTGGGACCGAGCGTCACCTTCACGGCGTTGGCGAGGATGTCCACGCCGCGCAGCATCTTCTCGCGGGCGTCGGAGGAAAAGCGTACGTCTTTGGCAGCCATGACGTCATGCTCCTTGAATGGGATTCAGGAAAGGGCGGGTAAAGGCAGTCCGATCAGGCGACGACGCCCATGATGTCGGACTCCTTCATGATCAGGAGGTCCTGACCGTCGATCTTGACCTCGGTGCCGGACCACTTGCCGAACAGCACGCGGTCGCCGGCCTTCACGTCGAGGGCGACGAGCTTGCCGCTCTCGTCACGGGCGCCGGGACCAGCCGCCACGATCTCGCCCTCCTGGGGCTTCTCCTTGGCGGTGTCGGGAATGATGATGCCGCCCTTGGTCTTCTCCTCCGACTCGAGACGGCGGACGACGACGCGGTCGTGCAGGGGACGGAACTTCATGGTGATATCCTCTCGGCGACGCGCACGGGGCGCTGAAGCTGGCACGAAATGGGAGGCCTGTTAGCACTCTCATGGGAGGAGTGCCAACCGGGCCGTTGTGGAGATAAGAGGCGCAGGCGAACCTGTCAAGACGAACCGAAGCGAGAACTTCGCGGCTACGCGCCGGCGCGGCCCATTGGTTAACCGCGGCGGACTAGGGTGGCCCGAAACGCGCGCGTCGCGCGGAGCCGACCGGACTTGGCGCCATGGCGGTGATCGCCAGTTTCCTGTTCAACGCCGTGGCGAACTTCGCCCTCGGCCTCCTCGTCGCCCGACTGCTGGGCCCGGAGGCGTTCGGGGTCTACGCCGTCGCCGTCGCGGGCGCGGCGACCGTCACGATCCCCGCGCTGGACTGGATCCGGCACGCGGCGACCCGCTTTTACTCCGATCGGGCGCGGACCGATACCCCCGACGTCAGGGCCACCCTGGACCGCCTGCTGCTGTGCGCCGGCGCCGTCGCGGCGGCGGGGGCGGGCCTGTGCGGCGCGGCGGGCCTCGCCGGGGCGTGGACCGGCGGGGCGGTGGCCGGCCTCGCCGTGCTTCTGGCCCTGCTGGGGACGACGCTCGACTATTTCGGCGCGCTGGCGCGGGCGCTCTGGCGGACGGGCGAGTACGCCCTCCTGGTCGTCTCGCGCAACGCGCTGGCGCTGGCGGCCGTCGGGACCGCGGCGGCCCTCACCGGCGACCCGGCCTGGACCCTCGCGGCGGGCGTGGCCGCCCTGGCCGGCGCGGCGGCGCTCGGCGCCGCCCGGCTGCGCGATCCCGATGCGCCGGCCGGGAGACCCGATCATGCGCTGGCCCGCCGCTACGCCCGCTACGGCCTGCCGCTGGTCGCCGCCGGCGCGGTCGCCATGCTGCAGGCCTTCGCCAACCGCGCCGCCATCGCGGCCCAGTTCGGGTCGGCCGAGGCGGGCCAGTTCGCGCTCGCCTACGACATCAGCATCAGGGCGGTGGCCATCTCGGGCACGGCGCTGGACCTGCTGCTGCTCCAGCGCGCCGTGCAGGCGCACGCCACGCGCGGCTTGCGCCGGGCGGAGCGGCAGGCGGCGCGCAACATGGCCCTGATCCTCGCCGTGCTCGCGCCGCTGCTGGTGGGCTACGCCGTCCTGCTGCCGGATTTCGAGGCCGTGTTCGCGCCGCCGTCCTTCCGCGGGCCCTTCGCGACGCTGAGCCTGGCGCTCGCGCCCGGCCTCGCCTGCTGGGCCGCGATGGCCTTCGGGCTCACGCCGGTGTTCCAGATCTCGGGCCGCACGCTGCCGCTGATGGTCCCGGCGGCCGTGTCGCTGGCCGTCAATCTGGCGGCCGGCGCCGCGTTGTCCCGGCCCTTTGGGGCGCTCGGCTATGCGGTCGCCTTCAGCATCGGCATGGCGGCGGGGTGCGCCCTGCTGCTGGCGATGGCCCTGCGGACGAGCCGGCGCATGTTTCCCCGCGGCGGAGAGATCCTGGCCATCGCGGTCGCGACGCTCGCGATGGCGCTCGCCATCCAGGCGGCGCGGGCACGCCTTCCGGCCGGGTTCGACCTGGCCGCCATGGCGGCCCTGGGCGCGGCGGTCTACGGCGCCGTCCTGCTGGCCTTCGACGCCGGCGGGAGCCGCCGCCTGCTGCGGGCCGTCCGGAGGATCGCCGTCAGGCCGGGGCGGGCCGCCGCTTGACGAACAGGATCAGCGAGCCGAGCACGATCAGCGCGGCGCCGGCGGCGGCCGACCAGGTGGGCAGCTCGCGGAAGGCGATGTAGCCGATCGCCGAGGCCCAGATGAAGTTGGTGTATTCGACCGTGCCGACCTTGGCTGCCGGCGCGCGCTTGAACGCGCCCGCATAGCACAGATGGCCGAACGTGCCGAGGAAGCCCGCGGCCAGCAGCCAGGGCCAGTGCGCCGCGATCAGCGCGCCGGGATCGCCGAGCGCCAGGGAGAAAGGCAACACATAGGCCATCGCGATGAGGTTCTGCAGGGCGACGATGCCGACCAGGTGGTCGCTCGACGTGCGCGCCCGCAGCATCACCATGGCGAGCGCGTAGAACAGCGCCGCCGCGAGCGCCGCCGCCACGCCCCACAGGTCCCGCCCCAGCGTGGAGACGCCCAGGCCCTTGCCGGCGGCGATCACCAGCACGCCGGCGAACGACACGGCGATGGCGAGCGCGACGGCCGGGGCCACCTTCTCGCCCAGCATCACGCGCCCGAGCAGCGCCATGAAGACCGGCGCGAGATAGCTGAACACCACGGCCTCGACGAGCGACAGCACCGAGAGCGAGTAGAAGAAGCACAGCGCCGTGAGCACGACCACCAGGGTGCGCAGCAGGTGGGCGCGCAGCATGGCGGCCCCCGGCCAGGGCGGGCGCACGACGAAGGCGAGCGGGACGGACCAGACGACGCCGAAGACGTAGCGCCCGGCCACGAGGTCGATGGTGGCGAAGCGGTCCGACAGACCCTTCATGATGGCGTCCATGACGGTGAGCAGGATCGCGCCCGCCATCGCCATCCAGATCGGCGCGGAGGAGAGGTCGTGCCGCAGCGCCGGCTTCATGACGCTCGCGCGGCCAGGGCCGGCCCGGCGTCGAGATCGCGGGCGAACCCGAACTCCAGCGTGACGCCGGCGTCGTGCAGCGCGCGGACGCCGGCGACGCGCCGGAAGCCGTGCTTCAGGTAGAAGGCGTGCCCGCGGGTGAACCGGCTGTCGGACCAGAGCGCGATGCGCCGCCCTCCCCCGGCGCGCGCGAAGGCGATCGCGCGCTCCAGCAGCCGCGCGGAAAGCCCGCCGCCGCGCTCCGGGGCGGCGACATAGACCTTGAAGAGTTCGAAGACGCCGGGATCCTGGTTCGGCGCGACCGCCAGCGAGCCGACCACGGCGCCGCCGCGCTCGGCCACCCACATCGCGCCGCGCCGCGCCGCGAAGGCGCTGGCCGGCGCGGCGAGTTCGGGGAACTCCTCCGGAACGAAGGGGCAGTCCTCGTATTCGGCGAAGACGGAGCGGATGAGGTCGGCCAGCGCCGGTCCGTCCGCATCGACGGCGGGGCGGATGAGGATGTCGGGATCGGGGGTCATGGCGGCTGCGGGGTCCGTTGCGTGGCCGCCCTTGTCGCATGGCCGGCCGGGCCCGTGAAGCGCGTCACGACAACAGGCGGTCGACCTCGGCCTGCGTGAGATGCCCGGCGTCGGACTGGAGGCGCGGACCGTTCTCCAGGTCCGTCGACTGGGCGCCGCCCCAGCCGGGAATGCGGGGCCGGGCCGCCGCGAGCGCCTGCGCCTCGGGGCCCGCGCCGAAGCGCCAGGTCGCGATGCGCCGGTCGAGCTCCTGCAGCAGGCCTCGCACATTGGTGAGCCGCTGGCCGGAGAGATCCTGGAAGTCGCAGGCCTGGAACAGCAGCACGACCTTCTCGGAGAGCTGGTCGGCCGCTTCGGGCGCCAGCGCGCCTTCCGCCTTGAGGCGGTGAATGGCGGCGTCGAGGTCCTCGCAGACGCCCAGGATGGCGTGCACGCCGCGCCCGACGTCGTTGATCACGGCGGTGAGTTCGGCCGAGGCGCGGTCGAGCCCCGCCCCCGCCTGCACCACGGCCGCGGCCGCCGCCTGATGGCCCTGCGCCGGGCCGAAAGGACTGCCCGGGCTGCGCTCGGCGCGAGCGTCGCCGGCTTCGCCCTCCCGGGCCGAGGCGGGCGGGAGACCCAGCCGCGAGCGCCGCGGCTCGGTCCGGCCGAGCGTTTCGAAGCGGTAGGGTCTGGACGAACGCGGCACGGCTCGGGGCTCCTGGGGTCAGGCCGCAGTCTCACGCAAGGGCATGAAGGATGATTTACGCCGAAGGCGATGGGGACTCTTCACCATGGGGCAAGGTTAACGCCTTGCTGATCCGGTCGCCGCAGCGGAACACGCCGTAAACCATGTTTGCTGTGAAGATTCCAGAAACGCCCGATGCAATTCGTTAAGGATGCTTCTTCAGCCGATATTGATGTTAACGGCACGATCTTCGGCCCATGATCGACCTGGGGCCGCCATCGATGAATTCGAGACAAGCATCGGCGAAGAATTCGCTGCTTCTGACCCTCCTGCTCGGCGCGGCGACGCTGCCGGGCGCCGCGCAGGCGCAGCCCTATGGGCGCGCCAATCTGGGCGGAGGCTTCATCGAGATGCTGATGACCGGGCGGGACCCGACGCCGCGCGCAGCGGCGCCGATCCCCACGCCCGGAGCGCCGCTCGGCGCGCCGCCCGCGCTGTGGCCGGCGCCGCAGCCGATGACGGCGCCGCGCTACGCGTCGCTGCCGCAGGGCGGCCCGCCCGAGCCGATGGGCCGGATCGAGCGCGGATTCGACCCCCGCTTCGAGCGGCAGGTGGTGGAGTATGACGGCCCGCATGCGGCCGGCACGATCGTGATCGATTCGCCCAACAAGTTCCTCTATCTGGTGCAGGGCGGCGGCAAGGCGCTGCGCTACGGCATCGGCGTCGGACGCCCCGGCTTCACCTGGGCGGGCGTGAAGACGATCACCCGCAAGGCCGAGTGGCCGGGCTGGACCCCTCCGCCCGAGATGCTGAAGCGCCGGCCCGACCTGCCCGCCCACATGGAGGGTGGACCGGACAACCCGCTGGGCGCGCGGGCGATGTATCTGGGGTCGACCCTGTACCGCATCCACGGCACCAACGAGCCGAACACCATCGGGCAGAACGTGTCGTCGGGCTGCATCCGCCTGCGCAACGAGGACGTGGAGGATCTCTACAACCGCGTGCGGGTGGGCACGAAGGTGATCGTGATCTGATCCCTCACGGGCCCGGCAGCGGCAGGCCCCGTTCCACAAGGCTGGTCCAGACCGCCTCGGCGTCGTCGGCGAAGCCGAAGATCGAGAGGTCCTCGCGGCGCACCATGCCGGCGTCGACCAGCGCGTCGAAGTTCACCACCTTGGTCCAGTAGGCGCGGTCCACCAGCACGATCGGGATGCGCGGCGCCTTGCCGGTCTGGCGCAGCGTCAGCATCTCGAACAGCTCGTCCATGGTGCCGAAGCCGCCCGGGAACACCACCAAGCCGTTGGCGCGCATCGCCAGATGCATCTTGCGCATCGCGAAATAGTGGAAGCGGAAGGTGAGTTCGGGGGTCGAGTAGGCGTTCGGATTCTGCTCGTGCGGCAGCGTGATGTTGAAGCCGATGGAGGGCGCGCCGGCGTCGCGGGCGCCCCGGTTGGCGGCCTCCATGACGCCGGGGCCGCCGCCCGTGGCGATGACGTTGTCGCGCAGTCCGCCATTGTGCAGCAGGGCGCCGCCGCGCTGGGAGGCGATCATGCCGAAGCGGCGGGCCTCCTCGTACCAGCGGGCGCCGTTCGCCCCGAGCGGCGAGGCAGCCGGATCGGGGCCGGCCCGCGCCGAGCCGAACACCACGATGGTGGAGCGGACCCCCCAGGCGCGGAGCCTCTCCTCGGCCTTGGCGTATTCGAGGAGAAAGCGGACGCCGCGCATCGAGTCGCCGAGCAGGAACTCCTGGTCCAGGGCCGGCAGGCTATACGCGGCGGACGCCTTCTGGGCGCTGTTGTCAGGCGAATCGGTCACCCGGCGAGGCTATCAGGCCCAGCTGTCGCCGTCGTCGGACCCGCTGTCGTCGAAGCTGGCGTCGTCGACGAAGCCGCCGCCGTCATCGACATTGTCGTCGAAGGCCGCCGCCGAGCTCACCGAGGTCGGGTCGCCGGCCGGGCCGAACAGCGCGTCGTTGCTGAGGCCGCCCGCTCCGCCCGCGAGCGAGGCCGGGTCGGTCGCGCCCTGGCCGCCGAACAGGCCGCTCGCGCCATGATGCGAGTTGAAGAGCGACGACACGCCCTGGAACAGCAGCGCGCCGCCGGCGACGCCGGCCGCGGTCGTCATGGCGCTGCGCAGGAAGCCGCCGCCCTGCGGCTGGCCGCCGCCGAACATGCCGCCGCCGCCCTGCCCCTGCTGGGGCTGGTATTGCGGCTGGGCTTGGCCCCACGGGCCGGGCGCGGGCTGGGCCGGGGCGGCCTGCTGGGCCCCCGGGCCCCAGCTCGGAACGCCGCTGGGGGTGCGGCCGGGCTGGGCGCGGCCGGGTTCGCCGCCGCCGAAGATGGACTTGCCGAGGCCGCCCAGGAAGCTGGTCGACCCCTGCTCGCGCTCCGCGACCTGGGCTTCGAGTTCCTGGATCCGGCTGGCGGCCGCCTTCAGGGCCTCTTCCTGCACGATGACGGTTTGTGAGAGGAGATAGGGCGCATAGGGCTGCTGCCGCACCGCATCGGTGATGAAAGCCTCGGCTTCCTTGTCGCGGGGCGTGTTGGCGGCGCCCTTGATGCGCTCGAACAGGTTCGTGAGCAGCTGGCGTTCTTCGGGGCTCATGTCGATCCTCGTCTGGTGGCCGGGATCCCGGTCACGGGGCCGCACCCGCCACGAGGCGCGGCTCGTGACATGTGGGGGGCGGCTGGCCCCTCACCAAGTGCTCCGATCATGAATTCGCAGAAAGGGTCGGCCGTTCCGTCCCGGCGGCGCCGGGGTCAGGCCGCCAGGAGCCCGTAGGCCGACAGCGTCAGGAATTCCGGCGCGTCCTCGGCCAGGGTCATGTCGCGCAGGAGCGCCACGGCCTCGGCGTAGCGGCCGCTCGCATAGGAGTCCGCGCCGGTTTCGGCCAGCAGCCTCGCGGTCTCCTCCTCGAGCGTCTCGCTGAACAGCTCGGGCGTGATCTTGCGGCCGTCCGACAGGGAGGCGCGGTGATAGACCCACTGCCACAGCTGGATGCGGGCGATCTCGGCCGTGCCGGCGTCCTCCATGAGGTTGTAGAGCGGCACCGACCCGCGCCCGCTGAGCCATTCGGCGAGGTAGCGGACGGCGACCCGCACATTGTGGCGCAGGCCCGCCTCGGTGCGCCGGCCGGGATGCATGGACAGCATGTCGTCGCGCAGGATCTCCATGTCGTCATGCAGCTGGCCGAGCTGGTTGGCCGCGGGCATCACCTTGTCGAACACCTCCGCGGCGACCGGCACGAGGTCCGGATGCGACACCCAGGCGCCGTCGAGGCCCTCCAGCACGGCGCGCTGCTTGTCGGCCCGCACCTTCTCGATCGCCTGCTTGTGGGCGGCCGCGTCGCCGTCGACCGGAAGATTGGCGGCCTTGCCGCCCAGCGCCAGCGCCCCGCGCCGGTGGCAGGTCTTGATGAGCAGATAGGAGCAGGAGGCGAGGAAGTTCGAGCCCATCACCATGGAGGCCCGGTCCGGGGTGACGAAGCGCGCATGCCGGCCGAGGCGCTTGATGAAGGAGAAGATCAGGTCCCAGCGGCCGCAGTTCAGCGCCGTGGCGCGCCCGCGCAGCTCCCACAGGATCTCGTCCATCTCGAAGGCGGCCGGGAGGGTCTCGATGAGGGCGGTGGCCTTCACGGTCCCGTCCGGCAGGCCGAGCTCGCGCTCGATCCGGGTGAGGACGTCGTTCCAGAGGCGGGCCTCCAGATAGCCCTCGATCTTGGGCAGGTAGACGCCCGGCGCGCGGCCCTGGGCCACGATCGCGGCGGCGTTGTGGAAGAGATAGAGGCCCATGTCGAACAGCGCGGCCGCGATCGGCTCGCCATCGATGCGGACATGCTTCTCCGGCATGTGCCAGCCGCGCGGGCGCATCATGACGGCCGGACCGAGGCGGGGGTCGCAGGTCCCGCGTCCGCCGACCGCGGGCAGGCGGCCCGCCCACAGGTCCATCAGGTTGGCTTGGCCGTCGATCAGGTTGGCCCAGCGCGGGGAGGAAGCGTCCTCGAAATCGGCCATGAAGGTCCTGGCGCCCGACTGCAGCGCCGCCGCGATGGCCGGGCGGTCGGGCGGACCGGCGATCTCCACGCGCCGGTCGAGGAATTCGGCCGGGATGGCGGCGACGCGCCACTCCGCCTCGCGGATCGCGGCGGTCTCGGCCGGGAAGTCCGGCATCTCGCCGGCGTCGAACCGGCGCTGGCGCTCCGCCCGCCGCTCCAGGAGGGCGCGCCGCGGCGCCGCGAAGGCCTCGTGCAGCCGGGCCAGCAGCGCCAGGGCGCCGGGGCTCAGCACGTCCGTCGCCCGGCCCGTCATCGCTCCATGAACGACCAACCCGGCGTTTGATCCCGAACTCGACACGCTCAAGCCTCCGACACGCAACTTTACCGAGCGACCATGCCAGCCAAGCCTTGCAAGGACGTTTCGAAGCGCGGCCGCATTGTTGCGTTCAGGGCGATGATGCGAGGCGTCTTGTGATAAAACGTGCATAATCCGGTTTAGCGCGCCTTGGTTGCGAATGACGCAACCCTAAGATGTTCAATCCCCCGAACGCGCACTCTGATTGTTTACTCCTTGAATCCTATTTTCGGCCGGAATCATCGTGGTTTTCCCGAGCGCCGAGTGAATCTGGTCCGATTGTTCAAGCTGCCCGCGTCCAGGCCCGACCCGTCGGGCGAGGGCGTCGCGCGCGCGGCCCCGGAGCCGGCGACGCCGGCCGCCGAGCCGCCGCACGACGTCCCGGGCCCCGGCATGGAGGACGTCCTCAAGCAGCTCGAGGACGACGTCCTGCTGACGATGCGGGTGATCGGCTATTCGGCCGACGACGTGCAGTCGCGCATCACCGAGACCCTCGGGATGATGGACGGGCTGCGCGACGCCAGCCTGGAGCTCTCCAGCCTGTCCGGGACGGCCTTCAAGGCGACCACCAGCCTCGCCCACACCACCCAGCAGCTCGAGCGCACCGGAGAGGCGATCGAGCAGCACGTCGCCGGCACGGACGAGTTCGTCCAGGACGCCCAGGACCTGGCCAAGGACGTGACGCTGCGCATGGAGCAGCTCTCCGGCGCGGTGGACCGCATCGCCGGAGTGGTCGCGGTGATCGGCGCCATCGCGCGGCAGACCAACTTGCTCGCGCTCAACGCCAGCATCGAGGCCGCGCGCGCCGGGGCGGCGGGACGGGGCTTCGCGGTCGTCGCCACGGAGGTGAAGCAGCTCGCCGGACAGGTCCAGATGGCCACCGGCGACATCAGCGCCCAGATCTCCATGCTGCAGACGGTGGCGCGCGAGAGCGGCTCGACGGTGGGCGACATCGCCCGGCTGCTCGGGCGGGTGGGGCCCGTGCTGAGCTCCGTCAAGGACGCGGTCCGCAAGCAGATCGGCGGGGCGAGGGAGGTGGCGTCCCGCGCCTCCGAGAGCCTGCAATTCGTCAGCGTCGTGTCGGACAAGAGCCAGGCGATGACCCGCGTCGCCGCCGACGCCGCGGCGGCCTGCCAGGACGCCGGCCAGTCCGCCAGCAAGATGGTGCCGGCGCTGCATCTCCTGACGCAGCGTTCGACCGCGTTCCTGCGCCACACGGACCTGCGGGACCGGCGTTCGGCGCGCCGCCTCCCGGTGAGCCTGCGGGGCCAGTTCCGCAGCGCGGACGGCCTGGTCGCCGTGGGCCTCACCACCGTGGACCTGTCGGAGGGCGGCGCGCTCGCGTCTCCGGACGGTCCCGGCCTGGCCAAGAGCATGACCGGGCTGGTGCAGATCGACCAGGTCGGCACGATCCGCGCGTCCGTGCGGTCGGTCGACGAGGAGGCCGCGCGGCTCGCCTTCCACCACCCCTCCGCCGACGCTCTCGGCGAGATCCGCCGGCTCGTCGCCGACGCGGACCGCGAGACGCGCCCGCTGGTCAAGATCGCGCAGGCCGCCGCGATGGAGATCGCCGACGCCTTCGAGGCGGGGCTCGCAGCCGGCCGGGTGCGGCTCTCCGACCTGATCACGGTCGACTACCGGCGCGTGCCCGGGACCGATCCGATCCAGTACCTGACGGACGCCACGCCGTTCTACGACGCGACGCTGCCGCCGATCCTGGAGCGCGTGAGGCGCGACGTGCCGGAATGCTTCCTGGCGACGGCGGTGGACCGCAACGCCTATCTGCCGGTGCACCACCCGGAATATTCCAAGCCCCAGCGGCCGGACGACTTCGCCTGGAACGACGTCCATTCGCGCAACCGGCGGATCCTGGAACGGTCGAAGATGCTGGTGCTGGCCCGCAACCAGGACGCCTACCAGCTCGCCGGGTTCATGCGCCACGAGGGCGGGGCGGACTTCAAGCCCATCAAGCTGATCGCCGCGCCGATCTTCGTGCGCGACGGCCTGTGGGGGAACGTGATGCTGGCGGTCGGGACCACGGTGCTGCCGCCGCGGCGCGACGACCCGCCGGCGTTCCGCACCACCGCGCGGGCGCCTTCGGCGGCCCTCGACGTGAAAACGGAGCGGGTCGACCCCGCTCCGTGACGTCCAGCGCTGATTCGCCGGCCTCCGGCGGTCGCGTCAGATGCACATCACCAGGCTGATGGTCTTGTGGCCTGCGCGCACTTCCAGACGCTCCCAGGCGTCGCGGCTCTCGTCGCCGAACACGCCCGGCTCCTCGGCCGGATAGAGGCGGTTGTCCTCGTCGGCGACGTGGATATGGAAGCCGTCCGGGACCTCGAAGCCGTTGATCGCCTTGGCGACCCCTTCCGGATCCTTCTCGAACGCATCCAGCAGCGACCGGTCGTCATGAATCGCCTTGGCGATCTCACGCATCTTGGCGTAGTCGACCTGCGCAAGGCGGGCCGCGCTGGTGGTCACAAACTCGCGGGTGGTCTCAGCCATTTCGCTCTCCCTGAAGGCGTCTGACGACCCATTGATGCGCTCAATTCGCTCGCGTTCAAGCTGTATTTTTAACTGATTATTTACTATCGCGAGCATCAAGGGGCGCAGAGACCTTCGTCAGCCGGGAGAGGAACATCATTCGGCCGCGCGGGCCGCAAGAGAGGGATCGAGGGTTGGGCGGTGGGCGAAACCGGCGTCCTCGAGCGCCTCCGGCATCGGGCCGCCGGTGGCCCAGTCGATCAGTTCAACGGTGTGGACGATCGGGGTCTTATCGCCCCGGTCCGCGAATCCCTTACCGATCTGGGTCATGCAGCCGATATTGCCCGTGGCGACGATCGCCGGCCGGGTGCGCTCGATGTTGTCGACCTTGCGCTCGCGCAGGCGAGAGGCCAGCTCGGGCTGCAGGATGTTGTAGGTGCCGGCGGAGCCGCAGCAGATATGGGCCTCGGGGACGTCCTTGACGACGAATCCCGCCGCCTTGAGCAGCTTCTTGGGCAGATCCACGATCTTCTGGCCGTGCTGCATGGAGCAGGCGGAATGGTAGGTCACCACGTCCCCGGTGGGACGCGCCGGCGGCGCCCACTCGATCTCGGCCAGGTACTCGGTGATGTCCTTGGCCAGCTCGGAAACGCGCTTGGCCTTGGCCGCGTAGGCCGGGTCCTCGCGCAGCATGAAGCCGTAGTCCTTGATGGTGGTCCCGCAGCCCGAGGCCGTGATGACGATGGCGTCGAGCCCCTCGCCCTCGATCTCGGCCGTCCAGGCGTCGATCGTGCGCCGGGCGAAGTCGAGGCCTTCCGCCTCACGGCCCATGTGGTGGACGAGCGCGCCGCAGCAGCCCTCGCCCTTGGGAAACACCACCTCGATCCCGTTGCGGTTGAGAAGCCGGACCGCCGCCTCGTTGATGGACGGCTTCAGCACCGGCTGGGCGCAGCCGCTGAGGATGGCGACCCGGCCGCGCCGCTGGCCCTCGGGCGGGAAAGCAGCGCCTCCCTGCACGGGGGAGCGGGACGGCAACCGCGACGGCGCGAGGTCCAGCATCGCGCCGAGGCGCGGGCCGACGACGGGCAGCCGCCGCAGCAGCGGACGCAGGGGCCGGCCGAAGATCGCCCCCGCGAGGGCGAGGCGGAACCGGCCCTGATAGGGCAGCACGGCCGCGAGCAGCGAGCGCACGGCGCGGTCCATCGGGGGCCGCTCGTAAGTCTCCTCGATATAGGAGCGGGCATGGTCGACGAGGTGCATGTAGTGCACCCCCGACGGGCAGGTCGTCATGCAGGAGAGGCAGGAGAGGCAGCGATCGATGTGCTTCACCACCTGCGGGGTGGCGGGCCTGTCGTTCTCCAGCATGTCCTTGATCAGGTAGATGCGCCCGCGCGGGCTATCCAGCTCGTCGCCGAGCAGCAGATAGGTCGGGCAGGTGGCCGTGCAGAAGCCGCAATGCACGCAGGTGCGCAGGATCTTCTCGGACGTGGCCGTGGCCTGGTCCTTCAGCCGCTCGGGAGCGAAATTGGTCTGCATGATCTGACTTTCAGAGCCCCGCCGCCATGCGGCCCGGGTTGAGGATGCCGGCAGGATCGAAGCTGGCCTTGATTCCAGCCGAAAGCGCCGCGATTGCGGCGGGCTGCGGCTCGAAGACGGAAACGGACGCTCGCACTTCGGCAGGCGCGCGAACCAGCGTCGCGTGCCCGCCCGTTCCCGCGAAGGCGGCGCGGATCGCCGCCGCGCCGGCGTCGCCGGCGGGGGCCGCAGCGATCCACACCAGCCCGCCGCCCCAGTCATAGAAGCAGCGCAGCGGCAGGGTGCGGCTCAGCATGGCCATGGCCGCCGCCGCCTTGGAGGGCGCGACGGAGACGCGCCAGACCGCGGCGTCGCGCGGCTCGGCCAGGAAGGTAACGTCGCGGACCTGCCGCCAAAGCGCGGCGGCGGTCTCGCCCTCGATCACGTCGGCGGGGCCGAAGCTCTTCAGAAGCATGCGCAGCTCGCCGGCCCGGTAGGCGATGGACTCGGGAAAGCCCTCGAGCCGCAGCAGCGTCTTGGGCACGCGCTCGACGCCGGAGGGCAGATGGGCCGCGCCGTTCACCTCGAAGGGCGAGCCGAGGCCTGCCGCCATGGCGTCGATCGCGCGGGCGTCGTCCAGCCCGTGCAGCACCACCGTCATCACATGGGCGGGCGCGGGCAGCACCTTGAAGATCACCTCCGTCATGACGCCCAGCGTGCCCCAGGAGCCCGCCATCAGCTTCACGAGGTCGAGCCCGGTGACGTTCTTCATCACCCGCCCGCCCGACTTCACGATCTCGCCCTTGCCGTTGACGAGACGCACCCCGATCAGGCTGTCGCGGCAGGCGCCCGCCATGATGCGGCGCGGGCCGGAATTGTTGGAGGCCGCCAGCCCGCCCATCGTGGGCTCGCCTGTCGTCCCGAGCAGGCCGCGATAGTCCACCGGCTCGAAGGTCAGCGCCTGGCCCTTTTCGGCGAGAGTCGCCTCGACTTCGCGCAGCGGCGTGCCGGCGCGCGCGCCGATCACCATCTCGGAGGGCTCGTACAGGGTGACGCCCGTCATCGCGCGGGTCGTGACCGTGCGCTCGGTCTGCAGCGGCCGGCCGAAGCCGTTCTTCGTGCCCGCGCCCTCCACGGCCAGGGGAGTCTTCGCCGCATGGGCGGCCGCGATGGCCTCCGCCAGGGCGGCTTCGTCGGCGGGCTGGAGAAGGTCGGTCATGCGGGTTGATTCACGGTTTTCGGCGAGGGTTGCGAAGGTGAGGAGACCCTCACCCCAGCCCTCTCCCCGTGCCGGGGAGAGGGGGTCGATTGCGGCTGCAGCGGCGGGCGCACCCTTCGCCCCGGCACGGGGAGAAGGCAGCCGGAAGGGCCGGATGAGGGGCTTCTCCCCCGCCTACGCAGCCTCGCTGTCGGGAAGCCAGCGGCCGTCGAGGGGGAAGACCTTGGCGGGGTTGAGCAGCCACTGGCGGTCGAACACGGCGCGCACGCGCATCTGCTGCTCGAGGTCGACGTCCGTGAACTGATGGCGCATCAGGTCGCGCTTCTCGATGCCGACGCCGTGCTCGCCCGTGAGGCAGCCGCCGACCTCCACGCAGAGCTTGAGGATGTCGTTGCCGGCCTCCTCGGCCTTGTGGGCCTCGGCGGGGTCGTTGACGTTGTACATGATCAGCGGATGCAGGTTGCCGTCGCCGGCGTGGAACACGTTGGCGACGCGCAGGTCGTAGCTCTTCACGATCTCGTCCATGCGCTTCAGCACGTAGGGCAGCTGGCCGGTCGGGATGGTGCCGTCCATGCAGATATAGTCGGCGATGCGGCCCGTGGCGCCGAAGGCCGACTTGCGGCCCTTCCAGATGGCCGCCGTCTCCATGGCGGACTTGGACTCGCGCACCGTCTGGACGCCGTGCTCCTTGGCGATGTCGACGATGCGCGCCAGGGTGGCGTCCATCTCGGCGTCCGAGCCCTCGACCTCGATGATCAGCAGGGCTTCCGCATCCATCGGGTACCCCGCCTTGGCGAAGTCCTCGCAGATCTGGATGGCGGGCTTGTCCATGAACTCCATCGCGACCGGGACGATGCCGGCCGCGATGATGGCGGCCACGCATTCGCCGGCGCTCTCGCTCGACGCGAAGCCGAACAGCACCGGCCGGGCGCCCTCGGCCGCGCGCAGGATGCGCAGGGTCGCCTCGGTGACGACGCCGAGCTGGCCCTCCGAGCCGATCACCAGCCCGAGCAGGTCGTAGCCGGGCGCATCCAGGGCGTCGCCGCCGATGTCCACGATCGCGCCGTCGAGCAGCACCATGCGGACGCCCAGAATGTTGTTGGTGGTGACGCCGTATTTCAGGCAATGGGCGCCGCCCGAGTTCATCGCGATGTTGCCCGCGATCGTGCAGGCGAGCTGCGACGACGGGTCCGGCGCGTAGAAGAAGCCCTCATAGGACACGGCCTGGCTGACAGCCAGGTTGGTGATGCCGGACTGCACCCGCATGGTGCGGTCCGCGAAGTTGACGTCGAGCACGCGGTTCATCTTGGAGACGCCCAGGATGATGGCGTCCTCCTGCGCGATGGCGCCGCCGCACAGCGACGTGCCGGCGCCGCGCGGCACGACCTTGACGCCCTGCTCCTTGCAGAACTTCAGGATGGCCGAGACCTCCTCGGTGGTGGAGGGCAGCACGACGGCGAGCGGAAGCCGACGATAGGCCGTGAGCCCGTCGGTCTCGAAGGCGCGGCGCTCGTCCTCGGTGGTGACCAGCGCATCCGGGGCGACGAGACGCGCGAGGCCGGCGACGATCTCATCCCGGCGCGCGACGACGCCCTGGTCGGGGGTCGGAAAAGCGATGCCGCTCATGGGCCTCTCCCTGCGAGCCGAGGCTGATCAACAGGCGAGCCCGGTCTCGACGCTTTCATTGTAGCGGATCGTCGACGGACTTGCAGGATGCCGTCGTAATCAGGATTATTTCCGCCAGGGCGAAAATGTCCATCGCCTTGTCACCCCGGGCCCTGCGACATGCGGGCGAGGACCAGCCGCGCCGCATGACCAATCTCGTCGACCTCGACATCTTCGCCCGGGTGGTGACGGCCGGCTCCATGTCCAGCGCCGGGCGCGGGCTCGGCCTGTCGCCGGCCGTGATCTCCAAGCGGATCCGCCGGCTGGAGGAGCGGCTGGGAACCCGGCTCCTGCACCGGACCACGCGGCAGATCGCCCTCACCGAGGCGGGACAAGGCTTCTTCGAGCGGGTGGTGGCCATTCTGGCCAGCGTGGAGGAGGCCGAGGCCTGGGTGACGCGCCGGTCCTCGGCGGTGCGCGGCGTGCTGCGCGTCTCCGCGCCGACCTCCTTCGGCAGGCTGCACATCGCCCCGCATTTGACCGACTTTCTCGAGGCGCATCCGGAACTGACGGTCGACCTCGTGCTCTCCGACGCCTTCGTCGACATCGTCGGGGAGGGTTTCGACCTGGCGGTGCGCATCGCGGACCTGCAGGATTCCAGCCTCGTGGCGCGCCGGCTCGCGGCGAATCACCGCGTGCTCTGCGCCGCGCCGGCCTACCTCGCCGCGCATGGGGTGCCGGCCAGCCTGCAGGATCTCGCCCATCACCGGCTCTTGGCCCACAACGCCGACCAGTGGCGGCTGGAGGGCCCGGACGGGCCCGTCACGGTGCGGGTCGAGAGCCCGCTCAAGACCAACTCCAGCGAGGTAGTGCGCGAATCCGTGATCGCCGGCGCGGGCGTCGCGCTGCGCTCGACCTGGGACGTCGGCCCGGAGCTTCGGGCCGGAAAGCTCACGCGGGTGCTGCCGGGCTACGGCGGCTCGCGCAAGGTGGCGATCCACGCCGTCTATCCCTCGCGTCGGCAGCTCGCCCAGAAGGTCCGGGCCTTCATCGACCACCTGGCGGACCTTTACGGTCCGACCCCGCCCTGGGACGAGGGGCTGGGCTTCCTGGCCCGTCCCGAGCCGCCCCGGCACGACGAAGAGCCGCAGGCGCGGAACCCTTCAAGGGCCTGAGACATAACGCTGCTGCGACCTACGTCCAGCATTCAAAGGCGGCTCAGTCGTGCTAAGCCTCAGCCGCCAAGAAACGGGCCGCCGGGCCCCTCACTGGGAGACGCCGTTCATGACCAAGCTCACCGTCATCTTCGCCGCCATCGCCGCCGTGTCGGTCTCGGCCGGGTCCGCCCTGGCGCAGGACGCCGCCGCGGGCGAGAAGGTCTTCCTCAAGTGCAAGGCCTGCCATCAGGTCGGCGAGGGCGCCAAGAACGCGGTGGGCCCGGTGCTCAACGGCCTGATCGGCCGCAAGTCGGGCTCCGTCGAGGGCTACAGCTATTCCGAGGCGAACAAGACCTCCGGGCTCACCTGGGACGAGGCCACGTTCAAGGACTACATCAAGAACCCGAAGGCGAAGATCCCAGGCACGAAGATGATCTTCCCGGGGCTGACGAACCAGGCCGACATCGACAACGTCACCGCCTACATCAAGCAGTTCGACGCGACCGGCAAGAAGAGCTGATCCGCGACGCGGCCCCGCGTCCCGCGCTGCGCGGGGGCCGCGCTTGAATCCCGGCGGCCGCTGGTCCACTCTCCAGCGCCGGCCGGCCGAGGGCCGCGTTCGTGCTGGAGTCGCCACAGGCCGTGCCCACCTTCACCCGCCCCCTGCGGCCCCGCGTGGGGCTGTTCGTCACCTGCCTCGTCGACCTGATCCGCCCCTCCGTGGGCTTCGCCGCCGTGAAGCTGCTGGAAGACGCAGGCTGCGTGGTCGAGGTCCCGAGCCAGACCTGCTGCGGCCAGCCGGCCTTCAACTCCGGCGACCGGGCCTCGGCGCGGGCCCTGGCCGAGCAGGTCATCGACGCCTTCGCGCCGTTCGACTTCGTGGTGGCCCCCTCGGGGTCCTGCGCCGGGCAGATCCGGGCCCACTATCCCGAGCTCTTCGCCGGGGACCCGAACGTGGCCCGCAAGGCCGACGCCCTGGCGGCCAAGACCTACGAGCTCGTCAGCTTCCTGGTCGACGTCATGGGCGTGAAGGAGGTCGACGCCCATTACAGCGGCACCGCCACCTATCACGACAGCTGCTCGGGCCTGCGGGAGCTGGGCGTCAAGCGCCAGCCCCGGCTGCTGCTCGCCAGCGTCGAGGGGCTGACCCTGACCGAGATGAAGGAGAACGAGGTGTGCTGCGGCTTCGGCGGCACCTTCGCGGTGAAATACGCGGAGATCTCCAACTCCATCGTCGAGAAGAAGACCGAGCACGTCGCCGCGAGCGGGGCCCATACGCTGCTGGCCGGCGATCTCGGCTGCCTGATGAACATGGCGGGCAAGCTCTCCCGCCAGGGCAGCGACGTCGAGGTCCGGCACGTCGCGGAGGTCCTAGCCGGGATGACCGACGAGCCGCCGATCGGGGCCGCCAAGTGAGCGCGCCCTTGCCGCCCTCCCCCGCCGCGCGGCAGCGGGCCACACCGAGCCATCCGGGGCAGCGCCCATGACCCTTCACGTCACGTCCCCCCAGTTCAAGGACAACGCCCACCGCGCCCTGCAGGACGAACAGCTGCAAAAGGCCATGGGCAATGTGCGGCAGGGCTTCATCGACAAGCGCGCCGTGGTCGCCGCGAAGCTGCCGGAGTTCGAGGCGCTGCGCGACAGCGCGCGCGACATCAAGAACCACACGCTGGCGCATCTCGATCTCTATCTGGAGAAATACGAGAAGAAGGTCACGGCCGCCGGCGGCCACGTCCATTGGGCCCGCACCGCCGAGGAGGCGCGCGGCGCCATCCTGGACATCTGCCGCAAGGCCGGCGCGCGCACGGTCACCAAGGGCAAGAGCATGATCTCCGAGGAGATCGCCCTGAACGACGCGCTGGAGGCCGCCGGCATCCGGCCCGTCGAGACGGATCTCGGCGAGTACATCATCCAGCTGCGCGGCGAGATCCCGTCCCACATCATCGCGCCCGCCGTGCATCTCAACGCCACGCAGGTGGAGAGCGACTTTCGCCGCGTGCACACCCATCTCGATCCGGCGCGCGACCTGTCGCAGCCCGTGCAGCTGCTGACGGAAGCGCGGGGCGTGCTGCGCGACCGCTTCCTGGCGGCGGATGTCGGCATCACGGGCGCGAACTTCCTGGTGGCCGAGACCGGCACGTCGGTGATCGTCACCAACGAAGGCAATGGCGACCTCACCCAGACGCTGCCCAAGATCCACATCGTCATCGCCTCCATCGAGAAGGTGGTGCCGACGCTGGAGGACGTGTCGCAGATCCTGCGCGTGCTGGCGCGGTCGGCGACCGGGCAGGAGATGAGCGTCTACACGACCTTCTCGACCGGGCCGCGGCGGCCCGAGGACGTGGACGGGCCGCAGGAGTACCACGTCGTCATTCTCGACAACGGCCGGTCCTCGATGCTGGGCACCGCCTTCCAGGACATGCTGCGCTGCATCCGCTGCGGCGCCTGCATGAACCACTGCCCGGTCTATCACGCGGTCGGCGGCCACGCTTACGGCTGGGTCTATCCCGGCCCGATGGGCGCGGTGCTGTCGCCGTCGCTGATCGGCGTCGACAAGGCCGGGCACCTGCCGAACGCGTCGACCTTCTGCGGACGATGCGAGAGCGTCTGCCCGGTCCGGATCCCGCTGCCCAAGCTGATGCGGCACTGGCGCGAGCGCGAGTTCGAGCGGCACCTGTCGCCCGCCACGGTGCGCTCGGGCCTCGCCTTCTGGGGCTTCTTCGCCCGGCGGCCGCGGCTCTACCGCTTCGCCACGGGACTCGCCATGCGGTCGCTGGCGTGGCTGGGCCGCGACAAGGGCCGGTTCACGTCGCTGCCGCTGGCGGGCGGGTGGACCGAGTTCCGCGACTTCCCGGCCCCGCAGGGGCAAACGTTCCAGCAGCAGTGGAAGTCGCGCCGCGCGGGATCCGGCCGATGAGCGCGCGCGACGAGATCTTCGCCACGCTGCGCCGCTCGCTCGGCGTGACGGGAACCGAGGCGCCGCGCGTCCACTCGGTCGAGGAACGGCTGCAGCGGGCCCCGCGCGGCGTCATCCCGGAGCGGGCGCAACTGCAGGGCGAGGCCCTTCTGCAGCTCTTCAAGACGCAGGCCGAGTCCGCCATGGCGAGCGTCGTCGAGGTGGACACCCACGCCGACGTGCCGGCCGCGATCGCCGAATATCTGCGGCGATCGAACCTGCCGGCGCGCATCCGGATGGGCGACGACCTGCGGCTCGCCGCCATGCCGTGGGCCGAGACGGCGCTCGAGGTCAGCAAGGGCCGCAGCGACGGGCAGGACCTGGCCGCCGTCAACCACGCCTTCGCGGGCGTGGCGGAGACCGGCACGCTGACGATGACGTCGGGACCCGAGAACCCGTCCACCCTCAACCTCCTGCCCGACTACGCCATCGCGGTGCTGTCGGCCAAGGACGTCGTCGGCGACTACGAGACCATGTGGACCAGGCTGCGGGAGGCCTACGGCAAGGGCCAGATGCCCCGCACCGTGAACTGGATCACCGGCCCGTCGCGCTCCGCCGACATCGAGCAGACGCTGCTGCTCGGCGCGCATGGGCCGCGCAGCCTGCACATCGTGCTGGTGCGCGACTGAGCGCGGGGCGAAGCGCCGCCTTGGCGGCGGCGACGTGAAGCCGCGCCTGCGCCGCGGTCCCGTCGCCTCCTGTTAACCAATCCGGTTCACCATCGCGGCGTCATCGTGAGTTCCGTCATGGCCCGCCGCCCTCTTTCCGTCCCGCCGCAGACATCCGTGTCAGCCGCCGCGCTGGCGCTCGCCCTCTGGGCGGCGTCTGCTCCGGCCTTCGCCGAAATCTCCCCCGCTCCGGCCCCGGCGGCGATCCGGATGGCGCAGCGCGCCACGATCACGTCCGCGCCCCTGCCGGCCCTTCAGTCCGCTGCTCCGGTCGACGCGGCCGCGCCCGTCGTCGCCGCGCCGGCCCCGCAGCCGGCCGCTCCCGCCCCGACGGCGGCCCCCGCCGCCCCGGCGGCCGCTCCGGTCGCGGTCGCGCCGGCGCCCTCGGCCGCAGTCGCGCCGGCGAAGCCGAAGCCGCCCGCTCCGCCGCCCGAGGTGAAGATCTCGCAGGACCCGAGCCCCAGCTATCACGCCGACAGCGTCGCCATGATCCTCGCCGCCGCGAAGGCCTATGGGGACGCCGCCGCGCGCGGCGGATGGGCCAGCCTGCCGGAGGGCGGGCCGCTGCTGAAGCCGGGCGCCAAGGACCCGCTCGTCGCCCAGGCCCGGGCGCGGCTCGCCGCGACGAGCGACATCGCCGAGGACAACGGCTCGGACCTGTTCGACCGCGGGCTCGCGGCCTCGGTGCGCCGCTTCCAGGCGCGGCATGGACTGCCCGAGACGGGGCTGATCGGCCCGTCCACCATCAAGGCCATGAACGTGCCGGCCGAGCAGCGCCAGCGGCAACTGCTGGTTTCGGCCCAGCGCCTGCAGAGCGCGACCTTCGCCTTCGGACCGCGGCACATCGTCGTCAACATTCCGGCCGCGGCCGTCGAGGCTGTCGAGAACGGCGTCGTGGCGCGCCGCTACGTCGCCGTGGTGGGCGACCCCGGCCACCCCTCGCCGGTGGTCGAGGCCAAGGTGGGGGCGATCAATTTCCACCCCACCTGGACCGTGCCGGTGTCGATCATCCGCAAGGAGATCATCCCGAAGATGCGCAAGGACCCGACCTATCTGGCCAAGCAGAACATCCGCATCCTGGACGCGCAGGGCCAGGAGGTGAACGCCGCCACGGTCGACTGGTCCAACAACAGCGCCGTGAACTACACGCTGCGCCAGGATTCCGGCGTCTCGAACTCGCTCGGGATCGTGCGCATCCAGATGCCGAACCCGCACGCCGTCTACATGCACGACACGCCGTCGAAGCGCTTCTTCGGGCAGGATTTCCGGTTCCTGTCGCATGGTTGCGTGCGCGTCTCGGGCGTGCTCGACCTGGTGACCTGGCTGCTCGGTCCGCAGGGCTGGACCCGGCCGCAGGTCGACGCGATGGTGGCCTCGGCGGAGCGCAAGGACGTGCGCCTGCCCCAGTCCGTGCCGGTCGCCTGGGTCTACATGACGGGCTTCGTGGCGGCCGACGGCGCGGTGAACTTCCGCGACGACGTCTACGGGCTGGACAAGGCCGATCCGGCCGACCCGGTGGCGACCTCGAGCATCGCGCCCCGCCGCGAGGCGTCGCGCAGCCCCGCCCCGGCCCAGTGAGCGCAGGCGTCCGCGCGCCCCTGCAGAACCGGGTCCGCCCGGACGGCGAGATCGTCGCGGAGCCCGCCCGCGGGACCCTCATGGGCAATCGCGGCGGGCGCATCCATGATCCCGCGACGCGCGCGCTGGGGCGCCGCCGATGGGCGTCGCGCGCCTGGATCGCCTGCGAGCTCGCCTGGAAAGATTGGCGCCGGCCCGTGTTCGGCGCCGGCTACACGGAGCTGTTCTTCTGCGACGAGGTGACGGCGCTGGCCGCCGGCCACCGGCCCTGCATGCTGTGCCGCCGGCGGGAGGCGAACGCCTACCGCGCCGCGCTGGCCGCCGGGCTGGGGCTGGCGACGGTCCCGTCCTTCCTCGACGTCGACCGCCTGCTGCACGCCGAGCGGCTGCAGGGCCGGCGCAAGCGGATGCATCGCGCCGACGCCGGCGCCCTGCCGGACGGGGCGATGATCCGGGACGACGCGGGCGCCTTCTGGGCCATCCTGGGCGGCGAGGCGCTGGCCTGGAGCCCCGGCGGCTACCAGGAGAGGGCGCGGCGTTCGTCCGGAGAGGTCGCCGTGCTGACGCCGCCCGCCTCGCTTGCGGCGCTGGCCAAGGGCTACCGGCCCCGCTGGCATCCCTCGGCGCTCGCGCCGGAGGGGTGAAGAGCGGCGCGCGGGATGCTAGCCTTCGGGCGAAGCTCCTGGAGACGCCGACCGATGCTGTTCGCCTTCACGGACGAGGAAGAGATGATCCGCGACGCCGCCCGGAGGCTGGCGGCCGAGCGGCTGGCGCCCGTCGCCGATGCGCTGGACCGCGGCGAGGGGCGCGCGGAGCTGCTGGCCAATCTCAGGGCCCTGGCCGAGAACGGCTTCATGGCGATCAATGTCAGGCCCGACTATGGCGGGACGGGCGCCGGGACGGTGGCCTTCGCCCTCGCCATCGAGGCGCTGGGCTACGCCTGCGCGGCCACCACGGTCGGCGTGTCGGTCACCAATATGGTGGGCGAGGTCATCCAGGCCGTCGGCAGCGAGGATCAGAAGCGGCGCTATCTGCCGCGGCTCGCGGACGGGACCTACCCGGCCGGCGCCTTCTGCCTGACCGAGAGCGGGGCCGGCTCCGACCCCGCCGGCATGCGGACCCGCGCGCGGCGCGACGGCGATTCCTATGTGCTCGACGGCGAGAAGATCTACATCTCGTCGGCCGAGTATGCGGGGGTCTTTGTCGTATGGGCCGTGACGGACCCGGAGCGCCCCAAGGGCAAGGGCGTCTCGTGCTTCCTGGTGGAGGCCGGCGCGCCGGGCCTCGTAATCGGCAAGGCGGAGCGCAAGACCGGCCAGCACGGATCCTCCACCAACACCGTGTCGTTCGAGGGCTGCCGCGTCCCGGCGAGCGCCCTCATGGGCCGGGAGAACGACGGGTTCCGCATCGCGGTCGCCGAACTCGCGGGCGGGCGCATCGGCGTCGCCGCCCTGTCGCTCGGCATCGCGCGGGCCGCCATGGACGCCGCCAAGGCGCATGTGCGCGACCGCCGCCAGTTCGGACAGGCCATCGCGGAGTTCCAGGGCGTGCAGTGGATGATCGCCGACCGGGAGACCGACATCGAGGCCTCGCGCCTGCTCATCCTCAACGCCGCGGCGAAGAAGGACCGGGGCGAACCCTTCGCCAAGGAGGCCTCGATGGCCAAGCTCTTCGCCTCGGAGGCCGCGCACCGGGCGACGGACACGGCGGTGCAGCTCCATGGCGGGGCGGGCTACATCCGGGACTACCCGGTCGAGCGCCTGGCCCGGGACGCGCGCATCACCCGGATCTATGAGGGAACGTCGGAGATCCAGCGACTCATCATCGCCCGGGAGACGCTGCGGAACCTGTGACCTTCCGACGCCGCGATCGTTTCATTGTGCATTGCGATAGCGCAGCGCCAGGGAGGGGGCCGCCGCCCTAGCGTGTCGTCGACTCAGGGCCGCAGGCCCGGCATGGAGCCCCCGATGAGCACCTATCGTCTCGAGAACCTGTTCGCCCCCCGTTCGGTCGCCCTGGTGGGGGCGAGCCCCCGGGAGGGCTCGCTGGGGCGGGCGGTGCTGAAGAACCTGCTCGCCGCCGGGTTCGAGGGGCCGCTGCACCTGGTCAATCCGAAGCACCGCAGCATCGAGGGGCTGGCCTGCGTCCCGTCGCTGTCGGACCTGCCCTCCCCGCCCGACGTCGTGGTGATCGCCGCGCCGGCCGCCGCCGTGCCCGACATCGTCGACGAGGCGGGCCGCATCGGGGCCTGCGCGGCGGTGATCATCACCGCCGGCTTCGACCGGGGCCCAGGCTCGGCGGAGGAGCGCATCGAGGCGTCGGCGCGCCGCAGCGGGCTGCGCATCGTCGGGCCGAACTGCCTCGGCGTGATCGCGCCGGCCGCCCGCTTCGACGCCAGCTTCGCCGCCCGCCCCGCCCTGAAGGGCGACCTGGCGCTGATCTCGCAGTCGGGCGCGATCGCGGCCTCGCTCATCGAATGGGCCGGGGAACGCGGGGTCGGGTTCTCCGGCATCGTGTCGCTGGGCGACAAGATCGACGTCGACTTCGGGGACTGCCTCGACTTCTTCGCCCAGGACCGCGGCACGCGGGCGATCCTGCTCTATGTCGAATCCATCAACGACGCCCGCAAGTTCATGTCGGCGGCGCGGGCCGCCGCGCGCACCAAGCCGGTGGTGGTGGTCAAGTCCGGCCGGCACAAGGCCGGGGCCAGGGCCGCGCATTCGCACACCGGCGCGCTGGCGGGGTCGGACGCCGTCTACGAGGCGGCGTTCCGGCGCGCGGGCCTGCTGCGCGTCTACGACCTGGACGAGCTCTTCGCCGCGGCCGAGACGCTGTCGCGCGTGGGTCCGTTCCGGGGCGACCGGATCGGCGTGCTGACCAATGGCGGCGGCATCGGCGTGCTGGCGGTCGACCGGCTCGTCGATCTCGGCGGCCAGCTCGCCACGCTGACGCAGGCGACCATGCAGGCGCTCGACGCCTCGCTGCCGCCCGGCTGGTCCCACGCCAACCCCGTCGACATCATCGGCGACGCCGACGCGGACCGCTATGCGCGCGCCCTCGACGCGATGCTGCGGGACGACGGCGTCGACGCCGTGCTGGCGATGAACTGCCCGACCGCGCTGGTGTCCAGCCGCGCCGCGGCGCAGAGCGTCGTGGACGTCGTCAAGGCGCATCGCTCCGGCAGCTTCAAGCCCAAGCCGGTCTTCGCCGTCTGGCTCGGCGACCGGACCGAATCGCAGGAGATCTTCGAGGCGGCGCGGATCCCGAACTATTCGAGCGAGGCCGACGCGGTGCGCGGCATCATGCATCTGGTGGGCTACCGCAAGGCGCAGGACCTCATCATGGAGATGCCGCCGAGCCTTCCGGAGGATTTCTCGCCCGACATGGAGGCCGCCCGGCGGCACGTGCGCGAGGCGCTGGACCGGGGCGAGCGCTGGCTGAACCCGGTCGCCGTGACGGGCGTGCTGGAGGCCTACCAGATCCCGGTCGCGCCGGTGCGGCTGGCCGCCACGCCGGAGGAGGCCGGCCGGCTGGCCGCCTCGTTCCTGGCGAGCGGATCGGCCGTGGCGATCAAGATCCTGTCGCAGCAGATCGCCCACAAGTCGGATGTGGGCGGCGTGGTGCTGAACCTCAGCAGCGAGAGCGCCGTGGTGGAGGCGGCGAGGACCATGCTGGCCCATGTCGCGCAGGTCCGCCCCGACGCCACCCTCGACGGCGTCACCGTGCAGCCGATGATCCACCGGCCGCGCGGGCGCGAGCTGATCGCCGGCCTCGCCGACGACCCGACCTTCGGGCCGGTGGTGGCCTTCGGGCGCGGCGGCACGGCCGTGGAGGTGATCAACGACAAGTCGCTGGCGCTGCCGCCGCTGGACCTGACGCTGGCGCATACGCTGATCGGCCGCACCCGCGTCTCCAGGCTGCTGCGCGGCTACCGGGACGTGCCGCCCGCCGACGTGGACGCGGTGGCGCTGACGCTGGTGAAGCTGGCGCAGCTCTCGGCCGACGTGCCCGAGATCCGCGAGCTCGACCTCAACCCGCTGATCGCGGACGAGAGCGGCTGCATCGCCCTGGACGCGCGGATCGGCGTGGAGCCCTCGCCGGCCGGCCAGCGCCGGACCGCGCTGAACCCGCGCTTCGCGATCCGCCCCTATCCCAAGGAGTGGGAGCGCGAGCTGACCCTCAAGGACGACTGGCGCGTCTTCGTGCGCCCGGTGCGCCCCGAGGACGAGCCGCTCTACGCCGACTTCTTCCAGAAGGTGACCCCGGAGGACCTGCGGCTGCGCTTCTTCGCCAAGGTGAAGGACTTCAGCCACGCCTTCGTGGCCCGGCTCACGCAGCTCGACTACGCCCGCGCCATCGCCTTCGCGGCGCTGGACCGCAGGACAGGCGAGCTCCTGGGCGTCGTGCGCCTGCACTCGGACGCGAATCACGACACCGGGGAATACGCCATCCTGCTGCGCTCGGACCTGAAGGGCCGCGGGCTCGGCTGGGCGCTGATGCGGCTGATGATCGACTACGCCAAGGCCGACGGGCTGAAGAGCGTGCACGGGCAGATCCTGCGCGAGAACACCACCATGCTGGCGATGTGCGCCGCGCTGGGCTTCGAGGCCCATGCGGACCCGGACGACCGGGACATCATGACCGCCGTGCTGGATCTCACGCGCGTCCCCGGCAGGGCGCCGGAGGCCGCCTGACCGGCGCTTCCGAAAGACGTTGCGAAGCAGCGCGCGATCCTTAGTCTCGATTGTGGATGGCGGGGAAGACGGCGGTCTGAGCGCTGGCTGATTCGTCCGGACCGAGGCAGGATCGGCAGATGCAAGCACTGGCTGGCGCTACCCTGCATATCCACGGCCGCCTTGACGGCCTCACTCTCCGTCAGGTCTCGGGCCTGGTGGAAAGGGCGGGAGGCCGGGTCGCCCGGCGGGTGGGCGCCTCCACCACCCATATCGTGCTGGCCCATAGCGTGGCCTCGATCGAGACCGACGACATCGCCGATCTGGGGCAGGTGTTCACGCTGGTGAGCGAGTTCTCGCTGCGCCGGGCGCTGGGGCTCGGGCCTTGCCCCGACACGGACATGCGCACCTGGGAGGCGAAGGACCTCGCCCGGCACGCCAGGCTCAGCGAGGACGAGGTGCAGCGCCTGTCGCTGTTCGACCTGCTCGACCCTGTGGAGGGGCGGTTCGGCTTCCGCGACCTGGCCTCCGCCCGGGAGGCGGCGCGCCTGCTCGGCGCCGGCGTCGAGATGGAGGCCCTGCTGAACGCCGGAAGCGCGCTGCGGCGGCGCGGCCTGCGCCTCAGCGAGGCGCGGATCTCGGAGGCGCCCTGGGGCGATCTGGCGCTGGGCCGGGCGCCGCACCTGACGACCTTCGACGGCCAGCTGACGCTCGACCTGGGGGAGAGCCCGGTGCGGGTGGCGGATCTCGCCGAGGCGGCCGAGACCTTCGAGGCGGAGGGCGACCTCGCCCGGGCCGAGGGGCTCTACCGCATTGCGGCGCGCATCGACCGGTGGGACCCCGTCCTGCCCTTCAACCTCGCCAACCTGCTCTACGCACAGGGCCGCGAGGCGGAGGCGATGATCGCCTACCAGACCGCCCTGGCGCGCGACCCGGACTATGTGGACGCCTATTTCAACCTCGGGGTGCTGGCCAGCATCCGCAACGCCAACGACGAGGCGGAGCGCTACTACCGGGCGGCGCTGGAGACGGACCCGTCCCACTCCGATTCCCGCTTCAACCTCGCGCTCCTGCTGACGCATATGCGCCGCTTCCCCGAGGCGCTGGCCTTGTGGGAGGAGCTGATCCGCAACCAGCCGAGCCGGGAAGACCTGGCGCAGGCCAGGCGCTACATGCTGCTGTGCCGGATGGAGATCGCCGCGGCGCGGCGGCCGGACGAAGCCGCGGCCGAAGGGGCGTGAGGCTCAGTGCCGGCGAGAGAACGGCCGGCCCGGTCCGCGATGGTACAGCTGCCCCGGCTCGAACGGGGGACCTCTAGATCCACAATCTAGCGCTCTAACCAACTGAGCTACAGCTGCATATTCGCGTGCGGCGCGATACCTAGGCCGATTGCGCGGGGATTTCAAGCCGTGATTTCCGGCCTGTGGGCGGGTCCCGACGTCCCCCCGCGCGGCGGGGGGGGGGGGGGGGGGGGGGGGGGGGGGGGGGGGGGGGGGGGGGGGGGGGGGGGGGGGGGGGGGGGGGGGGGGGGGGGGGGGGGGGGGGGGG
>NZ_JBTAMK010000039.1:0-4295 GCF_054796215.1 Alsobacter sp. SYSU BS001988 | reverse complement strand
TGATCCCGCGTCATAGGGGTCAAGCGGTTTTTTGTTCAGATTGTTAGAGCTTTGGGAGTGGAGCGCTCCCTGGCAGCCATCATCCAGCCACCAGGGCGCGCACCCGCGTAGAATATTGCATCCGGTTGGGCCGATTGGATAAGTAGGGGTGGATGCTGGTTTCAGCGTCTCGGCCCTGGCGGGGTCTCGGTCATCGGCGCGGCTAAATATGGGGCTGGACAGTTTTTGTCCGGCTCATGTCCGAGCAGATGACCCTGACATTCGACCCGTGAGGTGCCGCCAGCCCTCACGGGTTTTTTTGTGCCTAGATATTGTGAAGGATCGTTATGTTCATTGATTATTTTGACGCGCTGGCGGGCGCGGGCAAGACACGTGCCCTTAGCCGTCATGCAGATCGGCTGGCCCGCCATGGCCACAAGGTGCTGTTCGTGCAGCCCACCATGCACCTCATCACGGCCACCCTGGAGAACGAGATTCAACCGTTGAACCCGGCCTATAAGGTCAGGGCTCTTCATGGCGAGACCGTGCCGAACGACAAGTCGGTTGTGGCGGAGATTGTGGAGTACTTCCGCGCTGCCGAGCCGGAGCGGGGCGAGGTGCTCTTCATCACCCATGCGGCGTTCTTTAGGACGCCGTACTTCGAGCGGAAGCGCGACTGGGTGCTCCTCATGGATGAAGTGCCTCCGGTCGATGTGTTCGAGGATTTGAACCTCCACGACACGCATCATCTGCTTACCCCCTACCTCACTCTGATCCCCGGCGGGGCGGCTTACGGAACGCTGCTGGCCAACGAGGATTTGACGGCTCTTGGCGGGGAGGACGACTGATGACCGTCAAGAAGATCGCCCAGAACGTGAATGGCGATGACCTTCTGAAGGTCCTCGGTCCCGTCGCTCACCGTGTCGCCTCGGCCGATTGGGACGTGTTCGCCGACCAGGGCCAGTTCGGGCGGCTGGTGGGGAGCAAAGGCGGAGGATCGCTGCGCACCTACTCGTTGCTGAGGCCCTCCATCTTCGATGGCTTCAAGCGGACCGTCGTGGCCTCGGCCTGTTTTGAGGACACCATGTTTTACCGGCTCTTCATGGCGAAGGGCGTCAGCTTCAATCCGGTAAAGGGCCTTAATCGGCATCTGCGCTATCAGGAGCACGAGAACGGCGGCCTGATCACCATCTATTACGCGGGCGAAGAGCCCTGGTCGAAGCGGTACCGAGACAAGTCGGCTGAGAACGCCGACGGCGGGCAGGCCAAGGTCCTGGACCAGATTAAGGGTGCGGTGCTGGACCTGTTCAAGGGCGAGCCCTTCGCCTGGATGGGCAACAAGGATGTGCCCGCCACCTTCTTCCCGGATCATGCGGAGCGGTTGCCCAACACGCCGCATGGGCTGAATAGCTACCAGCACCTGCACGGCGTGGTGGTCTTGTCGGCGTTGAACCCACCTCCGGCGCACTTCGGCTTCATGGAGGCGCACGGGATCGATGGGGATCAGGTCCGGACCGCCCATTATAGGACGGCGGTCTATCAGGCCGTCATGCGGTGCTCGATCAGGAATCCGTTGGACACAACGCCAAAGCGCATCGTGGTCATGGACCACGACACGGCCGACTGGCTGGCGGCGCTCTTCCCTGGAGCCCAGGTCGAGCCATTGCCGGGGCTGGGCCTTCTGCCCCGCAAGGGCAAGCAGGGCCGCAAGCGGCTCCACGCCAGCAACGCGGAAAAGGCCAAGGCCCATCGCGACAGCGAGAAGCGCAAGCTGCTCGCCCAGGTGGACCTGATCAATGGGACCTCCCTGGTGGTGGGCCGCTATCCGTTCCTGGCCCGGCATGTGCGGGAGGAAATGCGCGAGTTCACGCGTGACGAAAACACCTCTCTTAGAAGTGATTCCGTCACGCCCCACACGAGCGGATCGCTCTTCGGCTCCATTTACGACAACGAGCCCGACCACGTGGATTACGAGGACGACGCCTCCTTCATCGCGGCCCTCCGGGATCTGCATGGCCGCGTGGTGGCCAAGGAGGACGCGGGCGTCTTCTCGCCCGCCCACTTCGATCCCGACAAGGCAGCGGCGACTTCACGCGGGCTGGACAATGTCACGCATCTGCGCGGGATCTGGCTGGACAACGACGGAGGCGACCTCACCCCGGAGGCGTTTGCGGGCTTCTTCCCGTATCTGCGCATCGTGGTCTGGAACACGGCCAGCCACACGCCGGAGAAGCCGCGTTGGCGGGCCTTCATCCCGACGACGCTGGCGCTCAGCATTGACGTTCACGCATTGATCATGCGCCAGATCGAGCGGGTGCTGAACGGCGCGGGGTTCTGGGGCAAGCTCCAACTGGACAAGAGGACTGGCCTCAAGAACCCTCGCCGACATGGGTTCGACGAGTCGAAGTTCAACGCGGCGAGCCTGTTCTACTTGCCCTGTCAGGCCCGTAATCCGGCCGACTCTTTCTTCAAGGACTCCGGCGAGGATGCCCCCGAGCGCGGCCCGCTCGACATCATCGAGTGGATCGAGAACTGCATCCTGCCGCTCCTGCCTGAACCCGAACCGGTGCCGGTGACCATGGCAAGTGAGAACATCCGGCAGACAAAGCCGCCGCTGTTCCCGGAGATGATGGCCGCCGCCCAGTCCTCGAAGGCGGCCGAACTGCGATCCGCCCTCATCACCCTCAAGGCCGATGCTGGCGTGAACCGGCGCGAAGCGGCCGTCAGCAAGGCTGTCGAGACGTGGCGTTCCACCCCGCCCGGCATGGGGCACGTCGGCTTCTTTAAGCTCGGAGCAGCCTTTAAGGCAGCAGGGCTGGACGATGGCGAGATCCGAGTTCGGCTGCACCAAGAGGCCGTCTACGCCCACAGTCCCGCTGAACGACGCCGAGAGATTAAGGAGATCATGAAGAGCCTGAGCAGGCGCGGCAGGCTCAAGTGAGAGAATGGCGGCCCGGATGACCTCCGTCCGGGCCGCTTCACGTCGCACCCCAAGATCGTTGACCGCGCCACCATGTAGGCGACCTCGGCCAAAGGGCTCGGCTCCGTGAATCCGCGATCAACGGCGGAAAGGAGCGACTTCAGCCCGGAAAATCGACCGCGACCGCCACAAGAATTTTGACCCCGAGGATGGCCACTAGGTATGGTGAGGACATCGGCGTTTGGCCGTGCTCCTCAATAGTGAGGGCCAGATATTAGAAGGAAATCATGTTTAAGTACCGTTCTATGATGCTCGTTCTCGGCAGATCAAAGGAGTTGGGTGAAGTCACCTCGGCAATGATCGAGGTCGCATCGGTTGTTACAGATTATAAAGACACTTGGCGGATTGAGGCGAACCACCACTTCGTCAGGGTGAAGTTCAAGAGGCTCCGGGACTCTCAAAAGTTCAACGCCCTGTTCCCCCTCTTGAAGGTAGAAATGGCGGCAAGACTGTGTGACGAGCAAAAGTTTGCGCACGCCATGAAGGGCTGATGGAAAGTGGCGGCCCGGAGCAATCCGGGCCGCTTCGCTCATTGAGTAGCCGCACCCAAGAATGCTGGCCGGAACCTAGATCTCCCAGCCCTCTCCGAGGCGGCAATATGCTCCCCGTGACAGCCCCAGGGTGTGGCCTGTTGGCTAAGCCGCCAGGGCGCTACGGCCACCCGGCAAGGCCCGGTACAGGGTCGAGGGCGCGACGCCAATGTGCTCGGCGATCTCCGCCACGCTCAGCACCCCATCGGCCAGGAGCGTCTTGGCCACCATGAGCTTGGTTGGGTCGAGAGCCTTCGGGCGGCCTCCGACCCGGCCCCTGGCGCGGGCGGCCTGAAGTCCCGCCTTCGTCCGCTCCCTCAGGAGTTCGACTTCCATCTGCCCGAGCGCCCCCAAGAGGGTGAACACAAAGCGCCCGGCCGGGCTGGTCGTGTCGATTGCCTCGGTCAGGGACTTAAGCCCGATCTTCCGCCGTTGAAGTTCGTCACCGATGCCGAGGAGGTTGCTGACCGAGCGGGCGAGCCGCGACAGGCTGTAAACCACGATCACATCACCCTCGCGGGCGAAGTCCAGCGCAGCCCGAAGCTCGGGACGATCTTTGCGCATCCCGCTCACCGTCTCGGTGAAGATGCGCTCGCATCCAGCCGCCTTGAGGGCGTCCATCTGGAGCGTGTGATCCTGTCCCTGTGTGCTGACCCGTGCGACCCCAATGCGCATGCAGTCCCCTCCTAAAACTCGTCAGATTGAGCCTCGCCCGACCCCCAGCTTTTGCAACTGGTTTTTGCGATGCGGCCGTAAGGCGGCACGCGCCTCCGCCTCAGCGACGACCTGGGAGACCCACAAACGAA
>NZ_JBTAMK010000038.1:0-4513 GCF_054796215.1 Alsobacter sp. SYSU BS001988 | reverse complement strand
TACGCAGGTTCAAACTGACGGATACCGCAATCCGCAAACTCCCCACGGGGCGAAGCTGGGACACGCTCTTGGGCGGCTTCGGCGTGGTCGTCTACCCGAGTGGGAAGGTCCAGTTCATTCTTCGCTATCGAAGTCGGGACAAACGTCAACGCGAGTTTCGGCTAGGGGCTCTCGGGGTGATCAACGCGGACGAGGCTCGAAGGCGGGCGCGGGTGTTCCTCGGGCAGATCAGCGAAGGACGTGACCCGGCGCAAGAACGGCAGCGGCGGCGAGCGGATACACGCACCTTTGACGAGGTAATCGACCGCTACCTCGCGTGGGCAGAAGACCACCATAAGCCCGGATCATTCAAGGAAGTGAGCCGCTTTGCGCGCCTACACATTCGCCGTCACTTCGGGTCGATGCGCTTGTCGGAACTCACACGGGGCCATGTGCAGCAGGTCTTCGACCGGGGGAGGAACACGTCGAATTTCAAGGTCAAGATGATTAGCTGGGCACGAGCGATCTGGGGGTGGGGGGAGCGTCGCGAGATGGTCGGTGACGGAAAAAACCCATTCGTCATAGAAACGGGGACGCCCAGGCCACGGCGCGGTCGTGTCCTCGCGCCTGATGAATATTGTCGGCTGTGGCTCGCCATCGAGAGCCATAGGCACCAGGGTGCCATTCGGAATGTGGCGCTTTGGGCGATAGAATTTCTGATGCTCGCTCCTCTGCGAAAGTCAGAGGCGCTTCGGCTCCGCTGGGAAAGCGTCTATCTGGAAAGGCGGATGATCCTGTTAACTGAGCACAAGACCGACCACATGGATGGTGCAATCAGCATCCACATCAGCGATCCGCTGGCCAAGCTGATTGCTAGAATGCCTTGTGCTTCAAAGTGGCTGTTCCCAACCCCTGCATCGGCCAGCGGCCATATCGAAAGCGTGGACGCTGCTTGGCACCTGATCCGACGCGAGGCTGGACTGGATCAGGGGAGGGATCGGGTCACGCTGCACGATCTCCGAAGGAGTTGGAACAGCGTAGGGGCAGCGCTCGGGTACAGTCCGGCAGCGATGGGCAAGGTTCTCGGCAACTCGCCGCAGGTCAATGAAGCTCACTACTGGCACCTGCCATCTACCCTGAAGCGAGAGATTGCCGACAGAGTAGGGGAGGCGGTCGCCAATTTCGCTACTCTGACAGCCCCTCAATCGAAACCGCCTTTCCGCCAAGACGCGGGATTGAGGCGACAAAATTGAGCGTGCTACAGGGAGGCGTGAATAAGGGCGTCGGGCATCGCACCCTCCCCAGGAGCCCTCCCGGATGATCCAGAACGAGGGTGAGAAGGCAACGGTTGAGGAGAAGGGCATGCCCAACTTCCCCACAACGGCGGAAACCAAGGTTGCGGCCAGGAACGGGTCGGTTCGGTTGCCCTTGGGATTGTAGCTCTCTTTAGCGATGCTCGGCGACAATGGTTGCCAGCGCCCGCGCGCCTCGCCTGATCACGTCGGTTTCCAGCCCAGAGTAGCCAAGAACGAGCCCCACCTCAGTCGGCCTTGGCCCACTTGGCTCATATAAGGGCGAGATGGGGTAAAGACCGATCCCGGCAGCGTGCGCTGCCTCAATCAGGTCGGGCTCCCTTTCGGCGGCTACCCCCTTGAGCCAAGCAACGACGTGGAGCCCGGTTTCCGCTCCCACGATGGTCACCGTTGAGCCGAGTTCGTTTTTTAGCGCCTTCAGCAGCACCGTTCGACGTTCAGCATTACGTTTACGGATGCTGCGGACGTGGCGTTCGTAAGCGCCGCTGTTCAAGAAATTGGCCAGGGCATCCTGTTCCGGGAGTGGAGTATGTCGGTCCGTGAGCCGCTTCGCTTCGGCGAATGGTCGCCGGAGTGCCGGGGGAACAACGAGATAGCCGAGGCGCAAGGTCGGCGAGAGCGTCTTCGAGAACGTGCCGACGTAAATCACGCGGTCGGGTGCGATAGTGTGAACAGGCGGGATGGGCGAAAGATCGTGACGATACTCGCCGTCATAATCATCCTCCACGACCTGAGCGTCATTGCGGGTAGCCCACTCCACCAGGGCTCGTCGGCGCGTGGCCGACAAAACGCTGCCAAGCGGATACTGGTGCGAGGGCGTCACATAGGCTAGGCGGGCTGTAGGCAAATCCTCCGTCCTTAGCCCTTCCCTGTCTACAGGAGTTGGTGACGCAACCCCGCCCACTGCCAGGAATACGTTGCGGGCGAGCACATAGCCGGGGTTCTCGATGACAAATGCGTCGCCAGGGTCGAGCAGCAGCCGCGCGCACAGATCGAGCCCCTGCTGGGAGCCGTTGACGATGACAATGTCCTCGGGCGTGCAGCGGATACCCCGCGCCCGCCACAGGTATCCTTGGGCCGCCGTCCGCAGTGCAATCGAGCCTTGTGGATCGTCATAGCGCAGCCGCGCCGCGCGCCTCAGGGTGGTTGCATTCAGAGCGCGCCGCCAAGCCAGCACCGGGAAGTCTGAGGCCGAGAGGTCGCCGTAGCGAAAATCGGCGATGCGGTGCGCCTGCGTCGGGGTGGGTGCTGCGAGCGCAAGAAGACGCCGGGCAAAAGTCGAGAGACGAGGAGGCTCTGCACGTGCAGCGCCTGCTGCAATCTTCGTCGCCCCGAGACCTTCAGCGACCACTGCACGTGCCCCTGGCCGGGTGACTATGTAGCCCTCTGCAATGAGTTGGCCGAAGGCGGAGGTCACCGTCGTGCGCGACGCCCCCCATTCTGTGGCGAAAGAGCGCGTGGAGGGCAGCTTGTCGCCGGGCTGATACGCCCCGGCGTGAATCTGCTCCTTAATCGCTCGAATCATTCGTCGCGCGACGCCCTCGTCGATCAACTGGCCCACCCTAATCTCACGAAACTGGACGTTCCTTCCGGGCCAGATTGACGCCAATTCTTCCGGCGAGACAAGGAGCATCCCTATGTACACGCCTCCCGCCTTTCGGGACGAAGATCGTGGCAACCTGCTGGCAACGATGCAGGCGGCACGGCTGGCGAACTTTATCACCGCCACGGCAGACGGGCCGCTGGTCACGCCGCTGCCCCTCTTCATCGACGGGGCCGAGGGCGAGCACGGCGTGATCTACGGGCACCTCGCCAAGGCAAACCCGCAGTGGCGCGTCACGCCGGTCGGAGAAGGTCTCGCAATCTTTATGGGACCTGACGCATACGTGACGCCCGCTTGGTATGCGACGAAGCAGGAAACAGGGAAGGTTGTCCCGACTTGGAACTACGTCGCAGTCCATGCGCAAGGTCCAGTTGAGTTCTTCCAGGATGCTGATCGGCTGCTCGACGTGGTGACCCGGCTCACTCACCTGCATGAGAGGGATAGACCAACAGCATGGAAGGTGGGCGACGCACCCGCCGACTTCATCGCGTCCCAGCTACGAGGTATCGTGGGGCTGCGCATGCGCATCACTCGCTTGGAGGGCAAGCGCAAGATGAGCCAGAACCGGAATGATGCTGATCGTGCAGGTGTAATTGCGGGCCTTGCGGCGAGCGAGCGTGTCTCCGACCGCGAAGCGGCTGCACTCATCCCCGCCTGACGTAGATTTTTGTGCCATGCCTGACCTAACTCAGATCGCGCTCTACTCCGTCGCGGCCCTCCTCCTCGCAATTACGCCCGGACCGGGCATCTTCTACGTCGCCGCGCGTACTCTTGCAGGGGGTCGTGCAGAGGGTATCGCCTCCAGCTTCGGCACCGGGATTGGCGGCATGGCCCACGTTGTGGCTGGCAGCCTGGGCGTTTCGGCGCTCGTGCTCGCGAGCGCCGAACTCTTCACCGCACTCAAGCTGATCGGGGCCGCCTACCTCGTCTGGATTGGCTTTCACACCTTCCAAGCAGCCCGTCGCAACGCCGCCCTTGCTATGGCTGGCGTTCCTGCAAATCCGCCAATGGGCACGCGGCGTGCTTTTCGAGATGGCATAATGGTTGAGGCGCTGAACCCAAAGACAGCGGCTTTTTTCCTGGCCTTCATACCTCAGTTCGTGAACCCGACCGCAGGGAGCGTCGCCTTGCAATTCGTGGTGCTCGGTTTTCTCTCAGTGGCCCTAAACACGCTTGCCGACATCGCAGTGGCGTACGCGGCAAGCGGCATCCGAGAGGGTGCAGCGGCGCGTCCAAGAACGATCCGCCGCCTGCGACAGGTTTCGGGCGGCGTGATGATCACCTTGGGGATCGGCCTCGCCCTCGCGAAGCCGGTATCTGACCCAGACGGCCTGTTTTAGCGGTAGCCTGGGATCAGGGTTTCGCTGCTAGCGTCGAGAATTGTGCGTTCCGTCGCTAGACAGCATCGCCGGACTACCGGGCACTGAAGGCGAGACACTGGCGTCTTATCGACCGTTCCGGTTCTTGGTCCAAAGGCGGATTTGGGCAGGTTCTTCTGTCCTGGCATGGTCATAAGACAAATCCAGAGATGAAGCCCTGCTCGTCCCGCTGACCGCTGCGTCCGCCCCTGCTGCCCATCGTGCGCGTGCCGCTACTCGCTCCACGTTGCCCTCGGCAT
>NZ_JBTAMK010000037.1:0-4539 GCF_054796215.1 Alsobacter sp. SYSU BS001988 | reverse complement strand
CTGAGCCTTGGATCCGGTTGCCGCTCCTTCCAGTCCAGGAACCGCTTCCATTCAGCCTTGATCGCGGAGATCTCCTCCGGAGTGGGATGGACGGCCTTACGCATTCGAACACACCTCGGCGGCAGAGATAGTCCGCCCGAGCCCATGTTCTTCCGGACGTCCATGCCAATCATGCCAATGGCGCCAATCGCAGGTCCAGCACCTATAGCTGTCCAGGCTATCGGCGGAGGCCTGACTAAGGCGCTCTCGCCGGAGACAAAATCAGGGCAATCGGTTCAAGACAATGATGATTTGGAAGTTGGGGCGGTCGATCGCCGGACGATGGGGCATCTCAGGTCAGCTTAGGGCCCAGGTACCGACCTCCGACGCACCTAGACGGTCAAGCAAATCAGGAACAGCGCAGGCGCCTTGTAATCGGCCGTCCCCCGAGCTTCCGCTATCGCGGCCCAGGCTCCGTGCCAATCAGCGTTCCAGGTCGACCGCGGCCACGGTTAAGGCTGACACGACCATCGGCCTTATCAGGACATCGGACATCGAGCGCTCACCACTGGCCTCCTCACCCACGTGTTTGCGAGACAGCATAGCGCGGACAGTTGGAGCCGTATTGCTGGACGTGTTGAGCCCGATGCTCCGGGACTCACGCGTGACGCGTTCGGTCGCGCGTGAGACATCCATCGATGTCATCTCTGGCGCGCCGGCTAGACAGTTGGTCGTCCTGTCCCACTAGGCTGAAGCCCGTCCCGGAAGGCGATGGCCTCGAGTTCAACCCGGACTGCGTCCATGACCGGCACGACTGGTCGCGCCTGGAATTCAAAGGCGGGCAGCATCGAGCAGAACTTGTGCACGGCCAAGGGGTCGTCGCAATCCATCAGCATGTATCCGCCCCAATCCCCAACCCGGATCACGAACATTTCGATCTTGAAGTTCTCGGGTGGCTCCCACTGCGTGAAGACTTCGAGGATACGCTTCTGCGCCCGCTCATATTCTAGGGCCGACCCCTGAGGCCGCTCGTTCCAACTGATGACGTATTTCATGCCAGTGCTCCTGTTCCGGTCACGTTGATGGGCCCTGGTGCATTAGCCGGGAATGCTCAGCTTACCATGGTCTCTGACTTTTTGAGACAAACGGCCGCAAATTCATCAAATCAATGGGGACCGCACACCGGCCTGATTTGGCCATCCATGTCGGGGCGTCAGGAAGCGGTAGGAGCGCGCACGCCATGACCGACTCAAGAGGGGGAAAACGAAGTTCCGGCCGAATTCACCCCAACCCACTTTCGCGCACCCATTCTGGGTGATGACTTCGGTGCTAATGGGCGTATCTTGATCGCTGCTAACTCCTAAAAATCAGGCGGGAGGGTCGCATGTCAGAACCTATCAAAGTGAGCCGACTAGAGACGCGTTCACACGATGCCCCTGACGAGCGGAGGACGCCTAACCTCACCGATGTCGAGATCGTTCGACTCCACGACTGCACGATAGGGCGATTTCGTTTCCAGCCCGGATGGCGATGGTCAGAGTGCATCAAGCCCGTAGCAGGCACGCCGAGTTGCCAGCTATCCCATATGGGCCATGTTGTCTCAGGCCGCCTCCGGATCCGTCTGGATGACGGTTCCGAGACCTCGCTCGAACCCGGGATGTCCTACACCATACCGCCCGGGCACGACGCTTGGGTGGAAGGCGATCAGCCCTTCGTCGGTATCGAAGTCATGAGCGCCGAGCAATTTGCAAAGCGCACAACCTAGGCCTCGCGAGAATTAGCCAGCCGCTGTGGCGTTGTCGTGCAGTAGGCAAGTGAACGCGGTGCGGCGCGCCACCCTGTCACTGTTTTCACTGGAGAAACGAGACCTGCCGAGCACTCATCCGTGTAGCTTCGGAAGGCACCGCTCCATGCCGGCCAACAAGTTGGCACCGGTAAGATCGTTGCCTACGGTCTTCAACGCTCTTCAGGGAACGTCGATTGCGCGTTTTTCACTCGGACGGCGTTCGGCGGATTAAGGCGCTAGCTGGGCTCCGGCTTCGACGCAGGTGAGCTTGAGCGAACCCAAGACTTCTTCCTCATTCGAGGTAGACCGGTGTCGTTGCAAGGAAGGCACCAAAATCGCTGCCTCCGCATGGCCGGAAGGCCCGATGATAGGACAAGCTATATCAGTCACGGCCAAAATGTCTCGGCTCGGGGCGACCCGATGACCCAGAGTTCGAATTTCGGCGAATAGCTTGAGAAATTCCTTTCCTTCTAGCTGTTTCCGCTCTGCTGGGCTTCCGTCGCGCATTAATACGCGTCGGCGTGGTTCTGACTGGAACGCGAGGATAAGGAGGCCAGAATTGGCTTGGAGGGCGGGGCGGCCATAGCCAAGGCGGACGGTCACGGTCGCGTCGAGATGACCCGATGTCGTCGCGATCACAACTGTCTGGGCCCTGCTTAGAACGACTAAATGTGCAGCCTGTCCGGTTTCTTCGCTGAAGCGCTCCATCAAGGGCAGGACGACTGAGGTCAGTTGGCGCCCGCCTGGCGTCCTGATGCCGAGATCGAAAAGACGTCGGGAGAGAGCCAACCTGTCCGTGCCGACTTCCCGGACAAGGTAGCCCCGTTGCTGAAGCACGAAAACCATCCGGAAAATCTCGCTGCGTGAGCGACTGAGCCGCTCGGCGATTGCGCGGGTCGAGAGAGGCTCGCCGACGTCGGCCAGCAGTTCGAGAATGTCCAGCCCCTTCTCGAGCGCCGGCGCCGCATAGGCGATCTTGTCCGCGTTCTCTTGTTCGGATGGTCCGGCCATGCTGTTCATATGTGAAGATTGACATCAAATAAGAACGCCTCGTAGTCTCCTTGTAAAGGGGGATCGATGGAACGGCTTTCGCCCGCTCACTCCAGGTGCTTAAGGCAAGGGGCCGAGCTCCTGCTCGCCAGCCGGCACCCTGCGCCATGAAATACGGGCTTCAATTCCGGGATGTCTTTGCGGCTTGGGAGTCTCTCCTCGGCGGCGTTCTGATCACGCTCTTGCTCTCGGCTGTTGCGATGCTGGGCGGTCTCGTCATTGGAGTGGCCTGCGCCGCCGGCCGGGTTTATGGGCCCAGTTGGCTGAAGCGCGTTGTCAGCGTCTATGTGGAGGTGATCCGCAACACGCCGCTGCTGGTCCAGCTTTTTCTTATCTTTTTCGGCCTGCCCAGCTTTGGGATCCGGCTTGACGGGCTGACGGCGGCAATCATTGCACTGGTGATCAATCTCGGCGCGTATACGACCGAGATCGTTCGCGCAGGTTTTGAAGCTGTGCCGAGGGCGCAGATTGAGGCCGGGCACTCGCTTGGACTGTCAGGCCTTCAGGTGTTCCGCTACGTCGTGGTTTTTCCGGCATTGCAAGCCATGTTCCCGGCGCTTGCCAGTCAGTTCGTGCTGCTGATGCTGGCCACCAGCATCGTCTCGCAGATCTCGGTGGAGGACCTGTTCCACGCTGCGTCGATCGTTCAATCGCGGACCTTTCGTGACTTCGAGGTCTACGCCGTGATCGGGGCGCTCTACCTGGGGCTCGCTTTCGCCTTTCGCGGGCTTTTCGCGGGCGTCTACTATTGGGCGTTCGTCAGGCGATGATCCGCACATTTTCCTATATCGATGTTATGTATCTGATCGCGGCGGCGCGCTGGACGCTGGCCCTGACCGCGACGGCCTTCGCCGGCTCGGCTTTGCTCGGGCTGGTGTTCGCCATTGCTCGTATTTCGCCCATAGCCCCTCTGCGCTGGTTAGTGGCGTTGCATATCCACATCGTGCAGGGCACGCCGCTGCTCGTCTGGCTCTTCATGATCTTCTTCGGCCTGCCCCTCGTTGGCATCTCGGTCAACCCGTGGCTCGCGGCGGCGGTGGCCTTCTCGATTTATGGCAGCGCTTTCTTGGGCGAGATTTGGCGAGGCGCTCTTGTGTCGATCGCCAAGACGCAATGGGAGGCTGGCGCGTCGCTTGGCCTTTCGACGATGGAGCAACTGCGCTACGTGATCGTCCCTCAGTCGGTCCGAATTGCGATCCCTCCAACGGTGGGCTTTCTTGTCCAATTGATCAAGAATACCTCGCTTGCGGCGACGATTGGGCTAGTAGAGCTCACGCGTGAAGGCCAACTCACAGCTGCCGGAACTTACAAACCTTTTGCCGTCTATATTACTGTTGCCTGCATCTACTTCGCCCTGTGCTTCCCTCTTACCCAGTGGAGCCGCTCGCTGGAGCGGAAGCTCGATGCCGCTCGTTGAGATCCAGAACATCAGCAAGAACTACGGCACGCTGGAGGTGCTGAAGGACATTTCCCTCGATGTTGCAAAGGGCGAAGTCGTGGCGTTGATTGGCCGATCAGGCTCAGGCAAAAGCACGCTTCTTCGCTGCCTGAACGGGTTGGAGCCGATCCAGGCCGGCACAATCCGTATCGATGGGGTTCAGGTCAATGACCCCAAGACCAACCTACGCAAGCTCCGACAAGAAGTTGGCATCGTCTTCCAGAGCTTCAATCTGTTCCCGCATCTCTCGGTTAGTGAGAACATCACGCTGGCGCCGCGCGTGGTG
>NZ_JBTAMK010000035.1:0-10021 GCF_054796215.1 Alsobacter sp. SYSU BS001988 | reverse complement strand
GGCCAGGACGTTGATGAAGAAACTGAAAACGACGGCCGTGGCGAGGGCGGGCCGGGTGGCGCGAAGCGCGGTCTTGATGGCTCCAGGGCCGAGCGGCTTCGCGTCGTCAAAGTCGGGCGCAGCCATGTTCGTCACCTCTTCGCTGGCTATGCGTTCAGATTGGCGCCCTTGCCGCGGACACGGTGTGCAGGAATGCACCAGACGTCGCGACGCGCCCAAAACATCGAAGACAAAGATGCGGATCAGCCTGAAAGGGGCTGGGTCTGCGGCTTGGAAACCGAACGCCATGCGCCCGTGGTCAGCGCGCCAACCGCCCTCCATGGGACGGCGATCGCCCGAGCGCCTGCCAACCGGACTCGATCGAGCAAGGCCATGGGGCATTTATTAAGCCGCAGAGATGTATGTTTCGTCACAGATCGGACGTCACTGGCGTGCCATTACTCGCGGGCGGACTCGCCTGAGGAACGGCCGTTGGCCGTTGCATTTCGTCATGAAAGTCGCGCTTGCTTGCCTCATTCTGCTCGGCGTCGCAGTCGCACCCGCAGCCGGCAAGCCGGCTGGCCAAGTTCGTGGACTGCTGATCGGCGTCGACGCCTACCGCATCCTCCCGCGCCTGAAAGGCGCGGCCGCGGACGCTCGCGATCTCGAAGCCAGCCTTCAGGCGGTCGGGGCCCGCGATGTGCGTGTCGTGACCGATGCAGGAGCAACGCGACGCTTGATCCTGACCGCGCTTCAGGATCTCGTAAGACGAAGCCAAGCCTCCGATACGGTCTTCCTCGCCTTTTCGGGCTATGGGGCCCGGCACTTTGCGGGCCCGACGGGACTGGAGTCGGACGGCATGGACCAGGTGCTGCTCCTGCCGAATTACGACCCGAAGCACCACCTTCAGAACGTGGAAAGGCTCGTCGATAAAGAGCTCTATCACTACGCCGTTCAGCTGGAGAACAAGGGCGCGCATGTCGTACTTATCATGGACGCCTGCTTCGGCGAGGGCGTGGCGCGCGAGGTCGATCCGCGCGGCCCCCCGCTGCTCTATCGCTGCCTCAGCAATACGGCCGCGGCCGATGATCCCCAGCCGGTTCCGACCGGCGCAGAGGCGACGGCGTCGCTCGCCAATTTGCGATTGACCATGGTCCTGGCGGCGAGCGACAAGCAATCCAAGGCTCCTGAAGTCCAGATTCCCGGAAAAGGCCCGAGAGGAGCCTTGAGCTACGCCGTCGCCCGCGGCCTGCAAGGCGCAGCTGACCTAGACCGCGACGGGACGATCACCGGAACGGAGTTGTGCGAATATGCGCGGCGTGTGACCTACCAGCTCTCCGATCAGCGTCAGCGCATCGTCGCCGCTCCTTCCCGGGCCGCGCCCGCCGAGGCGGTCGTGAGTGGCGTCGCCGCCCGGTCTTCCCGGGGTGAGGCCTCGCCGCGGTCCGACTTCGGTGAGACGCTAGGTGCCAGCACACGGACGCAGGCTGACGCGGTGCTTGTCGCGTCGCTCGACGGCGTTGCGGAGCGTTTCGCCGGGCTCTCTGTGCAGGCCCCGTTCCGGGTGGTGGAGCCCAGCGCTCATCCGGACCTGGCCTGGGACCCCGCGACCGGCGACGCGCTGTCGGGCGGCGATGTTATCGTTCGCGCCATCGACCGCAACGACCTGCCGATCCTGATCGAACGAGCCGCGCTTCTGCGCTGGCTAAAACAGCGCGCGCCGGCGTCGCCGCTCGGGGTGCGGATCTCTCCCGACGACCAGCTGCATCGCGAGGGTAGCGGAGTCGAAGTCGAGATCGGCGAGTTGGCGAATGAGGCGTTGGTGGTGTTCAACGTCGCCGGCGACGGAACGATTGAACTGCTCTATCCGATGGGATCCGATCCGCCGATCGCGAGCGGGCGCCAGCACCGCTTGAAGCTGCGGGTCCGCGCCCCGTTCGGCGCCGACCAAATCGTGGCGGTGAGTTCGCCCCGGCGCATGCCCGAGTTGGAGCAGGCGCTACGCCGGCTCGACCGCAAGCGGTCGCCCTTGAACGCGCGGGAGGCGGTCGCGAAATCCATCGCTGCGGACAGCCGCATCGGCTCGGCGGGTCTATTCACGGCGCCCTGACCACGCTTGGGAGCCGGCCGACACGCCACTCAGCTCCATCGCCCCGCCGACGGCAGGCCTGTGGGAGGCCAGCCCGACGCGCATCGGAATGGGCTAAGTCGCGAATGCTTCGGGGCGGTCCATTTGCGTCGGCTTTAATGGAGTGGTTCGCGTCGCGGCCACTCCCGGCCCGCAGCTTTGGCGAAGATCGGACCGTGCGGTCGCGTTCGCTCCACAGAAGAGTTGCTCATGTCAGAGCGCGCCAGGAGCGGTCAGGCCCCTGAGTTCATCCGTGGAATCGGCGCCGCCGGTTTGTCCTGCGACATGACCGTAATCGCAGTTCAGGTTGCGCCCAGCGGTGTCAAAACACTGAGCAAAGGCCGGTCTGCAGCCGATCGACGTCCGTCACCGGAACATGCGCCACCACCTCCACCAACAATTTGCCGGTCAGTTGCTGCTCGACCGGCACGGGTTCGACGCTTCAACTGAGGCCGAAGCGACCGTAGGGGCTCAGCGGCGCTCCCCTAAATCCGGGCCAAGGCACCGAGCCCATGGGCGAACGGCCACTTCCAGCACCATCCCGGCCGTTGACCGAGGGTCGAAGCACTGACCGGCGACCACCGCCTATCCTGGACGAAGCGCCACAACAGCTAGAGACGGCCCTATGAAGCTGGAGACCCTTCAAGGGGTGCGAGCGCTCTGATTACGCCAAGCGCCGCCTTGAGATAACCGGCCTTGGTCGTGGGTGGCAGACGGGACCAAACCTCGTCCGCAAGGCCGAACCCATAGCGGCTCATCACCCGGCCGCGCAGAGCATCGAACCCTTCCGCATGATCGCCAGCCGTCGCCGCCCTGGCTTTTCGCCGCTTTCCCATGGTACTCGACCCGCAAAACTTGAGCTTCAGCCACCCATCATAGGTCAGAATGGGGACGCAATAAGGCTTCGTCTTGGGTGCGGCCTTGCGCAGCGTTTTGGTCGGCCTTGGACCGAACCCCGCTGCCGAGTCTTGGAAACTCTCTCAGCGCGCCAGAGAAGGTTGTCGGAGACCGCCGGTCCATGGCTTCGTTTCGCAAAAGCTTCTCGCTGACGAAGCTTTTCGCTTATTTTCCTATGTTTGTCCCCTGCCCCCCATCCGGCGCTGGCCGGCCATGCCCGAGATCTGGCGAACCCAGTGCGGGGTCCGCCCGACCCGGCCGAAGCGGGCGCGACAGGCGCGAGCTCCGACGGGGGAGCGCGGGACGGGGCGGAAGGCGCAGGCGCCGCATCCGCGTCGGCGGCGGGCGGAAGCGCGGAGGCCGTCTGGGCCGCGGCGGCGATCGCTGGCGCGGCCGGCGGCGCGAGCGCCGGCGCAGACGACAGCGCATCCCGAGCCTGGGATCCGACAGTCGCCTCCGTTTGGATTGGAGCGGCGGGCCGCGGCTGGACCGGCGAGGCTTGCGCAGGTTCGGTGGCCGCGGTCGGGGGAGAGGCCGACAGGGCCGGCGGCGCGGCCGCGGCCGGGCTCGGCGACGGGGGCCAGGCGGCCAGGGGCGAGGACGGGGCCGCAGCGGCCGCGCTCCCCGGCGCGGGCCCGGCGGCCGGCGTCGGCGACGGCGACGGCGACGGGGGCGCGGCGTCGTCCGTGGCCGGCGTCAGGCCGCGCTTGCGGGCCATTGACTCGAGCGCCTCCATATAATTGGCGATGAGCCGGTCGCGCTCGGCGCCCTCGGGGAAGTCCCGCTGCGGCGAAGCCAACTCGTCGAGGCGATAGAGGCGCCGCTCCTCGGCGTGTCGCAGGGCGAGGATCTCGGCGTTAGTCTTCAGCCGGCGCAGCGCCGCAGCGTCATGGTCGCGCGCGGCGCGGCCATGCTGCAGGCCGAAATCGTCCCAGGCGCGGCGATGCTCCTCCAGCTTGGCCCGAGCGACGGCGCGCTCGGCTTCGCTCCAAGGCGCGCGCGTAGGCTGCTGCGACGATCCGCTCATGACTTCCTCCTGCGCCTCGGCCACACACCGGGCGGGCCGTCGGTTGCGGTGGCGGGGTGCGGCGCCGGGCCGGCGTCGGAGTCCGGGGCAAGGTCGGCGGAGACGCCGCAGGGCGGCGCGTCGGGGCTGGCTGCGTCACGGGCCGCGTCGCGCGCCGCGGCCAGGAAGCGGCGCAAGGCGGCGTCGCGGGCCCGGCGCAGGGCCGTGTCATAGCGCTGCAGCAGCCGCTCGGACGCAGGCGCCGGCGGCGGGCGCGGGGCGGCGTCGGGATCGCCGGGCCCGCAGGAGGCAGCGGCCGTCCGGCTCTCGCGCCGGGCCCAGAGCGCCGCCTGGGCGGCGCGCCGGCGCACCACCGCGGCGGCGAAGACGGCGGCGGCGGCGGCGGCCGCATCGACGTGGGACGAAGCCTCAACCTCGGCGCGCAGGGCGTCGGCCAGCGGGGCCGCCTTGTCGGCCTCCTCGGGGGTGAGCGCCGCGCCGGCAAGGCCATGGCGGCGGGCGTTGCGGCTGGCGCGGGCCTTGCCGGCGGCGCTGCGCGGGCCGGTGCTTTTTTGCGCGTTGCGGCGATTGGCGGCGATCCGCTTGGCGCTGGCCATGTCAGACCTCGCCTGCGTCAGAGCCGGCGGCGGGCTCCGGCGCGGGCAAGGCGCCCGGGGCGGCGAGCGCCTCGCGCAGCAGCATGAACACCCGCAAGGCGTCGTCGCGGCCGCGCCCTGCGGCGCGCATCAGGCCCTCGAGCCCGATCAGGACGGGCAGCTTGACGTCGATGGCGCGGCCGGCGACAGCGGCGCGGCTGAGCCGGCCCGGGCCGAGCAGCGCCTCGACCTGGGCGGCCGCGGCGGCCTCGCCCCGCCACCAGGCGGCGGCCAGGGTGGCGGCGGCCGCGGCGCGCCGGGCGGGATCGGCCTCGCCCGGGGCCAGCGCCGCGAAGAGACGGCTCTCGACCAGGCTCAGCGCCTCGGCCGCGATGACCGCGACGCGAGCGCGGCCCAACCGGCGCACTTGCCAGACCTCGTCGAGAAACTCCTGAGCGTAGATCGCCTGCGTGATGGTGGTGGGGCCCAGATGCGGTCGCGCAAGGCGTCGTACTCGGCCTGGCTCTCGCCGGCCAGGAGCGGCAGCGGCGCCAGCAGCGCTTGGAGGGCTGCGCCGAGGTCGCCGGGGGCGGGGCGCGGCGGTGCGACGCCGGCGTCGCGGCGCGGCTTGGCGGCGGCGGCGCGGCGCTCGGGCGGTGGCGCCCAGGCGGGACGGTTGCGGCGTGATTTCGCCTTCATGAGTGCTCCCTCCAACGGGCCGGATCCTGTCCGGCGATCGCGGCCGTCCTTGGCGAGGACAGCCTGTGGGGCCCGTGTCGGCGAACCGATCGGGCGAGGTTTTGCACTCCGACACCGACTTTGTCCTAGCTTTCAGTGATTCGCAGCCGCGGACGCCGCCAGAGCGGGGGTTATGCACAGGCGGCGCGTGAGGCCGTCAGCGCGCCGGACGGCCATCGCCAAGGCCGGCCGGGCCGCCAGTGGCTTCTGCCCTCAGGGTCGCTTTCCTGCCCCTTGTTGGATAGAAACTCTCACGCTTGCGTTCTGTTGTTTACATTCATCAACCACTGTGCTCGATTGAGCGCGCTGGCGTCTTAACCGAACCCCCTCCAGCCTGGCGCAGGGGCCTTCCGTGCGCGGGAGGCCCCTGACGTGGCCTTAATGCGCGAGAGCCGCATGGCCTGTCGTCCGTCGCAAGAGTTGCAGGAAGCTTGGGAGGCCGGGTTCGCCGATGACGAGATCATCGCCCTGCTCTGTCGCCAGCTGCGCGGCTTCGGCGCGCCGGTCGACCGTCGCAATTGGCCCAATCTCAGCCGCCGGGAGCGCCTCGCCCGCATCCAACAGGCGCTGGACGCGCTTGAAGGCTCGATCAAGGCCCGCCGATCGGCGCCCCACTAAGGCGTTGGACGCCTTCGCGGCCCCGATGCAAGCCGCCTGACTTGGCGGCGAGGGCTAGGCCGCAGCCAAGACTGAGGCTTTGGCCCTCGCAAGGCCGGCGATGACGCCGTCAGCGCAACGCCGCTTCGACCCGACGTTTCAGCTCGGCCGCGGTGAACGGCTCGCGCAACCCGTCGATCGCATCGCCGAGATGGGCGGCGGCCTTGCCCACCGCGCCGGTCATGAGGAGCGCCGGGATGGCGTCGCCCTGGCCCCCCGCCGCGCCAGCAGATCGGCTCCGGTGCCGTCGCCAAGAAAAAAGACGATCAGCAGATCGGAGTCGCGGGCCCGGGCCCGGGCCGCCTCGACGATGGCGGCGCCGTCGGCCGCTCCGAGGTTGGCTAGAGAAAGACGAAATCGTCGGCCTGCAAATCCGCCTTGCGGACGCCCTGCAGGGTGATGCTGTCGCCGTTGCCGAGGGGGATGACCGCCCAATGCGAGGCGTTCTCGGTGATGTGCGATTTCAGGTTCTGGAACTTGCTGACGCCGGCGATCAGGCCGTGGCTGAACTCGATCACCTCGCCCGTGACGGCGCGCTCGAAATCGGTGATGACGTCCTTGCCGGTTGCCCCGGGCCCAAAATGAAAACGGTCCGCGCCTGAGCCGCCATTCAGGAGGTCATCGCCGGCTCCCCCGTCGAGGCGATCGGCGCCCGCCCCGCCATAGACCCAGTCGTCGCCCGCGCCGGCGACAATCATATCATCGCCGGCCAGGCCATAGATGTGGTTGCGCCCGGCGCCGGCGGTGATGACGTCGCCGCTCGTAGAGCCGGTGAAATCGAGCGTGTTGAGCCCCTGCTGGGGCGTGACATAAGGCAGGACATGGGCTCCGCTGTCGCGCGTCACCACATCCGTGATCGAGGCTTCAGCGTTCAGATATTCGATATTGAGGACCAATTTGCCGGCTTCGAAGGCCGTGTCGAGCAACCCGGCGCTGTAAGCGACCATGTCGCTCGCATTGGGGACGCCCAGCCCGGGCACGCCGTAATAGAGGCTTTCTTTATTGATGCCGTCGATCGCCGCCATGAAGGTGGGGTTCGGCAGCAAGTCCTCCGCCCCGTTGACGAAGACCTCGAATTGAGGATCGACGCTCTTGGCGTAACGGGAGATCTGGGCCACGAGATCGACCATGCGTTGCGCCGAAGTGGCGCCCGACCCATCCGTGAAGGCGTAATTGTCGTATTGGTGGAAAATGCTGACGGTGTCGAGGAAGACGCCGTTGAAGCCAGCGGCCAAGATACGGTCGATATACGCGCCGGGCGAGCCAAACAGCAAGTTCTGCCAGCCGCTCTCCCAGTAATGCACCGAATAGCTCCCCGGCCAATTCGGATCGCTGGCGCCCAGCCAGCTGGGCGGCGCGGCATCCCAGGCGGGATTCCAATAGTCTCGCCAGGTCGAGGCCTGGCCGATGCTCATATAGGCCAACACGTCGCGGTGGCCCGCGCCGTTGGCGGCCGTCTCCATCGTGGCGACTTCGGTCGGCGAATAGGAACGCGTCACGGCGCCGTCGAACCAGTCCCGGTCGACGACGGCGAGGTCGAAGGACGAGGCCTTGACTTCGGAGGGCTGCGCGTTTTGGAGCTGTATCGCCCAACTTGTGATGGCCATGGCCGCCCCGCTGTCGTGTGAAGCTTAAAGATGCGGCGTAGCCAACCGGGTTTCGCCAGGTCGACCAAGCGACGCCACCGCTGTCGAGCACGCTCGGCGGTCACGTTACGGCAATGTCCCGTGAGCCGCATTAGGCATCACGGCGTAAGCGGTACAGGAAGGGACCCCGCCCCGCTCCGACCGCATAGCCCGCCTGTCGCGGCCTGCGCCGCATGACCCGATGGCGCCGGTCCGGGACGCGCGAGACCCGCCTCAGGCAAGCCCAGGAGCCGCGCATGCGCCGCCACACCCTCCCCGCCCTACTCGGGGAAAAGCGGCAGCGCGGCCAGGCCGTGGCGCAAGGCGTGGCGGCTGGCGCGCGCCGTACCGGCGGCGCTGCGCGGGCCGATGCGCGTTGGGCGGAGCGGCTGACGATCGCCGCCGCACGGCCCGACGCCACGGCAGCGATCAGTCGCGCCCCTGCAACTGAGATGCATCAGCATCAAGGTTAGCGAGCCCTTCGGCGGTCCAATTCAGAAGGGCGGGACCCGCTCGTGTCTGAGCGCCGCTGATCATGCCTTGCCAATTTCCATGGAGGAGACCTTGCGGCTCGCCCGGGCCGTCACGGCGGCGCGCCTGAATGGGTTGATATGGGCGGATTGGGTCATCGAGAGCCGAGAGGGTGGCTTGCCGAACCGACTGCGCATCGCCAACGTTTAAAGAAGAAGGCGGGTCGGTTCGGTCAGGTGATTCATGAACCAGATAACGTCAGCCCCCAGCGATCCCACGATGTTCCGTGACCTCCCGGTCGATGATGATCACCAGGTTCGACGTATTCGGCACATTCGGATCAACGGCATTCCGGTCCGGATCGAATGGTGGCGCACAGACGGCGTCCAGGGCGAAACGACGGTGTTCAGGGCCGCCGACGTTCAAGGCTTCGCCAACGCGGCTTTGGTCGAAATGGCGACGCATCATGCCGGTGATCGGCAAATGGCGAGCGTTGTTCGGACTGGCGCGTTCGTGCTGGTGCACCACTCATTCCGGATGTGAGCGAAGTGCGTCCGAGCCCTCGCGATCGGCGGACGAGAAAGGCCCGGCGCGGCGGGGCGAGGGCGACGGCGCGGCGGGCGAGGTCGGGACGGCCTGGGCGGCTTCGTCAGGCGACAGCTCGGTAGACGCCTGCGGCTCACTAGCGGCGGGGCTGGCGCGGCGGGCCGCGCCGGCATGGGAGAGTCACAGGGCCGGGGCGAGGCCCCACGACCCATGCGGCTGGGGTTGCAGGCCGCGCTTGCGGGCGACATCGTCGATGGCTTCCAGGACGCGGTCGACCAGCCCCTGGGTGCGACGATGTGCTGGCCGCGCTCATCGTGGCAGGTTCTTGGCAGCGTCGCGTCGCGGCAGCGGCGCAGCGTCGTGTCGTCGGGCGGGCAAGCCGCCAGGGCGGCGAGCGCCCCACGAAGCAGCATAAAGACCCGCAAGGCGTCGTCGCGGCCGCGTCCTGCGGCCCGCATCAGGCACTCCAGCCCGATCAGGACTGGCAGCTTGCGGCCCAGCCCATTCAGGGATGATGTGGCCTGCCGTCGTTTGTCCCGGCTCTGGTAGATGAAGCTGTCGCTTTATTGGGCGCAGGGCTACTAGCGAACAGAAGATTCAATCGCGTCACGTAAGGGCAAATCAACGGCAAAGTGGACTGCCGCAACACAGCGCCAAGGCTACTTCACGCTTGGGTTTATACGCCGCCTCACACCTGGGCTCTCCATTGCGCTGCCAATGAACTCTACGCCCGCAGATTCTAGCGCCTTTTGGATGGCTGCTATCGTTTGAATTCTACCGGGGGGCAAGCCATCGTGCTGCTCCAGACGTTGAATGGTTGGCACACTTACCCCGGCCAAGCGACTCAGATCGGAAGCTGACCACCCGAGCAATGCACGAGCGGCTCTTATTTGAGCACCCGTCAGCATTCTTGCAATTCCATCAATTTCGATATAAATTGCATCATTGTCGATAGAAAGGATATCGACTATGAATGAACACACTTTCCACGAAAACGACCCCCGCCCGGGCTACTATCGCATGCGCTCGCGCCGCGGCGGACCGTGGTCGCCGGTGGCGATCTGGACCGACGGCGAGGCCGTGCGCGCCCTCAAGGGCTCCGCCCCGGTGCATCCGTGCGACGTGTGGACCTGGTGCTGCCGTCATCCCATCTCCTATGAGACCTATGTGGCTGTGGCCGAGCGCGGCGAGCCCTGGCCGGACGAGCCGCCGGCCGCCGGTCCCGGCGGCATCGGCCACAACAGAATCGGCGCCGCGCCGCACGAGGCCATTATGGCCGAAACCGCCGAGCTGCGCGAGGCGGGCGAGCGCTGGCTCGCCTTGATCGGCGGCGGCGTCGCCACCCAGGTGCAGGCCGACAAGGCGGCCAATTTCGCCG
>NZ_JBTAMK010000034.1:0-11908 GCF_054796215.1 Alsobacter sp. SYSU BS001988 | reverse complement strand
GTGGGCGCTGGCGCTCTCCATCGCGGCGATCGTGGCCATGTTCCGGTTCAAGGTCGGGATGATCCCGACGCTGGCGGCCTGCTCCGCCGCCGGGGTGGCGCTGTACTTCGCGGGGGCGCTGCGATGAGAGCCGAGTGTCTCGCCTTGATGGCGACCCTGGCCGCTCATCCGGCGAGCCGGGAGGTGGTCAATGCCCATGACGCGGCTTTCGGCGTAGAGGGCCGGGTGGCGCTATGGACCAAGGCGGACAGCATCACGCGCTTGGATCGCGTGGAGATCCGGACTGTCGCATGAGCCAGCTCTTCTCGCTGGTGTTGGCCGTCGCCGGTTGCCTCTTGTTCGTTGCCGGAGCGGGCGGTCAGGAGCCGTACCGAAAGCTAGGCGCTGGCGAAATCGCCCGGGCTGTTCCGGGCATGGAGTTCACCGACGAGGTGCATTGGGCCTACGTGTTCGAACGTGGAGGCCGACTGAACTCCGTCGCCATGGGAAAGCCGATGACTGGGTCCTGGCGCCAGCAGAAGGATCGGCTCTGCCTAACGCGACCGGCGGAGCAGGAGCGCTGCTACGAGGTCTGGCGGGCCGAGAAAAACGTCCAGCTCCGCGAGCCCGGCTTCGACATCCATGAGGAAGGGGTGCTCCAGACGTCCGCCAAGCGCAGCTAAAGCCAGTCGGTGTCGCCCCGCTGGCCACAGCTAGCGGGGCATGTAGGGGGAAACCAGGAGGAAACCCTAATGCGCATTTCCATCGCTCTCTTCGCCTCGCTTGCGATCTTCGACGCGACCGCAGCCTTCAGCGCGCCCCCTGACTGGAAGGCCGTCGGCCAGGCGCTTGGTCGCGAGGGCGCCATGCAAGGCGAGGTCTACCGCATCGGCCTGCCCCGGTCGGACCTCAAGGTCCGCCTCGACGGCGTGGAGATCAAGCCGGCTCTGGCGCTGGGATCCTGGCTGGCGTTCCGCCCCATGGGGGACGAAGCCATGGTGATGGGCGACTTGGTGCTGACCCAGGAGGAGATCAATCCGGTGATGAAGCGGCTCAGCGACGGCGGCGTCGCCATCACGGCCGTTCACAACCATCTGCTGCGGTCCGAGCCGTTCACGCTCTACATGCACGTGTCTGGCCATGGCGACCCGGTGAAGCTGGCGACGCTGCTGCACGATGGCCTGGCCGTGAGTAAGACGCCGCTCGGCCCCGCTGCGCCGGCAGCCGAGCAGGCGCTGGACATCGACCAGCCTGCGATCGAGAAGGCGCTGGGGCGCCCGGGCAAGGCCAATGGCGGCGTGCTCCAGTTCTCCATCCCGCGCGGCGATCCGGTGAAGGACGCTGGCATGGAGGTGCCGGAGGCCATGGGGTCGGCGATCGCCATCAACATGCAGCCGACCGGGGACGGGAAGATAGCGACTACCGGGGACTTCGTTCTGACCGCGGACGAGGTGAACCCCGTGCTGAAGGTTCTGCGGGCGGCGCACATCGAAGTCACTGCCTTGCATAACCACATGCTCGATGACGAGCCGCGCATGTTCTTCATGCATTTTTGGGCTAACGACGACGCCGGCAAGGTCGTGCAGGGGCTGCGCGCCGCGCTCGATCAGGTCAAGGTCGCCGGCACCGAGCCAAAGAAGAGCATGGCGCCGGGGTGCAAGGACGTCCTCGCGAACCAGGCCGCGCACAGCAAGGATGAGGTCGCCAAGTGCGGCACGTCCTCCGAATGACCCTCCGCAAATAGAGGTTGGACCTGTTCCGGGTCGATCTCTGCCCTGACCGCCATCCGCATTCGTGGAGCGAACGTGTTCAAGGAACACGCGGGCTCATCGTTCCTCTGAGCGGTCGCCCGGCCCAATCCGGCCCGGACATATCAGTTTAATCGGTCATGCAGAGCCCTGGCGCACATAGCCCGGGCACTTCGGTTCTAACCAGGTCTACGACCACCGCGATCAGTCGGGGGTGTCCCAATTATTGGAAAACCCCTTGCGCAAGCGTGAGGAACAGGGCCCCGCCGTCCTCCTAGGTCTCATTGACATAGGCAACCCCGTCCATGGTTTCCCCCAGTCCGGGGCGCCGCCGAACTGCTCCGCGCGCGGACAGGGGCAACGAGCGGAGATCCCCGCCATTCAACTCGAGTAGATCGAATGCCATTGAGACGGTTTGCGGTGCGCCGTCCCGACCTTCAGCTAATCGTACCACTGCCTCTCAATCGAGCACGAGCCACAGGAAAAATCCGACCGGACTGCCCCGTGTTCGAGCTCAGATGTCGCTACGGCACCGTCGGCCAGAAGTCGCCCGCTGTCTGCGTCTGGCTACGGTCAGGCAAAAGATTGTCACGCATGCTGCCGCGTTGACAGAGAACACCGCCGCCATCCGCAGGTCCTCCACAATGGTCAGCGCATAGGCGACGGTGGTCACATTGGATCCGGCGAAAAGGCCCCAGGTCCCTAAGGACACGGCCTTGGCTCCCTCCGGATCTTTTACGATCCTGAGGATTTGGGGAACATAGGCCACAATCCGTGCTGCATTACATGCCGCGAACGCGCCCACGACAAACTCGGCGAAGACCATGAGTAGCGCTCCAAGGTGTCATCGAGCCCCCCAAGAGGACTAGACGGACCGGAGCGGACCCGGGCGTTCGCGATCGGGCGCTGGCCTAGGGCGCAGACGCTCTCCGCTGCTCACCAACAGGTCGGCGGCCCATATTCGCGCCCTGACGGTGGATGCGGTCAGGCTCTGCGCGATGGCTCGAAAGCGCATGCGCCTGAGATCCCGCTGAAAGAAGGGATCGCGAGGATCCGGGATGGTTTCGTTGCTGCTCGTGTCGCGCTCGGTCCATCTGTGAGACATGACCAGCTCCGGGTCAGGACAGCGTGTCTGGCGTGCCAATCACCTTAACCGAGCCACACACGCCTCGGTGTGACGTGCGTCACGTACTGACCTCCATACTCGGCGAGCCCAAGGGCCGGAGGACACCATACCTTCAGGGACATCACTCGGCCGGAGCGCTGAGCTGGCTTGCCCTCATTCAGGGGCCCAGCACACGGCTCCAAGATCGATGGTGCTGGCCAGTTGGCAAGCCGTATGGGGGACAAACCCCGACGATGGGGTGACCCGCAGGAGAAGGAGCGATCCCACCAGGGCTGAAAGCGCGACGATGACGACGCCCAGGGAGGCGGCCGTTCCGGGAATGGCGAGTTCGAGGCGCATGGGGCGCTCCTTTTCGGATGTCCGACTAATGCAGCCACCGAGTGGGGCCCGATGTATCGAATGTCATACGGCGAGAAATTCTTTCGGCAGGACAGACCAGCCGAACCCCCGCGCCGCTCCTTGTCGAATTGCGGAGTGGGACGCCGCGCCGGATCAGCTCGTAGCCAGGGCCGTCGCTGGCGCGGCAGGAGAACGGACTTAGACGGGGGCGTGCGAAGCGCCTCCCGATGGAGAGGTCACCAAGTCTCCAATGGCACAGTCAGGAGCCCGCTGAAGAGAAGGGCTACGCTCAAGGCGAGGCCCACTGTTGTGTAAAGCAGGACCGGGAAGAACCCGCTCACCACTGCGGTGTCGCTGACAGCACCTTCAGTTACGGTCGGGAACAGGATGGTGGATGCGGCGGCTTCATTGCGCATGACGTCCCCCTTCTGCAGAGAAGAACAAAGAATGCGCTCACCTGGCGCAGAACCACATTACAAATGTCCAATGTGACCGGTGGTTATCGACCGGACGATCGGGCTGCTCTGACCGCCCACATCGAGACGCTGAAGGCCGAGGTCGCGCGCCTCGACGCGCTGGCCGCCGAACACCGGGCCGATCTGCGGCAGGACTCGCCGCTGACATGTGGTTGGAGAAGCCGGCGCGCGATGGCGCGATCGCCGCCGCCATTCATGGCCTGACCGGTGGTTCACCCGGCCAGCCGACGCCACCACGGGCGAGACCGGCGGCGTTCCAGCTGTAGTAGGGGAAAATTTGCAGAACAGCGCCAAAGCTGTAGGATGAAAGAACCTACGCTTCATCTGACTTGCCGCCGTCCCGGCCCAGCCTTGGCGGCGGCCTTTCTTTAGGGGCGATCTCATCCGACCAGCCGACGCCACCACGGCCGTGCTCGGCGGCGCTCCAGCTCTAAGAGGCGCTTTGTGACCTTCGCCAACTCCGCCATGGCCTGATCGGCGCGCGACCTGCTCGCGGCGGGGGGCAGCCGGCTCTCCGGCTCACACTGACGGACGCTGCGAAAGGCATCAGGAAGCCGAAGACACCGGCGGTGTCAGACCTACGTGTCGGTTGCCACAACCCCTACGCGCCGGTGCTGGTTACCGCTCACCATCGCGCATGTAGCCCGGGCACTTCGGGACCGACCCGACGTGTACCGGCTGTCCCGGCGCTTGGAGACGCCTTTGCAACCCGCGCTGCATGGCACAAAAAGGCCGGGGGGACCGTTAGACAGGTGGTTTAATAATCAGGCCCCCCAGAGATGTGCAATGCCATCAAGCTTTGACGATGCTCCGGAATGGGCGCAGGCGATCGCTCGCGAACTTGTCGGGCAGTATGGTGCTCTGGACCCCGCTGCGTTTGGGGCACGGGTTGCTGAGTTCATTCGGCTTCATCCCGAACTTCCAAGCCACAGAGTTTTGTTGGATGCGGCGGCTGGCCTGTATGCGCGTGCAGTGCGTCGCGCCGACCCGGAGTGAAGCTCACTTGTGCGTGCGGCGGGACCGCATCTGACGCCAGCGGCTGGGCCGCGTCGTTCCCGGTGTGAGCTGGTCCGTTTGTGCGCCTTCAGGCCGCACTCGTCGGCCAGCGAGCCACCAGCACCATCGGTTGCCGTAGCGGATGCTGACGAATTGCGGCGCCTGCGACAGGCTGGACGAAAGAGAACCCCGTGATCCCGTGGGTGCGCCAAAGGCGGGCAGCAAGGCCATCAGCTCATCGGTGGCGAGGGGCTCGCCCCTGACCTGCAAGATCCGCTCGACGGCGTCGGCCCGGGTCACCCGAACAGCGAGGTCTAGGGCCGACCCTCGCCCGTCTCCTGCGACCAGCGCGGGCGATGTCTCAGCGCCATCCCTCGTGCGCATGTCCGCTTCTAGGGCGAGCAAGGTCCGATAGTCGGCGCTCTCCGCTTTCAGGCGAGTGTGTAGCTCATCCCATAACGCCCTGAGCGTCTCGACCGAGTTTTCGCTCATTGCGGCCCCGAATGGTCTTCAACAAGCTCAAGCTGCCAGAGGTCGACGCAATCGGGGTCGAAAGGTTCCCATTCGCCCCACTGCCCCGAGTGGCCAACCGCGAACCACCCGTGTAGGCAACCGCGAACTACCCGTGTAGGACTGTGCGCCTCTGGACATAAAGAGGGCCGCCCCGAAGAGCGGCCCCAAGTCTAGGGAGGAAACGCCCAAGGAGGGCTATGGCCATCGCTGGCCACACCCGGGAGGCTAGGGTGTGCGGCGCAGCGAGGCAAGTGCTGCAATGCAACATCGTGCGGTGCAGATCAGAGAGGCTAAGAAGCCTTCGCGGTCACCGCCCGGATGGCGGCGGCCAGAGCCTCGAGCGACGCCGGTTTCTCCAACCACACCGTCGCGGGGATCTGCACGGGACACGCCTGCCGCTGGAAGCCGGAGAACACGACCACGGGAATGTTGCGGCGGACCAGCTCGGCGGCCAATGCCGTGCAGTCGCCATCCTTGAGCCTGGCGTCGAGCACGGCGCAGTCGGGCTGAGCGCTTTGTAGCCACTCCTCCGCGTCGCAGTGTCTGTCGAACGGCCCGGCGACCGCGAAACCGACCTCTTCCAGGTTGTCGATCAGCGCATCCCCAATGATGGCGCTGTCCTCGGCGACGAGGACGAGCGGCTTGTTGGAAGGCATGGATCTCTCCTGGGCTCCATCCTCCAGGCTCATTAAAGTGAGCCCCGGAGAGAATGCGCCGGCTTACAAAGAAATCAATGCGGCTTCGCCCAAGGTGCCTTGAGCTTCCCTGTGACTCCTGCGTGCTGGACGGTGAGGCTGTAATCCAGCTGCCGGACGGCTGTGACGACTTCCACGCGCTGCGGTCGAAGACTGGCGCCACCCATGCGATCCTGATGGCGTTCGATCTCCTCGAGTTGGATGGCCAGGATCTCCGCCCCCGCCGCTAGACGAGCGCCGGGCCGAACTGCGGAAGTTGGTCGAGGCTGAGCCCGTCGACGGCGTTGCGTTCGGAGAGGCGATGGACGACGGGGAGGTCCTGCTTCGCCATGCCTGCAAGCTCGGTTTCGAGGGCATTATCTCCACGCGCCGGGACAGCCCATATCGATCGGGACGATCGCCGCACTGGCTTAAGCCGAAGTGTCCAAATTACGTGCGCGCTTTGTAACTTGCGGGAACCGCCCTCGGCGGCAACTCATTGAAACGCTAGTCGCTCCGGCCGAGGGCGAAAAGGACGATGTTTGATGACGTGCAGTCGCTTCAAGGGCGCATACAATTCCTAGGCGACGAGGTCCTGAGTTTGCTGGACCGCGTTGACCAAGCAGAGACCCTGGAGGAAGTGCGAGAGTTCCTCAAAGAAGCCCGCCGACAGATCGAGCTTATTCTGGACCTTGCGTCGCCTGACGACGATCCGGGTGGATCCACCCCAGCCGCAAGGAGCTGATGTAAATAGCCGGAATCGCGCGCCGCGAGCGGGTGCAATAGCCGACAGCTTGACCTTTAGCGACCACGTGTGCCTAGCTGCCTAATGGTAGCATCGCGTTCTATCCTCCTCGTCGAGGATGACCCCCATCTCCGCTACGCCTTCGAGAAGTTCCTTGGCAGCAAGGGCTACAACGTTACGGCTACTGGAAGCTCGTTTGAGGCTATTGAGCTGCTGGACGGCCCACTGCCCTTTGATGTCTTGGTGACGGATGTGGTGCTGGGGAAAGACAGCCCCCACGGGGTTTCGCTGGCTTTGATGGCCCGGGCAAGACGGACTGGGTTGCCCGTCCTCTTCATCACTGCATTCGAAGAGTTTATTGAATTTGCCCAGGCCCACGGGCCGGTGATGCTGAAACCTGTAGAGGGACGCGACTTGGCTCAGATGATTGGGCGCGAACTGGACGGAGTGGCGTCGCGCTGATCCGGAGCCACACCTCGCGAGCACGGGACGCCTTACCTTGGGATTATGTAATGATTCTCCCTTTGTCCCGGTGAATTGATCCACGTCAGTTTTCATAGATCGCAGTGTTCGTGATTTGTGCAGCGTGGCCTCCATTGTGTCCGTGGTGTCGCTCGCTCGCGTCAGAGCCGCAACTCTCATGCCAAGTTCGCGTTTTCACCAGACGGAGCGTGGGATGAGCAGTTGGAAGGGCAAACACGGTCAAGCCATCCTTGAACGCCTTGAGAGCAAGGCGGAAAAGCGCCGCGCCGCCGACCAGGCCGTGCTCGATCAACTGGCCAAAGAGTCAGCCCAAATGCGCGAAAAGACCGAACGCCTGCGCGCGCTCAGGGCCGCCCGCGAGGGTGCAAGCGCCGAGCGGGCCGGCTCATCAGCCAAGCCCACATAAGCGCTTTGCGGGTCAGCTGAGCCCACCCAACGCCAATCCCAGCGCGATCAGCAACAAGCCTGCGAGCAGGACCCGCATGTGAGCCTCGCCCCAGCCTAGGGACGGCTGGCGGCGCAATCGAATTGAAACAGGAGGCTGCTTGGCGGCGTGGATGGTGCGCATGGCGACCTCCGTCGATAGCTCGACGGTGCGCCTGATTCTGGCGAACCCGCAACGGTCAAGCTCCGGTTAGCCACAACTCGGCCGTCCCAACGGATGAGTGCCTGTGCTTGCCGCACTTCCTAGACCTGGCGGCCTATGGCGGCGTCGGATCGAGCGAGGCTAAGGTGGGGTGCTCAGTTCCCTCCGAGCGCACCCCAAGGGCACCTCAGCCCCGCCCAGGCGGGGTTTTTTTGTGCGGCGCCCGTCGGTGCGAGGCCGGTTCGACGACAGGGGCTTGGCGAATAGAGATCCTTCAGGATGGTCGTCGCGGATTTCGGGCGAGCTGCAGCCAGCGCCGCTGCAAGCCAGGCCGCTTTGGCTTGGGTGACCTGCCCTTGCGGCTGAATCCCCCAAAGAGTGTGTGTGCTCAGGCTGCCTTGGCAGCTTTCGGCCGGCGGCCCCGCTTCGCTTTCGGGGCGGGCGCGGGCGGCGCGGGTTTTCGACCCAGGCCCATGCTCCTCGCCAGCTCAGAGCGCGCCGCGGTATAGTTCGGCGCCACCATTGGGTAGTCGTTCGGCAGCCCCCACTTGGCTCGGTAATCGGCCGGACTCATGCCGTACTTGGTCATCAAGTGGCGCTTGAGAGACTTGAAGCTCTGGCCGTCTTCGAGACAGATGATAGCGTCCGGCGTCACTGACCTCTTAATCGGAACGGCCGGCTTGCTCGACTTGAGAAACCTCTGCTTGGCCGCCCGCCACAGTTGTCAGCGCACGGTGCACGCTGGCGATGAGCGCCGGTATCTCGCCGTGCGAAACTGAGTTATGGGCGAGGTACGCGGAGACAATGTCCGCGACGAAATCAAGGGTGGCTGGAGGATGCTCAGTCATCCCTGGCTCCTATGCTCCGCAGAGCTATTGCCCAGGAACATAGAATTTCAAGCGCCCTTCGTCGCAGCACTTTGCCAAGGCGAGTGCGGCAGCGCCTGGTCGAGGATCGCAGCAACCTGTTCTCGGCCAAACGGCTTGAGCAAGTAGCCAGCCACCTTGCCCCGTGCTCGAGTTTCCAGGGCGGGGTCAGAGCTGGCGGTGATCATGATAAATGGCGTTGGAATGCCCGCCTCGTGGCACATGGCTGCGAGTTGAAGGCCGTCGATGTCGCCCATGACGACGTCACAGATCACGGCCCCGTACTTGGCGCTCCTGATGCGCTCGAAGGCGTCTTGCGCATTCTCGGCCATCTCGATGTGGTGCAACCCCAAGGACCACAGAATGCCCCCTACAAGCCTGCGCATGACGGCGCTGTCGTCCACTAACAAGACCGGTCCAGCACGCTCGGCCAGGTTTGGCTTTGAGACTTCGTCAATTTGCATGCGTTGCTCCCTCGGCTTCGGAACGGCTGGCGTTACCCGCCGCCTGAGCCGATGAAGGCGCAAAAAGTGAAAGATCACGTTTCGGAGGCGGCGGCTTAGAAGCCGCGTCGGTTCAGCTCGGCGCTCATGGCGACGAGGGTGGCTATTGAGGCCGGATCCCGTGCTGCCCTCAGTTTTCTCTGTAGACGGGCGTGAAGCTGGCGCATGTCGAAGGCCACCCATAGCGTGGAGTTCGGCCGATCCTCATAGAAAACCTCGGCCTGCGCCTGAAAGAGGTCAAGGGCGTACTGTGCATCCCTGACGGACAGACCAGTAGTGTCGAGCGCATCTCGGGGCGGCATGATGAGTACCGACGTAGCCGGTTGATGAACGTATGTTCACTCATCATACAGAGACATGGAAACGCGCAAGCTGGTTTGCCGAGTTTTGACGCCTTGCGTTTTCACAATGACGAGATCCTGGCCGCCATGGGCGCATCGTACGACCAGTTTCCCGCAATCGTGCCGCGCCGCTCCGATCTTCTCGGATGCAGGTGGCGGGCCAGCCCTGAGCAGCCTTTACGGGTCGGACACCGCCATCAGCGCGTAGGTGTCCTTCTCGGGATCGCCGATCTGGGTTCCGACATGGTCGGGGATTTGGCTGTAGTGAATCGCATCTTCGCTGTCGTCGAAGGTCTTGAACTGGCAGATCTGACCCACGGTGTCATCAGGCCCTATCATCACGACCGGGCCGGCACAGAGGGTGGTGCCAGCCGCGAAGCTAAGCGACGAGGACAGCACAATCGCCGAAGCTGACAAGATTGTCCGGAGCATCGCTCTCCTCCTACTCGATCTCGGGTTCGTAGAGGTCGATCCGGGGCGCGGCCCCGTATTCATCCCAGTCCGTTTCGTCGACGGTTAAGTAAAGACAGGTGCTGGTCGAGAGATCCGTTTCATCGGACAAAGATAATTGGCAGCGGAACGCATTCTGATCCGCATGCGCACCGACTGAGCCGATTCCAAGTGCCGCTGTTACAAGAACAACACAAGCAGAACCGGCCGCCATATGGGGATGAGCCATGTCGCGTCTCCGTAAAGGCAGCAATGTTGTCTTTTAGGGGGATTTCCGCCCCGTGCTGAAAATGCGCTTCTTCTCGGACTTCATCAACCCAAAATGGAAGGCAAAGGAGGTCCACTGGGCACAGGCGCTCCAGGTCGCAAAGCGCCTGCATGACACAGGCGCCTGCGCCACGCCGGCGCACGTCGTTGTTGCCCTGGTGGTAATCTCTTGCGGCGACCGGCCTTCGGCCGAGTATGGGCGGCAATGCGGCAGAGATCAGAGGTCGACGATAGCCTTGATTGCCGTGGCAGGAAACTTGCCGCGGAAGGGCCGATCGTGAGGGCCGGCTTGGCCGTGCCCCACGCTCCATCTTTCAGGCCAAGGCAGCCGCTCCGCGCCCCAGGGCGACGATCCGTTGAGCGTGGAGCGTCGCTCGTCAGCCCACGTCCGCATGATCACGTCGCCACGACCCATGCCGGTGTGGATCGCCAGGTCGAAGGTGAACGGCTGATTGGCGGCGAAAGCGGGACCTTGCCACGTGTGCGGTGACCGCCTCGCATCTGGAACTATGATCACCGTCAGTCGTTGCTCCGGGCCCGTGAGACCGATCCAGAGCGGGGCCAACGCGTTGCCTCGGCCCAATGAATCGACAACAACGTTTGCGCCGTAGCGACGCCGGCGGGCGCGGCCACGCCCTCGAACCGCCAAACCCCGATACGACGAACTGTAGGCGGACCTGTCCAAAGAGCAGGGTCAGGTCGATGACTTGACAGCGATTTCCAGCGCTGTCGATCGCGGCCTGGGACAAGGTGGAGATACTCGATCCCCTCAGCAATGCGATGGGCTTCTCGGCGGAGAAGGCCATGTCGAGACGATATAGCTGAGGCAGGTGCTTCGCGAGTACTCCGACGCGCGCCACAAGGTCGTGGTCGGCCACCACCCGGTGTTTCCGGTGAACGGCTATTCCGGCGACTATGAACGCCAAATCGGCCCGGAACACGCACGAGACTTCTGGGACGGTCTCGTCGAGCACGAGGTTCTCGCTTACTTCTGCAGCCATATCCTCGCGTTCGATGTGCAGGTGCATGAGGCGTTCTACAGATCACCACGGCGGGCGCGGGCACAAAACAGGGTCGACCCCCAGCACCACTTCGCCGTACCGCCCGGTGTTCTCAATGACGATGTCGCACCAGACGGCCATATCCCGCTCCTTCGTTCATCTCAGGTTAGTCACCCGATGCTCTCCGCGGCACTTCGTACGTTGAGGCGCCCGCCCCGAAGGCGAAAAGGGGCCGTCCGCCGAAGGGCGCCAAGGCTGGCTGACGATTGGGTCTGAGCAGGCGCTGATCCCGGAGCGCGGCTTTGCATAGCCGCTGGAACCAGCACCCGAGCGACGAAAAGAGCAGAGTGGATCAATCAGTTCTGTCCGAGAAGCCCCGCAGCGGATGTGTTTGGTCCGGCCGTGCGTTCGCAACCGCGGAGGGGAAGGCTCGGGATGGGACTCTGTAGGCCGTATTGATAATGAGGCGCTTTCATTTCGCGCGCTTGAACACCAGTTCGAGAATCAAACCTCCCGATCCACCTGGATTCGTCAATCGCAATTCGTCGGCCGTAACCGACGTGATGACCCGACTCTGATCCGAACCAACCATGTTCGAAAAAGTACTCGATACTACAGTCGGGTGAACAGTCTTGGTGCTTTCGTCGAGGGTGTAAGTCCCTGTGTAAGCGATCACTCCAGTGGCGATAGCCTGGGCTTCTTCTGGAGTAGGTTTCAGCCGGTCGCCTGACGCGATTTTGGGCAGATCAACCGGCACTGTGATGAAGTGGAAATGCCCATCCGCGGTATAAGTCACTGCTCCCTGCAGTTGTGGG
>NZ_JBTAMK010000033.1:0-13596 GCF_054796215.1 Alsobacter sp. SYSU BS001988 | reverse complement strand
GTGGGCGCTGGCGCTCTCCATCGCGGCGATCGTGGCCATGTTCCGGTTCAAGGTCGGGATGATCCCGACGCTGGCGGCCTGCTCCGCCGCCGGGGTGGCCCTGTACCTGGCGGGGGCGATCCGATGAGAGCCGTGTGTCTGACCTTGATGGCGACCTTGGCCGCTCATCCGGGGATTGCCGAGTGGATCACCTTCGCGCGCCGCCAGTGCTCCAGAAGCCCGCCAAGCGCAGCTAAAGCCAGTCGGTGTCGCCCCGACAGCTAGCGCGGAATGTAGGGGGCCAACCAGGAGGAAACCGTTATGCGAACTTCCATCGCTCTCTTTGCCTCGCTGTCGATCCTCGACGCGACCGCAGCCTTCGCCGGGCCCCCTAACTGGAAGGCCGTCGGCCAGGCGCTTGGTCGCGAGGGCGCCATGCAGGGCGAGGTCTATCGCATCGGCCTGCCCCGCTCAGACCTGAAAGTTCGCCTCGACGGGGTGGACCTCAAGCCGGCCCTGGCGCTCGGCTCCTGGCTGGCGTTCCGGCCTATGGGCGACGAAGCCATGGTGATGGGCGACCTGGTGCTCACCCAAGACGAAATCAACCCGGTGATGAAGCGGTTGAGCGAGGGCGGCATCGCCATCACGGCCGTGCACAACCACCTGCTGCGGGCCGAGCCGTACACGCTCTACATGCACGTGTCCGGCCATGGCGACCCGGTGAAGCTGGCGACGCTGCTGCATGACGGATTGGCGCTGAGCAAGACGCCGCTCGGCCCGTCTGGGCCGGCCGCGGTGGAGGCGCTGGACATCGACCAGCCTGCGATCGAGAAGGCGCTGGGGCGCACCGGAAAGGCCAATGGCGGCGTGCTCCAGTTCTCCATCCCACGGGGCGAGCCGGTCAAGGACGCCGGCAGGGAGGTGCCGGAGGCCATGGGGTCGGCCATCGCCATCAACATGCAGCCGACCGGGGACGGGAAGGTCGCGACGACCGGCGACTTCGTTCTGACCGCGGACCAGGTGAACCCCGTGCTCAAGGCGCTGCGGGCCAACGGGATCGAAGTCACCGCCCTGCACAACCACATGCTGGCCGACGACCCGCGGCTGTTCTTCATGCACTTCTGGGCGAATGACGCGGCCGGCAAGGTCGCGACCGGCCTTCGCGCCGCGCTGGACAAGGTGAGCCTGGCGGGCGGCGCGCCCAAGACCGGCATAGCCCCCCAGTGCAAGGAGGTCATGGCCGCACAGAAGCAGCACAGCCCCGACGAGGTCGCCAGATGTGGGCAGCAGCAAGAGTGAGCATCGCGCTCGCGGCGGTTCTGGTCGGGGCTTCGCTGCCGGCCGCGGCCGCCGCCCTGACAGTCGAGGCGCGCATCCCGCTCGGCGTCGTGAAGGGCCGCATCGACCACCTCGCGCTCGACCTCGACGGCCGCCGACTGTTCGTGGCCGAGCTTGGCAACGACACTGTCGGGGTGGTCGACCTGCGAGCCGGCCGGCTCGTCCAGCGGATCGAAGGCCTGGCCGAGCCCCAGGGCGTCGGCTGGGATCCGGACACCCGGACGCTGTGGGTCGCGAACGCCAGGGACGGCTCGGTGCGCGTCTTCGACGGGGCCACCCTGAAAGCGATCGCCCGCATCGACCTCGGCGACGATGCCGACAACGTGCGGATCAGCCGCGGGCAGGTCTTCGTGGGCTACGGGTCCGGCGCTATCGCGGTCATCGACCCGTCCTCCCGGAAGGTGATCGCGACCATGCCGCTGAAGGCCCATCCGGAGGGCTTCCAAATCGAGCCGAGCTCCGGAAGGGCCTTCGTCAACCTGCCCGACCACCAGGAGATCGCGGTGCTGGACCTGCACGGAGGCAAGCAGGCGGCGAGCTGGATGACTGGCCGCTTCAGGGCCAATTTTCCATTAGCCCTGGCGTCGAACGGAGCCGGGATAGCTGTCGCAGCCCGCCAGTCGGCTGCCCTGCTGCGCTACGGCGCAAATGGCCGGATCGCCTGGCACGCGGCGGCCTGCGGCGACGCCGACGATGTCTTCTTCGATCCCCTCCGGCAACGCATCTACATCAGCTGCGGCGAGGGAGTGGTGGACGTCCGAGCGGATCAGGATGGCAGCGAGATTGCGAGGATCGGGACGGCCCCCGGCGCGCGGACCTCCCTCTTCTCGCCTGATCTCGACCGGCTGTTCGTGGCCGCTCCCGCCCGCGGCGGCCCGGCCGAGATCATTGTGCTCAAGCCGCAGGCCAACTGACGGCGCAAGCCCTCGGGCCCGCACGCTTGCCTTGTCGTATCCCCTCCAGGGGGATAGGTATCGGCGCATGATGCACGCCAGCCACCCCGACATCATCGCCCGGCTCAAGCGGGCCCAGGGCCACCTCGCCTCCGTGATCGGCATGGTCGAGGCGGGCCGCCCCTGCCTCGACCTCGCCCAGCAGCTGCATGCGGTCGAGAAGGCCGTGGCCAACGCCAAGCGCGAGCTCATCCAGGACCACATCGACCACTGCCTGGAGGACGCTATCGGCCAGGGCGGCCGCAAGGCCAAGGAGGCGCTGGCCGAGGTCACCGCCATCACCAAATACCTGTGAGGGCGCCGATGCTCGGCAAGGCGATGCGCTGGCTCGGCTTCGGCCATGACCACGATCACGGCCATGGTCACGGCCACGGACACCATCATGGCCATGACGACCACGGCCATACCCATGGCGTGATCGACCCCGCCATCGCCACGACCTCGCAAGGAATCTGGGCCATCAAATGGTCCTTCGCGATCCTGGCGGTCACGGCCTTTCTGCAGGTGCTGGTGGTCGTGGCCTCGGGCTCGGTGGCGCTGCTGGCGGACACCATCCACAACATCGCCGACGCCACCACGGCGATCCCGCTCTGGATCGCCTTCCGCCTTGTGCGCCGCCGGCCCACGGCGACCTTCGCCTATGGTTACGGCAAGGTCGAGGACCTGGCCGGCATCGTCATCGTCCTGATCATTTTCGCCAGCGCGCTGCTGGCCGGCTACGAGGCTGCGAACAAGCTGATCCACCCCGAGCCGATCCGGCAGCTCGGCTGGGTGGCTGCGGCAGGCTTGGCAGGCTTTCTCGGCAATGAAGCCGTCGCCGTTTTCCGCATCCGGGTCGGGCGCCGCATCAACAGCGCCGCGCTCGTCGCGGACGGCTACCACGCCCGCGTGGACGGGCTCACGAGCCTCGCCGTGGTGCTCGGAGCCGCCGGCGTCTGGCTTGGATTTCCGCTGGCCGACCCGATCATCGGCCTGCTAATCACTTTGGCGATCTTCGGCATCGTCTGGCAGTCGGCCGCCGCGGTCGTGCGACGGATGATCGACGGAGTGGAGCCCGACCTCGTGTCCACCGCGCGCCACGCCGCCGAGCACGTCCCCGGCGTGCAAAGCCTGCATGACCTGAAACTGCGCTGGCTCGGCCACAGGCTGAACCTCCAAGCGACGGCCCTGGTCGACCCCGGGCTGAGCCTCGTCGAGGCCGAGCGCATCCGAGCCGCCCTGGAGCGTGAGTTCGAGGCGCACCTGCCAGCCCTGGGCGGCGCGCATATCGCGGTCCGCCCAGCGGGCGCCGTCGGAGAGGCCGGCTCCCATCGCTGATGCAGCGCGACGCTCGGGTTCTGCACGCGCGAAGACGCCGATGGGCGAGCGCGAAGGCAAGTTCGAAATGCCGCTCTCCGTGCCGGCCGCAGGCGCATTCGTGAGCGCTGCGCTCGTCATGAACCGGGTCGGAACAGGAGACTGGCGCGCTACGGAGCCCCGCGCCGGCACGTGTACCATGAACGCGTGGGCCACTGCCGCGTCGCGCGGTGAATTGGAACCTCGCGCTGTTGTGGGCAGCCGATCTTCGAGAAGCACACGTGCAGCGTCCAGTACGTGGTAGCCGATCCGGAGACCGGGACGGCTGCGATCATCGACCCGGTCCTGGACTTCGATCCCAAGTCGGGCGCCACGGGGGTTGGTGGGTGCCTGAGGATGGGATGCGGGCCCGTCTGGGTCAACGAGAACGGACTGCGACGGGGGCGTCCGAAGCGCGGTCTCACTTGTACCGTGGGCGGGCTTGACCAGGCATGGCTCAATAAACCGGTGTTGGGGAAAGACAGCCCCCACGGGGTCTCGCTGGCCTTGATGGCTCGGACGAGACGAGTCGGTTTACCGCTCGTCATTATCACCTCATTCGACGAGACTATGGCGTTTGACCAGGCGCACGGGCCGGTGATGCTGAAACCTGTCGAGGGACGCAATTTGGCTCAGATGATTTGGCGCGAGCTGGATGGAGTGGCCTCGCACTAATGAGTAGCGACGCCTAGCGAGCACAGATGCAAGGTCGACGCGCATTTACTCGGAAACCAAATCCAACCTCATACGGGCGACAAATAAGGCTCTACCGGTTGCGTCCCTCACCCGGGCCTCAAGGGTGGCCTCACCGTCCGTAACGAGAGTGTTGGACCGAACCAGCTCCGCAAGGGTGAGGAATGCTTCCTTACGAGCGGTTTCCAGTCCGTCCAACTCATCCCCCTCCTCATCTCGCTTTTGGCCTCGTGAGCTTACGATGTCGAAGAAGTAGCGCATTGGCGGCTCCAGCGGTCAGACCTCGGCGGGTGGCTGGAAATCGTAGCCGAGCGGAGAACGTTCCTTTGAATTGCGCCTGCCCGGGGCTCCCGCTTCCGAGGGTGCTTTCGACGCCACTATAGGGAAGGCGCGGAATCAATTGGTGGGAACACGCGCCCGTTTGGAGCATTGATCCCACGACGAGACCGGCCGGCCTGATCACCCGCGACCGATGCCCCCATGCTACCGCCGCAGGGGGCCTTTACGTTTTTTTTGAGATCACTGGAGTGTCCTGTAGCCCACGAGGGCCAGGGTGGTCCCGGCAAAATTATTGCGCTGAAGACGAGATCGGCAAGCACGATGGACTACGGATTTGCAGTCTACGCGCCGCCTGAACCTGGGCTGCCCTACTTGGCTGTGGTCCTGCAGGGCGGCAAGGTCGTGGACTATATCACCGCAGCGAGCGCAGCCGAGGCGGACGCTCTACTCAAGGAACTCGCGGCCGGGCTTGCCGAGGCTGAGGCGGATACCCGCTGGTTGCAAGCCGGACCGCGCGACTGAGGCAGCCGGCGCAGGCTGGGCAGTCTAGCTGGACTTGCCAGTCATCCCGCCCGTTCGGTGCGCGTGCGCGATGTCACGAAGGGCTTGGCTGAGCCTCTCGCGGCGGGGACGTTTGGTCTTGGCCGGGATCGCCTCCCTTTCTTGGCGGATGAGCGCCATGGCCTCACCAGGCTGTGCGGCGTTCGGCGGCCAGTGGCGCAGGTCCTTAGGATCGATGTTCATCGGAGCGGCCCTCAGAAATCTTCGCTGCTTAGAGAGCGGGCCGGCTCATCAGCCAAGCCCACATAAGCGGTTTGCGGGTCAGTTCATCCCGCCCAACGCCAATCCCAGCGCGATCAGCAACAAGCCGGCAAGCAGAACCCGCATGTGCGCTTCGCCCCATCCTATGGATGGCTGTCGGCGCAATCGAAATGAAACAGGAGGCTGCTTGGCGGCGTGGATGGTGCGCATGGCGACCTCCGTCGATAGCTCGACGGTGCGCCCGATTCTGGCGAACGCGCAACGATCAAGCTCCAGCTGGCCGTAACTCGGCCATTCGAAGTGATGAGAGCCTGTGGGCTTGCCGCACCTCCTAGACCTGGCGGGCTTTGGTGGACGCCCTGAGGATCGTCTGCAGGGCCGTCAGGGTCAACGAGAACAGACCGCGACGGGTGTCCGACGCGTTGCCCCACTTGTGCCGCGGCGAGGCTCGACGGCGTTACGGCCGTTGGCGTCCCTCGGCTATTCCGCTCGGACTGATCGTTTGCGACGTCCTGGCGAGGAAGCCGTTCGAAATGAGCCACTCCGACAAAGCGAGACGGATCAGGTCGGACCGAGCGCCGTGTGTCGGCATAGAACCACACGCGTCTTGCAGGGCCTGCTCCTGATCGGCGGTGAGGCAAACCCAGACCTTTGCGTCGAACTTCCGGCCCGGAGGTCGGCCACGTCGGGGCGGCAAGATGCGTCTCCCGCAGTTCATCAGGTCAGCGCCCCCAAAATCCGGGCCTGCAAGTCCGACGCCGTGAACGGCTTGCGCAGCCAGTCGACGTCGTGACCGAGTTTCGTCGCAGCCTTTTGCGCCTCGCCGGTCATGATGATGGCGGGGATCTCATCCCCCTGCTCGCCTAGGGCGGCGAGGAGGTCATCTCCCGTCTGCTCACCCAAGAAGAAGTCGACGATCAGCAGATCGTAATCGCGCGCTCGCGCCCGCATCAGCGCCTCGCCGACATTGGCGGCGCAGTCGACATCGCGGATCCCGAGTTCGGCGAGTTGCTTGGTCACGATGGTCAGCATCGGCGGGAAGTCATCCACGACCAGCACCGTCAGCCTATGGAGCGTCGACGGCATTTTCTATTCGCTCTGCTGCGAGCGGAAGGTGGTGATCCGGCCGGCCTCGCTCTGCGAAGCAGGCTCTGCCGCTACCGCGTCGGGCACGGAGGGCAGAACCTCTTCCAGCTTGCGCCTGAGCGCGTCCGCTCCGAAGGGCTTGAGGAGGTACCCGGCCGCCCTGCCCCGGGCTCGGGCGACATAGCGCGGGTCGAGACTGGCGGTGATCATGATGAAGGGAAGCTCGATGCCAGCCTCCTGACAGCCCTTGGCGAGCTTCAGGCCATCGATCTCCGGCATCTCCACGTCGCAGAGCACCGCCCGATAGCGTCGCTGGCGCAACATTCGAAACGCCGTGCGGGCGTCGGGGGCGCTATCGACGTCCTGCACGCCGAGCCGTGCCAGGAGTCGGAGCAGGATGCTGCGCACGGCTTTGCTGTCATCGACAATGAGCAGCGGCTCGCAGCGTTTGCCGAGCGATGCGAACTCGTCGCGCAGATAAGGATCAAGTTCCGTCATTACATCAGTTGACAATTAATTGTTTAGAACATCGTGAAAGCCGGAACCGGCTTTCAGATTGCAAAATCCGAATGAGTAGGATGTCAGTTGCCTTGAGAGATATGCTATGCGCACGGTCCCCGATGTTTGGGGGCGGAGTGAACGACATGGAAGGTCCGGGGTTGAAGCTCATCCAACAGGCTGCGGCGGAGGCGGGCCTTATTGTGATCGTCTTGGGCCGTGAGGGAGCGTGGGCTCGGGCCCAAGCGCACGAACTCATGCGGGAGGGCCTGATTAGAACACCGCGGTCAGACGCCAAGCACGGACGAAAACAGGTTTTCGAAGTGTCTCAGACAACCGGCTGCCTAAGCTGGAAGGCCAGTCTCGATTGCTGAAGGATAAGAGCCGGCCAGTGGTTCTGCACGCTAACTGGCCTTTGATCCCCGCTGCAGCGAAACGGCGCGACATGTCCCGACAGCGCGCCTCACCAATGGCCCAGCCCCGGAAGGGCTGAGGAACACCAGCGATGCATGATTTTCAAGCCGACCTCGACAAAATCGGCCAGATCTCGGCTGTCCCACTGATCCTTGATGTCGTCTGCAGCGTCACTCGCATGCGCTTCGCGGCGGTCGCGCGCGTTACGGACGATCGCTGGATCGCTTGCCAGGTTCGGGATGACATCGAGTTCGGGCTAAAGCCCGGGGGAGAACTCAAGGTCGAGACCACCATCTGCCAGGAGGTGCGCGAGGCCTACCGCGCTGTGGTGATCGATCACGTCGCGTTAGACAACGCTTACTGCGGCCATCCGACTCCCCAGCTATACGGTTTTCAAAGCTACATCTCCCAGCCCATCATTCTGCCCGACGGGACGTTTTTTGGGACTCTGTGTGCGATCGATCCTGAGCCGGCCAAGCTCGACACGCCCGAGGTGCGGGGCATGTTCAAGCTGTTTTCGGATCTGATCGCCTTTCATCTCACAGCGGTCGACCGTCTGACTGAGACCGAAGCGATGCTGCTCAGCGAGCGGCAAGCCTCAGAACTGCGCGAGCAGTTCATTGCCGTGCTTGGGCACGATTTGCGCAATCCCTTGGCGTCCATAGGCGCTGGCGTGAGGCGGTTGACCACGCTGCCCCCTAAGGACCATGGCGCTATGGTCCGCCTTATCGAGAACAGCATCTCGCGAATGGCGGGCCTGATCGACAACGTGCTGGACTTCGCACGCGCGCGCCTGGGAGGGGGCCTCAGCATAGATCGCAACCCTGACGAGAACTTAGGGCCCCAGCTCCAACAGGTTATCGACGAGTTGCGGGAGGCCATGCCCGGTCGGGAGATCCGATCAGACCTGGCGCTTCCAGCCAAGGTGAATTGCGATGGGCCTCGGCTCGCTCAGATGCTTTCCAACCTTCTCGCCAATGCGCTTCTGCACGGGTCCCAAACGGACCCCGTCACGGTGACGGCGCACGTCAACGCGAGCGTACTGAATCTCTCTGTGACGAACTATGGACCCGAGATCCCACCCTCCGCCTTGGACGGGCTTTTCCGGCCGTTCACTCGTGCGCGGGTGAAACCTGCGCAGCAGGGGCTCGGCCTTGGTTTGTTTATCGCCCAGGAGGTCGCCCGGGCGCACGGGGGAACGTTGCAGGTCAACTCGTCGCCGGAGAGAACAGTGTTCACGTTCCAAATGGCCGTGATGGCGCTGAGCTGACTGTGGAAGTGCGTTCCGGCATTATCTGAAGAATGTCGGGATTGGAGCTGGTACGGGACGGGTCTCGGTCATGTTTGAGACGTTCCTCGTGGACGTGAACCTGCAGCGCGTCGGCAACCTGAAGAACCGGAAGCGGCGGGCGAATACGATCGCTCTCCGCGTGCGGCGGGAGGGGTGGCGTTGCCGCTGGTGCGGATGAGAGATCGCCACGACCCGCCGCGTTGACGCGAACTACCGCCGGGACGCATGCAGGACGGCGGCGGCTCGGCGACGCTTCGCCTGTCACATTCGCAGCGAACCCTGAACTAGGCTGGGCCGTTCACGCTCCACCCCTATAAGGTGAATCCCTTAGTAGTACGTTGGTCAGGAGGAGAACGGCCTACGAACGCGGCAGCCTTTGTCCTTCCACATAGAACGAAGCTGCGGCTGCGACATTCTGTCAGCACAGAGTGGCGACGGCTAACTTGGGCGAGCGGAGCGGATGGAACCGGACGACGAGGTGTTGGCTGACGAGCACCACACCGTATTGATCGAGCAGGCCCTTTGGGAGTACTGGCGCGAGGTCGTTGAGGAGCCGCTGCCGCCGAAGATCCTGATGCTGCTCTGTGAGCTGGCCCGCCGGGAGGGGGAGCAATCTCACCGACGACTTCCCTGAAAGCGTACCGGGATTACGGATGACCAGACTTCACCGGCGGTTGCTCATCCTCGCCGAAAAGGGACGCCTCAGATACGAAGTCGGATCGCATGCCGCCAAGTTCATGGGCCCTTTCGCGGAGGCGCTGGAGCGCAACGGTTGGGTCAAGCAGTTCGCGTCTGGCGGTTTCCAGGCTTTTCAGATCACCGATGCCCGATGAGCAATTGCTAGCTCGACGCGCCCAATTGCGTCGCGCCTAACGGCCTCGTGGCGCAGGACATCCGCGAGGCCATGCGCGACAGCGGCATGGTGGCGCTCGCCGGGGTTTGATCGCCCGCCGCGAGCGGATCCTGATGATCTAACCCTAGGGCAAGGGGCTGCTCGGGACCGTGCTGCCCTACGGCCACGACAATCAGAGTTCCTGGGGAGGCTTTGGAGTGGCTTCGATGAGGCTGGCGACAGTCCGCGTCTCCAGGAGGCGGGACACCAGGAACCCTGCTTCCGACAGCAGATACTGGAAATCCTCTTCCCTTCGCTCCCGTCCTCCTGGGTTGAGGACCAACATTTGCAGATCCAGCATCTGTCCCCAGGTTGGGCGATTGTCGGGATCGAGGACGTGCTCTATGACGAGGAGGATGCTCTCTGGCTTCATTGCCGCTCTACACCTGCGCAGGATCTGCAGGGCATCCTCGTCCCTCCAGCCGTGCAGCACACGCCGGAGGATGTAAAGATCGCCGCCGGGCGGGACAGCCTCGAACATGTCTCCCGCGACAACGGTCGAGCGAGCGGCGGCTCCCTCCTCGGCCAGCGTCTCGGACGCTCTTGCCGCGACAGAAGGCACTTCGAACAGGAGGCCCGTCGCGGCTGGCTGTTTTCGCAGGATCGCGGCCAAGAGCGTTCCCTGCCCTCCTCCGACATCGACGATCAACCCTGCCGGCCACGTGTAGCTTGCGACCACGTCTGCATTCTCCTGGCGCGCGCGTCCGGTGATGGCGGCGTCGAACGTGGTCGCTGTGTCGGGATGGCTTTCAAGATAGGGGTAAAGGCCGGTCCCATGGACGAACTGGAAGGCGGCCTCGCCCGTCTTGGCGGTGTGAAGGAGATGACCCCAAGCGCTCCAGTACGGTTCCTCGCCGAGCAGGATCGAGTAGTGCCTAAGCGAGATGCGGGCTGAACTGCGCAATCCCTCCGACAAGCTATTCGCCTCGAACTGGCCGTCCGGTCGGAGCTGGAATATTCCACGACTGGACAATAGGAGGAGCAGGCGGCGCAGCACATCGGGATGAGTACCCGAGCGCTCTGCGAGCGCCTCGGTCGAGGCCGGCCCGTTCTCTAGAAGATCAGCAATTCCGAGCTTGGCAATCACGTAGATCGCCTGGGACATCCAAGCGCCGGCGATCAGGTCCAACAGTCGGGAAGACACAGCAACCTCGTTCAGGGATGCGCGGGTCTGCATCGCGGTTCTCCGGGCCACATCGTCGGCGCCAAGTCTCCTCCAGCCCCTCTCCGCCGTCGAGTGCTCACCCTTGATGTTGCAAGTGACCAGCCTCGCGTCGATGGACTTCGCGCGTTACCCTCTGGTCGTCACCCCACGGACGCGGCGGTTACGGAGCGGACGGCCGGGGCCACAGCCTTGCGTGACGTCGGCGTCGGCAGCCAAAAAAGCCACCGCGAAGCCCTCCTGCTCGAGATCGTCGGTTGCAGCAAAAGCCAGGATCGCCTCGTCCTCGACCACGAGGACAGTCGGAAGGTGAGATCCCAGGCGCATCCGGGGCGCGACAGCAGCGCGGCGTCCAGAAAGCAGCTCACTGGCGGGGCGGCGAGGCCGAATCCGCGCCGGCGCGCCTTGAACCTCGGTGCGGATGACGGAGGCCAGGGCCCTGCGTGTCGCTTCCAGAAGCCCGCTGTCTGCGTCGCGCTACGGTGAGGCAAAAGATGGTGACGCATGCTGCCGCGTTGACAGAGAACACCGCCGCCATCCGCAGGTCCTCCACAATGGTCAGCGCATAGGCGACGGTGGTCACATTGGATCCGGCGAAAAGGCCCCAGGTCCCTAAGGACACGGCCTTGGCTCCCTCCGGATCTTTCACGATCCTGAGGATCTGGGGAACATAGGCCACAATCCGTGCTGCATTACAGGCCGCGAACGCGCCCACAACAAACTCGGCGAAGACCATGAGAAGCGCTCCAGCGTGTCATCGAGCCTCTAGAGGACTAGACGGACCGGAGCGGACCCGGGCGTTCCCGATCGGGCGCGGGCTTAGGGCGCAGTCGCTCTCCGCTGCTCACCAACAGGTCGGCCGCCCATATGCGCGCCCTGACGGTGGATGCGGTCAGGCTCTGCGCGATGGCTCGAAAGCGCATGCGCCTGAGATCTCGCTCAAAGAAGGGGTCGCGAGTATCCGGCGCAGTTTCTTTGTTGCTCGTCTCGCATCTGGACCATTTGTCCGACATGGTCAGCTCCCGGTCACGACAGCGCGTCCGACGTGGAGACGACGTTATCAAAGCCGACCAGCTTCCGGCGTGACGCGCTTCACAACGGATCCTGGACAAGCGACGGAAGTGGCCTGTCCCGCTCCTCCAAGCCCAATTTCCGGCTGGAACCTAGGTAGTAGCTTCTTTTGTCTGAGATCTACGGAGGACTGAACCGCTCGGCAATGTCGGACAGTGAGCATGACTGCCTGCTCACGCCGGGCTTTTCTTTGGCCACCCTGCGTCCGGGGTTGCTGTCTGCTTAGAAACCGCGTCGGTCCAGCTCGGTGCACATGGCGAAGAGGGTAGCTCTCGAGGCTGGGTCCCGTGCTGCTTTCATTTTCTTCTGAAGACGTGCGCGGAGCAGGCGCATGTCGTAGGCCACCCACAGCGTCGCGCCAGGCACATCCTCATAGAAAACCCCGACCCGGGCCTGAAAGAGGTCAAGGGCATAGATTGCATCTCCTTTAGACAGACCAGTGGTCTCGAACGCGTCTCGAGGAGGCATGATGAGGATCGACCTAGCTGGTCCGATGAACGTATGTTCACTCATCATACAGAGACACGGAAACAAGCAAGCTACTTCGTAGGCTGCGACATTCTGACTCTGTAGGCCGTCCTGATAATGGATGAGGCGCTTTCATTTTGCGCGCTTGAACACCAGTTCGAGGATTAAACCTCCCGATCCACCTGGATTCGTCAATCGCAATTCGTCGGCCGTAACCGACGTGATGACCCGACTCTGATCCGAACCAACCATGTTCGGAAAAGTACTCGATACTACAGTCGGGTGAACAGTCTTGGTGCTTTCGTCGAGGGTGTAAGTCCCTGTGTAAGCGATCACTCCAGTGGCGACAGCCTGGGCTTCTTCTGGAGTGGGTTTTAGCCGGTCGCCTGACGCGATTTTGGGCAGATCAACCGGCACTGTGATGAAGTGGAAATGCCCATCCGCGGTATAAGTCACTGCTCCCTGCAGTTGTGGGCGCGGCACGCTGCTGCCATCAGCCCGCTTGGCAGTGCTGGAAACGTAAATCCAGGTGCCAACGACCTTATCCTTAAGCGACTCAGCGAAGGCCGGAGTAGCCATGGCAGCAATGATCAGCACAGTGACAATCGGGCACGCGGTCAATTTGCGAGCCTTCGCCTTCCTGGTATCGCCAGCAGTTAGGTTGACGATCATATCGGTCCTCCGCGTTTCGGTACACTTGAAAGAATTGAACCTTGAGGCTGAGATCGCGTCGTATGGACTTCGGGCCGCTTCTATGCTCGCTGGCCATCTTGCGGAATAGGCTATCGACATCGCTGCCAGCACGAAAGGGGGGCATGTCGGTCATTGGCCCATCAAGTCATTTTGCTGCTGTGCGGGATTCGGTGCTTTCGGAGCGAAGCGGAGATTGGCGAGTGGTTTGCAGAACGGATTTTATGAGTACGGGCACTAGCCTCTGCTTTGATCGTGGCGATACTGCATCGGCCTCTTTTCGTCGCATTCCAAGGCGCACAGCATGCGCGTGAATGGGTCGGGATTCGGCCTGAGCGCCTACGCTCAGTTTCGCACGGGGTGCCCAGGACAGCCCGGCTGCAGGCCGCTTCGCCTCGAACCGCGTTCCGGTCTCACACTCGGCCGTTGTGCCAATCTGATGTGCGGTTCCGCAGAGGAGGTGGCCTATGACCCCCGAAGAGCAACTCACGCGTCTCGGTTTTGGCTTCGCGATATCGCAGTGCCTCAAGGTTGCCGCCGATCTCGACATCCCCGAAAGGCTCGTGGCGCGCCCGCGTTCCGCCGGCGATCTGGCGCACGAGTGCGGCGTGCATGCCGGAGCGCTCACCCGCGTGCTGAGGGCGCTGTGTGCCGAAGGGGTGTTCCGCGAGGGGCCCGTTGGCGT
>NZ_JBTAMK010000032.1:0-16648 GCF_054796215.1 Alsobacter sp. SYSU BS001988 | reverse complement strand
CGCGACCCTGGCCGCGTATCGCGATTCCTGTCCCGGAACGCAAAACTCCCCGACGCTGGGGGGCGTCGGGGAGTTTTGGGAAGGGTTGGTTGCGGGGACGCGCAACCACCGAAGGTTGAGCCTGAAATGCGCCGTCTAGGTACTGTTGTCAGCTCGTGAGCGAGGCGTCGCTCGTCAGCTCCCGGCCCACGAGCACGGCGACGTCGATGCGCTCCTCGATGAGGCCGACCGAAGGGAGATGCCGGGACGCAGAGCGGTTCAGAGAGGACCGACACGTGTTCCGGTCAGGATCCCCGCTAACCAGAGCACCACCAGGATCAGCAGGATAAATCCAATCACCCCACCGAGACCGGCACCACCGTAATTTCTGTGAGCATAGTAACCGCCGCCACCTCCGAATATAACAAGAATAATTATAATGATTAGGAGCGTGCTCATGACGAGTTATCCTGATCTTGTACTGGTTATTTATACGTTTATCCAAATATCAGCGTTGTTCGAGTGATGTTTCAACCTCGATATTAGCCATGTACGTAGTAGGGCCGGTGGTAGCGGAACCCACGCCGTGGACCGAAACCTGTGTGACCGCTGTCGAGTTGGCGGCCGTAAGAGCCGCCACGGTGGCCATAGGGGTAGCCAAAGCCCGGCTGGCCATGGCCAATGCCATACTGGGGCCCGTACCACGCCCCGCCGTAGCCGGATCGGCCATAGTAGATGGGACGACGGTAGGTTCCGTACCGGTTCCCATAGGGGTACCCATAGCTATAGCCGCTGGAGGTCGAGATCACGACGGCGCCGGGAGCGCCATAATAGCCATGGTCAACCGGCACGCAGGCCGCAGCCGGACCAGACAGCCCGACGACGAGTAGAAGCCTCTTCATCACCGATCCTCCTGACTGCATTGCATTCCAGCAGACCATACGGTGCGCTGTTTTCTAAAATGCGCATTGAGGAAGATCAGCCTAACACCACGCCGGCGCCCCTCGCTGGAAGAGTTTGAGACCGCGGCAGCGCCGACCGCCAGGCTTCCTTATCTTTTTCTGTTGGCAAGACAGGGGGGCTTGCCCGGTCGATGGCGCACCTATCGGTCTTGCGATGCGGAGTAGATGTCCCAGACGGCAAGAAACATCGCGGCGATCACCGGCCCGACGATGAAGCCATGCAGGCCGAACGTCTCGATGCCGCCCAATGTCGAGATAAGGACGACGTAGTCCGGCATCTTGGTCGCTTGTCCGACCAGAAACGGGCGGAGTAGATTGTCGACTAGGCCGATGACGAAAATCCCGTAGAGAAGCAGGAAAATTCCCTGCCAGATCGATCCCGTGGTGAGGAAATAGACCGCGACGGGAAGCCAGACGAGCGCTGCCCCGATGGCGGGTAGAAGCGAGAGGAACGCCATCAGCACCGCCCAGAGCAGTGCCGCATGAACACCCAGGAACCAGAAGACAAGGCCGCCCAGCACGCCCTGCAGGATTGCGACGAGGATATCGCCCTTGACCGTCGCCCGGATCACCACGGTGAACTGCCCGAATAGCGCGTCCCGCTGTTCGGCGCGAAGCGGGAGTGCCGCCCTCAGCCGTCCGGCCAGCGCCTCCCCGTCGCGCAGCAGGAAGAAGAGCAGGTAGAGCATCACGCCGAGGCCGACGACGAAACCGAACGTGCTCTGGCTCACGGCGAACGCCCCGGTCGCGATCGCCTGGACACCGCTGGTCAGCGCAGCCGCGATCCTGGTCCGCACGGCGCCGAGATCGGTGAGTCCGAAGCGGTCGAGGATGCCGGTCATCCAAGACGGCAGCTCGTCGAACACCGGCTGGAAGATCCTCACCGCGTCGATCTCCCCGGACTGCATCCGGCCATAGAGATCGGACGCTTCCTTCGCCAGGGCCGCGGCTACGAGCAGAACGGGCAGCACGACGATCAGCACGATGATCGCCACCGTCGTCAGCGCGGCGAAGGTCGGGCGCCGCGGCGACGGGCCGGCTAGCCGTGCATTCAGCGGGTGAAAAACGATCGCGATCACGGCCGCCCAGAAGAGCGCGCCGAAAAATGGCCACAGGATCCAGGCGAACGCGGCCGATACGAGCGCGATCAACGTCAGAAAGGCCTTATGCTCCAGTGTGCGCAAGGCGTGCCTCTCCGGTCGAAGCCATGGAGCACCGCGCCGACGGCGCGACCTGAGAGACAGAAGTACACGGTTCCGCTGTGGACCACATTGAGCCAGCCCAATCGGTTCACTTCGGGCAGGGTGGCCCATGCTGGCCAGTGTCCTGAGGAGCGCTACAGGCTGGGGGTGGGATCAGCCGCCATAAGAGCAACAGGGATCCCGGCGGCAGGCCCAATTAGCCCATCAGCTCCGGCGCGAACCGGCCCTGAAAGGCCCGATTGTGGATGGACCTCACCGTCTTCGCCCGCTCCTCGCCGGCAAAGTAGCAAATTCGCCGGCGCCAAGCCGGCCTGCCAGTCGTGGGCGCGCACCAGGGTTTATTGTGCGGCAACGCCATGGCGGCAGATGTTTCAAATTACCGGCCAGCCCAGGCCTATAGGCACCTTTGAGAAACGATCATCGGTTGTATCCGAGAATACGTCTAGTCAGGAAGTCCGGCCTGCCTCAAGCCTGCACATGCGATATCGAGCACCCGTTCGCTCAGAGGCTGAACCGCACGAATGTCACTGATGGTGAGACCTGGGTAGCTTTGCTGAAGCTTCTGAACCGACGCCCTGGCCTCTGTCATTCGTCCGTCAAGCGCGTAAGCAGCCGCAAGATTTCGATACAGCCAGATCGCCTTTGGGTTAGTTAGACTTGCTTTCTCTAACCACTTTGTCGAGATCCCATATCGGCCCGCCACAAAATGAGCAATGCCGATTCCTGCATAAAAACTGAACACTAGCGGATCGAATGGGCTAAGCCGGAGTGCATTTTCGAAATGTGAGATTGCCGTCTCGGGGTCGTCGGAGAAGTTCCGCAGCCAGCCACTGCGGCTCCACGCCAGGGCCGAATTCGGGTCGAGGAAAAGAGCTCTCTCGATGATGAAGAGCGCTGTCTGGCGTTCGCGTGTGATGGAGTAAGCAGCGCTGAGTACCGTCAAAACAAAAGGGTCGTCGGCGGCCACCGCAGCGGCCGCTTGGGCTTGCGACATTGCTTGGAGCCTGTCACTGGCAGGATCACTTGACCAATTGTAAACTACACGCTGCGCCGCGCACCACGAGGATAGCGCTAAAGCGAGCGGGTAGTTTTGATCGAGCTTCAGTGCGCTCTCAAGCAGGATTCCGCCGGTCAAATTTGACAGTTTATCTAGGGACCAGACCTGCGGGAGGGCGCGCATTACCAAGTCATACGCATCGAGGCTATCCGGCCTTTTTCGACGTGCTCGTTCGATCTCTGCGATGCGAATGGACGGCTCGATAGCTCCAACAACGTTGGATGCGATCGTGTCCTGAAGATCAAATACATCCTCCACGACGCCATCGTACCGTTCAGACCAAAGCGTTGCGCCAGTAACTGCGTCCATCAACTGTGCCGTGATTCGCAGTTTTTCTCGGGACCGTCTGATACTCCCTCGCAGCACGTAGCGGACACCCAACTCTCGACTGACATCACCGATGCTGACCGACAGGCGCCTGTAGTCGATCATTGAACTACGAGCGATGACAAAGAAGGAACGTACGCGGGACAATGCGGAGGTGAGATCATCCATGATTCCATCCGCAAGGTAATCGTCATGACCGCTCGGCCCCAAAACTTCAAAAGGCAGGATGGCGATCGATGGCTTTTCCGGGAGAGGAAGGGGGCCGGACCGCCCTGGAACTGCCCCCGCCGGCAATAGGGCATAGGCTTGAATTGGCTCGTTCAAGTTCTTGACCTGCTGCAATCCCATATCCGTGAAGGCATGTGTCACGGCTTTCCGAGAATGATCAAATGCCGCTCCGGATAAGCAGATGCCGCCGGGCTGCGCCAGTCCCTGCAGCCGCGCCGCAATATTCACATTCTCACCAAACAGGTCGCCTCCGCGAACAAGGACATCTCCCAAATGAACACCCATCCGAAGCCTGAGCGCGATTGTACGGTATTCCTTGTTTAGGCGCTCTTGTATTTCTGCTGCGCACTCCACCGCGTCCACTACGCTTGGAAATTCGGCAAGTATACTGTCTCCAGCAGTATTCGCTATGCGCCCACCCCGTTCGTTGATGCTTCTATCCGTGATCATCCGACACGCGACTAGCGATCTCATGGCGCCAACCTCGTCGGCTTCCATCAGGCGAGAATAACCTGCCACGTCTGCTGCCAATATTGCGACCAGTCTTCGGCCGCTTTGTCTATTTCCGGCTTCCATCAGCCGCCTCGCAACATTCTTTCGAACTCGTGATCGCCCGCGTGGCTAAGCCGCAAGGCTTTTCGTTCGACCTGTAAGTCTGCTCTCGGCTAGCATGGCTCGAGTCCCACGGTGTGGCGTTTTCAAGTTCCTCCCAAATCAATGAAAGCGCAGAACGTCAGGAAGCGCGGATCAGGGTAGTCCGCCGTTGGCGGACCGGCATACACCGGCTTGCGCCTGACGCCGCACCAGTGCGCTGGGTGATCGCAGCCCGGGATTGGCAGCCAGACCAGAGCGTTGCGCGCAACATGGATCCAGGCGAGATGGCGATGGCTCACGATTTCAACGTCCCCGTTCGTCAGCAGACGAAAGTCGACCCACTCACAGTCGCCAGTCACTGGATCAGCCGTGCAGCGCAGGTCACCATAGACATCGTGCGCCAGTATCAGAGCTGCGGCGGTGATAGCAGCAGCATACACCGCTAACCCTCCCAAGTCGTGGTCTATCGAAAACGACTAGCGGCCACGTTCGCCATGGAGCGAACACATCCGATGCGGCCGAATGGAAATGTGTTTCAAGGTCGTCTACGGCGTGCGAACGCAGGACCGCAACGGAACATCCGGCCGCTGTGTCCGTGGCTTGGCTCCTAGACTTGAAGCCGCTCTTCGGGGCGGCCCTCTATGTCTAGAGGCGCGCATCCTAGCGGAGGGGACAGAGGAGCAAGCACGGGATTGATGGAAATCCGCCGCCTCTGAGCAGGAGGTCAATGTGCCGCTGTTCTTACCGCATTGACAATCATGCGGGACCTCGTGCGAGCGGTCCCACGGGTGGATGTTCCGCTACGTTGGCCGGCATGCGCACAGGGTCGCGCGAAAGCGTCGGATAGCCCAGCCGAGATAGACACCATGCCGAGAGCCGGATTTGCGGATCGGGTGTATCCTGATCTGACAGATGGATCGGCAGTCCGGCTCGCATCCCATGGGCGCTCGGCGTAGCCAGCGCTTCGCATAGGCGATCCGGGGTAGACCGGCAGATCGTCCGTCTGGTGAAGCCTCTCTTGAAGATTGGAGGCGAGCAATGGCTCAGGATGCTGCGTGCAAGACGCCGGGATAATCCGGATCCCTCTGCAGAGCCTCAGCCCCTCGGGAGCGGCCCCCTCCCGGCGGGCTTTTTCATTGCCGCTGGCATGCGATGCATCCGGTTTGTGTCGGACTATGAGCAACCCGGGCGAGCTCTATTCGGTTGCAACCAGCGCCCGGGGCGTGCTGGAGTGGATCCGCTGCTCCTATGTGAAGGACCCGCGCACCGGCCGCCGGCTGGCGAGGCCGAACCCGCCCCACCTCTGGGAGACCATCCCGGTTCCGGAGCTGCGCATCGTCAGCGACGAGCTGTGGCTCAAGGCGAAGGAGCGCCAGCGCGAGGTGCGCGCCCGCGTCGGCGGCCAACCCGGGAGCGACGCCGCCCTGAACGCCACGCACCGGGCGCGCTTCCTGCTGTCGGGCCTGCTGCGCTGCGGCTGCTGCGGCGGCGGCTACATGGTCATCGGCAAGGACCGCTACGGCTGCGCCACGCGCCGGCAGAAGGGCGCCTGCGACAATGGCCGCACCATCACCCGCCAGGAGATCGAGAGCCGGGTCCTGGCCGGCCTCAAGGAGCGCCTGCTGGCGCCCGATCTCGTCGCCGCGTTCATGACGGCGCTGCAGGGCGAACTGACCAGGGAGCGCACGCGTCGGCTGGCCAGCGCCGGCCAGCGCGCCAAGACGCTGGCCGAGATCGACCGCCGCATCGCCGGCATGCTGCGGGCGATCGAGGACGGGCTGTATGAGCCGTCGATGAAGGACAGGATGGCGGCGCTGCGGACGGAGCGGGAGGCGCATCTGGCCGCCGGCGAGCCGGGGTAGGAGGCGCAGTTCGACATCCTGCTCCACCCTCGCCTGCCCGAGCTGTACCGGCGCAAGGTGGAGACGCTGGAGGCGGTTCTCGACGGTCCCGACCGGGCCGAGGCCATGGATGTCATCCGCTCGATGATCGACCAGGTCGAGCTGCGGCCGCGCGCCGACGGGCCCGGGCTCGCCGCCGTGCTGCAGGGCGATCTGGCCGCGATTCTGGCGGCGTGCGGCGAGGCCAAGGCCCAGAACGCAGAACTCCCCGGCGCTGGGGAGCGTCCGGGGAGGCTGCTCTCGGTGGTTGCGGACCACCGAGAGTTAAGTCTGGCCTGCGCCGTCTAAGACCTAGTTTGGTAACAACCTAGCACGACATTGCCGACCTGTGTTTCGGCTGAAAGCGATCTGCCAACGACGTGGTGACGTTCGGGTGTTCGACGACAAGACCGGTTCACAAATGGATCTCGACCTGGGCCGCCCACCCGGGCCGAAGCAGGCGCTCAAGACCAGACTGGAACCGAGGTCCGCAAGGCGGGGTGGAGTCCCGCGATGTCACCCTTCTGCCGCGCCACTGGGAGTGGCTGAGCCAGCAACCAGGCGGCGCGCTGGTGGAGGCAGCCCGCAAGAACGCCTGTGAGCGCGAAGCCGCCGCCCGCCCAGGCAGGCTTCTGATCGCCTCATGTCTGCGGCGCTTGGCGATGCATATGCTACGAGGAAACGTCGCGAGCGCTATACAGAGGCGATTGCACCCGCTTCGCGCAGCTCTCAGAGATGTGGCCGGAAGACTTGCGCGACTACGCGCGCCGCCTCGCGGCGCCGGCGTTCTTCGATAGCCAGGAAACGTAGACATGAGCGGGACGTACGACGACTTGCTGCGGGCTGGCGTGGCCCTCGCGCCCACCCGACAGGGCGCCAAAATGCCAATCATCGATGTCACGCACCCCAGGTTCGCTCTGCCAGACGATGAGGCGAGCGTGGAGGCGCTGCGGCGCGAGGTTGAGCGGCAGGACCGGCTCCACCGTCTCGTCCCGGCCTTCGTGATGGGCTGGATGCTCAATTCCGCCGCGCGGCGATCCAGGTTCGTGCACGCTATGGTTCAACCCGGGTCGTCGTTCCTGGACGGGCTCACGACGTACGCGATGAAGCTTGGGTGTGGCAACCTGCTCCCCCCTTACGACGGCGAGGTGGACCAGCGGTTCTCCCGCTCGCCATATGCGACCTTGCTGCGACTGCGCATGCAGCAGACGGCCGGTCTGATCGCCGGAGCGGCCGCCCGCGAACTCCGCGCAGCGCCCCGCCGGCCGTTGCATCTGATCGACATCGCTGGCGGCCCGGCGATGGACGCGATCAACGCGGTGATCATGATGGCTGCTTCCTCGCCAGAGTTGCTCGGCCCGGTCGAGATCCATGTTCTCGACCTCGACGAGGAGGGTCCGGCGTTTGGCGCGTCGGCTCTGGATGAGCTTCGACGCGAGGGGCGGCCGCTTCACGGAATCACCGTGTCCCTTCGCCGGCTCGCCTATGACTGGAGCGACACGGGGCCGTTGGACGCGCTTGTGACCGGGCTTACGGCCCGGGACGCAGTTGTCGTGGCCTCGTCAGAGGGCGGTCTCTTCGAGTACGGGAGCGACGACGAGATCATCCGCAATCTGTCGAGCCTGCGCGCAGGCGGGCGAGGAGCCAGCGCGGTAATCGGCTCGGTAACGAGCTCAGACCAGCGCAGGCGCAGTCAGGCTATCCAGAGCAGACTGAAGCTCCACCCACGGGGGCTGGAGGGGTTCGCCCCGCTTGCTGCGGCTGCGGGATATCGGATCTCGCAATCGAGGTCGGCCGTCATCAGTGATCAGGTGGAACTGACACCGCTCACCTAGGGCGTTTTCTCCTCGTCTGCTTCGAGAATTTCCGCTCGGATGCCCGCTGGACGGCCTCATACCCAGCGTCCCGGGTCAGCGGCGGCCGAGTCCGGTTTGACAGGACGTGGTGGAAATCCGGACCAAGCGAAGCCAAAGAACACCCCGCCAACGCGGGGTGAGGTGGTGAGCGGGCATCATGCTTGCTCTCGGTCTTTGCCGAGGCGCTTAATGCTACAAGGGAATTCAGCCACGGGGAGCTACTTACACTGTGTCATCTCCCCGGTGCTTGATATCAAACATCGGCCTCGGCGGGGTAGTCGGCCAGCGCTAATGGGCGCTCTGCCGCGCTCGGCCCTCGTTCAGGGGGAAGCGAACAGCTTGTCGTTCCGGTCGCGCCAAGCCTCGTCAGAGAGCCAGCGGTAGTCCTGGTCGGGCATTAACGGGATCGCCTTCACCTTCGCCTGTGACATCGGGAGGAAGAAGCTGACCCGCTCCTGCGAGACCTTTAGGGCCCGGATTGGGACGACGATGCTGTCCTTTCCCGGCGTGAAGAATCCACCCGCGGCGACGATTGCATAGTCCCGCCGGTCTTTCGTGCCGAACACGATGTTTCTGACCTCCCCAATGATCTTGTCGTCTGAACTACGCACCTCGGCGCCGATGATCTCGTCAGCTCTCATCCCGGGCGCCAGGTCCTCAATGTTGACCAGAGGCTTGGCGTCCTTTCGGTCGCGCTCCCCCTTCACGGCGCCGCGAGAGGCTTGCGGCTTCGTGGCGTCCATCTGCATTTCCGCGTCTTCCTCGTCATTGCCGCCGAGCGTCTCCATCGACGGCCCCGACACAAGCTCCCGGATCGTCGCTACGAGCCGCTCGCATTCATCCTGACGGCCGTAGGACCACAGCGTGAATGCGGCGTCGCGCAAGCTTCGAAGGTCGCGCACGCTCTGCCGGTTTGCCGCGCCCTGGAACTCCGGACGATTGCGAATTGCTTCCTCTAGTTTCGCATCCGCGATCTGGCACTCTGCGCGGGCCTGAGTCGCCGTTGATCCAAGCAATGTCAGGCAAATCAGGGCTTTAGCGAGCTTCATGTGGGTCGACTCCTGAGGGCCGCGGACGGGCCAGATCTGACCGGCCTTGCCAGATCTGGAGTCGATGCCTCTGCGAACGCCATGGCGTCGAGCAGCAAGGCGGGTTGCTCTGGCAGGAACTCGCCAGCGACAGCATCAGAGCTTTGAGCGAGGCTGGAGAACGCAACGAGCCTGAATCGCGGCGAGTCTGCCTGGCTCAGCAAACGTCACCCTGGTTCAGCAGGCCCGCGATCGCGGTGATGACTTGAGCTGGCACAAAAGGCTTCGTGATCAGAACGCTGTTCGGCACCCCGTGAGATGCCCATTCGGCAGCGGCCGCGCCGGTTATGTAAATGACAGGAATGGTCGGCGCGAGTTCGCGGGCGCGGCGTGCGATGTCCCAACCGTCGGGGCCCGAGCCCAGATGTGCGTCGGTGATGATCCCGACAAATCGGCTCACGTCTTCCTCGATTTCCTTCAGGGCTCGATTGCCGTTACCGGCGCAAACAACGTCGAACCCCGCATCCCGCAGGGCGCCCTCAAGCATATGGAGGATAAGGCGCTCATCTTCGGCAAAAAGGAGGAGGGAGGCGACCGCATCAGATTCTTGCAAATTAGGCACCTTGCGGATTTGAGCGGCTTTTCCAACCATACTGGAAACGGCTTTTGACAGAATTGGTTGCAACTTGTCGGCCCCTCAGTGATATCTTCGATCTCGCAGCCCGCGACGCCACTCATCGTTGCGCATTGCGCTGCATGAATCCCGCGGGCGTGACGCGCGCGACCGCCGTGGCGCTCGCTTCGGTCGGGCTATGAATCCAGCTCATCCTTGCACTACTTTGACGCGGCCTCGCCCCCGTCCCATCCCGCTAGGCCACCAGCTTATGGCATCTATCCATCAACTCTGGCGGGCGTTGAGGACTCGGACGACGACGGGAAACGGATTGAGACGATCGTTCCAGCCCCTGGCGAGGCGGACCTGACGAGTGCGCCTGAAAGCTGGCGAACGAAGATCGCCACATAGTCGGAGCCATGTTTCCCAGGCGTGCTTCCTTGGTCCTGAGCCGCCATCCCGATCCCGTCGTCGGTGACCCTGAGCTCGATCTCAGTTCCGATCCGTCGTACGGCAAGGGTGACCAGCCCGACGCCGCTAGGAAAAGCGTGTTTGATCGCGTTGGTGCACAGCTCGTTGACCACGAGGCCAAAAGGAACGGCGCGCTCGGAATCAATCGTCAGCGCTTCCGCCTCCACGGTCACCCGCACGCCAGACCTATCCCCCAGCAGACTGGCGGACAGGGTCGCGGCGATTTTCGTGAGATAGACGTCAAGGGCGACGGTCTGGCCTCGACTGGAGTGTGACATGAGGTCGTACAGCTGGGCGATGGCCACAATCCGGTGCTGCATGGCCCGATAGCCTTGCACGCAAGGCTCCGGCGTCCGTTTGATCTCCTGAGCGATCAACGCCACGACGACCTGCAGATTGTTCTTCACACGGTGCGAAACCTCCTTCGTCAGCACGTTGGCGTCGTGTTCCCGCCGCCTGCGCTCGCGAACCTCGGCCTGCAGCCGGGCATTCGCCGAATCTGCGGCTTCGATCAGTTCATCCTGGTGGAGCGCCCCGAGAAGCAGAGCCTGGCTGATCGCCTGCCTTGTCTCGTGCAGCGGCCCCGTTTCGCTCACCTGGATGATGACGCCGGCCGTTTGGCCTTCGGCTTTGACCGGCCACAGACTGTACGAGAAGAAGAGAGGGCAAGGGCCTTGTCGTTCTTCCGCCGTGTGACTCACCGCCTCGCCGGTTCGAAAGACGCGATCGAGAAGCGCCAGGCACTCGTCGGCGGGCGACAACAGTCTGTGAAACGGACTTCCAATCACCTCGTCCCGGGCCTTGCCGATGAGCTGGCAGAAGGCGAAGTTGGCGTATCGGACGATATACGCCTCGCCGGAGAGCTCGGTCACCGCCCAAGGCGCATGGTCGAAGGAGCTAGAAAGATCGGCAAGCAACGCGGTCGAAACTGGTTCCGTGACCTTCGTATTCGGCATCACTCGCGGGCCTTCGGCTCTGGTGGGCTTTCGTCTTCTTGAGGCCTGCGCGGGCCTGTCCGTTCCGGGAGCCCAGTGCTCAGCTGGCTGTAGTCCGTAGTCCGCGGATTGATGACGACCACGCCATGGTCACTGATGACATACTCCCGGATGTCCTTGCTGTGGTTGCCCCCGCGCACCTTGATGACGACGATCGTCTTCCGCAGCTGGCCGTCGATCTCCACATAGCGCAACCGAATGATGTCGTCGGTGAGGAACGACACCGCATAATGGCTGAACTGAAGGGATGTGAAGTTGTCCTCCACCTCGACCGTGCTGAGAATCGTGATGCCGGCGCCGGTCAGGGCGCCGATCATGCGGTACAGCGACTCGCGGAAGTCGGCCCGAAAGCTGGGCGCCAGCGCCATCTCGAAGCCCACGAGCGAATCGATGACGACGCGCTTAGCGTCCACCCTCTTGATGGCGTCCAGGATCGCCAGCATGGTCTCGTCGACCGATAGGTCGAGCGGACGAAGGTAAAGAAGCTCGAGGGTTCCCGCTTCCACCGCGGCCTTTAACTTGAGGCCGAACGCGTCCGCCCGTTGGACGTAACCATCCGGACGCTCCTCGAAGATCGCCATCACGCCCGGCTCGCCGCGGCGGAGTCCCTCGCCGATGAACTGGGTGGCCAGCGCCGACTTTCCCGTGCCCGACGGTCCCGCCACCAGAACGCTGTCTCCCTCCAGAACGCCGCCGCCGAGCATCTTGTCGAGCTCAGGAATCCCCACGGAAAGCCGAGTGCGCCGCTGGGGTCGCGCCCTGGCGGTTTCCAGTCCGAGGGTGCGCGAGAAGGCCTGGAGCCCTTCGTCAGTGATCCGGAGGGTGTGCAGCCCCGGCACCGAGGCCTGGCCACGCAGTTTTAAGATCTGCAGCTTCCGGACGACGGAATTGCGCTCCGTCACCTGTGAAAGCCACAGGATGCTGTCGACCATGGTGAAAAGCGGATTGTCGCGGATCTCGTCCTGGACGTATTCACCCACCAGGAGTGTCGTGACTTCTGAATTCACCAGGAACTGGGACAGATGGTGGACGAAGGCCTGCACCTCCGTCTCGCCCGCGTCGCCGATCGCCCTTCGGGCGAGGCTGCGGAAAGAATCGATCACCACCACGCCAGGATTGTACGCTGTGACCTGAGCCTCGATCTCCTCCAGCACGAGGCTGAGGTCGTTCTTCAGGGCCGCTTCGGACAGGTTGATGAACCGGATGGCGCCACCGACCTTGGAATCGTCGTAGAATGAGAACTGCTGCTGGTAGCGCAGCATCTTGATGACTGGCTCGCCGAGCACCGTAAAATAGAGCACCGGCCTGTCCGCGGTTCCATTGGCGAACGCGAGTTGGTGCACCAGCGTCGTCTTGCCGCATCCGGGCGAGCCGCCGATCAGGTTGAACGAGAACTCTGGGATGCCCCCTCCCAGGATCTCGTCCAGACCGCGTACCCCCGTTGAAATCTTGTGAATCGCGACCTTGGGGGGCTTCGGCAGGCCCACGTTTGGTTGGGCTGGATTGGCCATTTTATTCGGCTTTCTCTTCATTCGCCGCAGCGCTGAAATCCGGGTCGTCGAAGGGAAGCTGCGGCCATATCTGGCTGAGCAGGCGCAAGGTCAGAGCTGGGCCGATGAAGGCCGCGAGCAGGCCGAGCAACTGAGCCAGAAGGACGACCTCGCCGTTGCAGAAGTCGGCCCCTTCGGATTTTGAATGAGCGACGCCAAGCCCCTCCAACTCTCCGTCTACGACCTGCACCGTCGTCAACCAGGGGACCTCGGCTGCGGCAAGGACCAACGCGCGCATCAGCAGCGCATGAAAGCCGCCCCTTCCCATCATCATCGAAAAATGCGGACCCAGCTTCTCGAGGGCCCGAAATGCGACGGGATCGTCCGCGCTCGCGGATGAGTCCTTCGGCGTTTCCGCAGCCATCAACCGCCTAGCGATACTCCGCATCTGTGAAGAGGCGCGGTTCACTCGTAGCCTTTCGGCTCGCCCATCGCCCGCATCGCCGACTCAGAGCTTTTTGTTGAGCGCGTCGGCAAGCCGTTTGCCGCTCCCTTTACGGCGCCCCTGACCCTATCGATCGCCTCACTTGCCACCCCGTCGGCCTTGTCACGAGTGCTGCTCATCAGACTTCTCCGGATCGGTGTTTGGGGCCACAAGCTAACTTGCCCGCACACGCTCGTACCGTCGCTGGCGCCTGTGACGTTTCCACTTACGTTGTTTCCGGCTTAGTAGTTATAACGAAGATCAGCGGTCCAGATTCGTCATCTAAACCGGGTACGCTAACCACGGGTGACCCGATGCGATCCGCAAGGATAGCGAGCTCGGCATCTCCTGGACAAAGTCTATTCTAGGCCAGAATCGCTGGTAAGAGTAGGTCGGCGTCGCTAGCCAGAGCGGACATCAATCGAGAACGTGCTGGAGTGGCTGCAGCACAAGCAGGCTATGGGGCGCTCCAGGACTGCGCGCTGAGTCTGCACACAGTCGCAGTCTGACATATCCACGTAAAAGCGACCTGAAGAAGGTCGCCGCTAGGGCCGACAAGGTGCTGAAGGCTGAAAAACGCCAAAGCCCAATGAACGAATGGCCGGACGGTTTCTCGTCCGGCCGATGCTCAGGCCGCGGCGGGTGCGGCGACGAGCTTCGTTTCGGGATAGTGGCAGATCACGCCGCCTTGTCGATGGCCGCCAGCACGCGTTCCGGGGCCGACTGATGCACCATGTGGCCAGCGCCTGCGACGCGATCCAGCGTGCTCTGCGGTATGTCTCCATGGAGACGAGCGGACTGGTCTTCTAGGTCGATCAGGCGGTCGCCGTCGCCCGCGATGATCGCGACCGGCATCTTCAACTCGCCGTAATGGTCCCGCATGGCGAAGGCGTCGGGGATCATCATCGCCGTCTCTTCGGCGCTGGCGTGAATCTGCGACGGCCGGAAGGTCATCTCCTTCGGGAAGCCGTCCTCGAACTTTTCGGGCACCGGGGCGGGGTCGAACAGCTTGCGCGTTGCTGCCGGCCACATCACCCGGCTCATCAGTGGCGCGATCGTATGGCCCACGATGTCGCCGACCAAAGGCACCGCCGGGCCCGACAGGGCGACAACATCGACGCGCGCGCTCGGGTAGTAGTAGCCCGATGCAAGGACGAGCGCCTTGACCAACTGCGGATGCCGAAACCCGAGCGCCACGGCGACCGAAGCTCCCCAGGAGTGCCCAAGCACTACGGCACGCGTCACGCCGAGCTTGCCCAGCGCGCGGTGGATCAGGTCGGCCTGAGCGGCGGGAGTCCATAGGGTGTCGCGCGAACGAGCGCTGTGCCCATATCCGGGCCGGTCGAAGACGATGGTGCGATACGATTTCGAGGCAAGGTCGACCAAGCCGCTCGACACGAAGTCCTGGATCATGCTGCCGTTGCCGTGGAGAAGGACGAGCGGCTCGCCCGTGCCGCGCTCGATGTAGTGCAGCCGGATGCCATTGACCTCGACGAAGCGACCCGTCGGCCGATTGGCCGCCTCCGCCCGCTTCGACGCCTGATTGTTCACGAGGGCGGCCACGGCAAGGGCCGCCGCCGCCGTGGCGAGAGCCGAAAGAACGGGTCGGCGCCGCACGAACTCGGGCATGAGCCGGTTGGCGGCAAAGTGATCGTTGGAGAAGATCGTCATGAGATCCCGGGAGTTCACCTACACGATGCCCCGGGGATCCGAGAAATGTTGCAGTGCAACATAAACAGTTCGGGAAGGCGGTCGTTCCTCCCTACAATATGGTGCACACGCTACCGCACCCAGCCTAAGCGGGAGACGCATCTGGCCGCCGGCGAGCCGGGGCAGGAGGCGCAGTTCGACATCCTGCTCCACCCTCGCCTGCCCGAGTTGGACCGGCGCAAGGTGGAGACGCTGGAGGCGGTTCTCGACGGTCCCGACCGGGCCGAGGCCATGGACGTCATCCGCTCGCTGATCGACCAGGTCGAGCTGCGGCCGCGCGCCGACGGGCCCGGGCTCGTCGCCGTGCTGCAGGGCGACCGGACCGCGACCCTGGCCGCCTGCGGCGAGGCCCTGTCCCGGAACGCAAAAACTCCCCGGCGCTGGGGGGCGTCGGGGAGTTTTGGGAGGGTTGGTTGCGGGGACGCGCAACCACCGAAAGTTGAGTCTGGCCTGCGCCGTCTAGGAACTGTAGTCCGCTCTTGACCCATAGCGGACTACGGGACGTCCGCCCTTAGGCAGCGAACAATCGGTTACTGCGGGATGCCCAGAGTGGGCAGCCTGTTGCCCTCCGAAGGCGTCCTGGGTTCCTGTTTAAGCACTTCCATTCCAACCCAAATTTTCGGTCGGAGCGCACTAGCGCCGCGGGACGGCACGTTTGGGCCACGCCAGTGCGTTCGCTTGCCAGTTAGCTCGATGCCAGCCCCTTCATCACTGTGGGTTATGCCAAGCTCAGGCCATCCGCGCCCGCGCCGCAGATCAACGCGCAGATGCGCGCTCTCGGCTCGAATTCCATGCGGCCGGATTGGAGCACCGCTACAGATGCTGCGCCTGAAAGATCGGCGGCGACGCCGAACTCGAACCACAGCGACCGAGCCGCGCTCTCCATCTCGTCATCGCTGACGAGAACGATCTCGTCCACGTTCTGCCGCGCGATATCGAAGATGGCCTGATCCGTTTTCCGGCAGGACATTGTCGCCACGCGCGTCTCCAGCCGATCGAGAGCGACCAACCGCCCGGCCTCGAAGCAAGCATGCAGGGTAGGCGATCCGACTGGCTCTATGCCGATTATTCGCGTTTGCGGCCGCTTGGCCTTGACGGCCGTGGAGAGGCCGCTGATGAGGCCGCCTCCGCCGATGGCGACAAGAATGACGTCCACGTCCGGCATCTCATCGAGGATGTCGAGGCCCAGTGTGCCCTGCCCCGCCACCACGACTGGGTCACTGAACGGGTGGGCATAGGTCGCGCCGGTCCGCTCGGCATAGGCTAACGCTGCCGCGTTCGCCTCATCCCAGACATCGCCCACAATATCGACCTCAGCGCCCCACTGCTTCAGCTTGACCACCTTGTCGGCCACTACGTTGGACGGCAGGTAGATCTTCGCTTTAGCGCCAAGGACGTGGGCCGAGCGCGCGATGGCCAGCCCGTGATTGCCGCCCGACGCGGTGACGATCCCGCGAGCACGTTCGCTGTCGCTCAGCGTCAGGAGGCGATTCATCGCGCCGCGCGCCTTGAAGGATCCTGCCGCCTGCAACAGCTCCAGCTTGAGTTTAACCGTAACATCCTCACGATCACCCGCGCTCAGCTGCGTAAAGGGCAGTATGGGCGTTTTGCGAATGAAGGGCGCGATGCGCTGGCGCGCGACTTCGATCGCCGCAAGGTCGATCATGACAACATCCCCCTGTAGGGGGCCGCGACAATCAAGCAGCAATTGCCGGGCCTGACACGGCCGGGCTGACGACGGCCGTAGAGGATCCCGTCAGCAGAGTAGTGAA
>NZ_JBTAMK010000031.1:0-16684 GCF_054796215.1 Alsobacter sp. SYSU BS001988 | reverse complement strand
ATCGGTGATCCTCTGGTCAGGTGCGTGTGTCGCAACCCGACCCTACCCGGAGATCGCCGGTGACCACCGATCAGCTACACCACCGCTGGGGACACGACCTCGGCGAATGCGAGTAGCACCCTTGCGTGTGCGTGCGGGACTGGTCAGCGGGATGCCGTTTCTAGCGACACGAGAGGGGCTGGGCTGGCCGACGCCGTGGGTCGGCTCTCGGTTCCCCAGAGACCGCCTCAGCCGCTGGCCGCCCCAATCCGGGGCTCGGCGCGGCGGCTTCCATATAGCAACGTTTGAGTGCGAGCACATGCCATCTAGCCGTGAAGCAGCCTTCCGCTGCTGCACGCGCAGCGGGGTCAGCGCGCTCAGCGAGGATCCGCTTCCCTTGTGCCTGCACCAATAGGGCGGGTACGCGGAGCGCGGCCAGAGCCCCGTTCGCGTCTTCTCCGGTTGACCTGAGGGTGGAAGGGATAGCAGGCAGAGCAGCCCCGCGGCATCGCTCTCCCGATGCAGGTCGTCCGCAGCCATCAACGCCACACGTCCGCCCATCGACTTCCCGCCAATGATGAGGCACCCCGGACCGACATGTGCCTGCGCGGCAGTGGCAGCGGCTCGGAATTCGGGGATGAACGTCTTGGCGCGGGGTGGCGGGTTGCGAGTGCCGGTGCGTTGGGCTCCCATGTAGCCGAACTCAAAGCGCAAACCAGGAGCCCCGCTCCTGCGAGTGCCTGGGTCACAGATTGCATGCCAGCAGACTCCATTGCCGCTCCCGCACCCTGAGCCAACCGCAGAGTGCGGGTGAGTTGACACGGCGGTCGTTGAGAAAGGCGGGACAGGTCCGGGGCTGGAGGTACGAGCAACGGAATGGACCTTATTGCATCGGCCGGATATGAGATCGAATGTACCACGTGGAAATGCCATGCCCGGCCTGGACAGGAGTATCATCGCGCAGATCAATCACGAGAGCGTCCTCGCTCACGTGAAGGCCGACGTTCGCAGCGATTTCATACTGGCACCTCACTACAATGCCATCTTCAACAGGGCGGGCCACGAGCTTTGGGACCAACTGAAGCAGCAGCTTCGGGCGGGGACCTACCAACCCGAACTGCCGATCACCATGAGCGTCCCGAAGGAGCGCTTCTTCACAAGGCCGGGCAGCATCCTGCGACCCTCGGACCGGCTCATGTACCAGGCACTCGTCGACAATGTCATGAAGCAGTTGGAAGAGGGCCATGATCGCAGTCGCTCATTCAGCCACGTTCCCTCGGACGAAGAGGGGCAGATGTTCGAGCCCAACCACGAGTCCTGGGAACGCTTCCAGCAGCGGATCGCTGAGATCTGCGGCGAGCGCAATTATGTCCTCAAGGCGGACATTTCGAATTATTTCGAGCGGCTGCCTCAGCATAACCTGGTGAATTTGATGTCGGCGGCGGGCTGCGCCCCGGAGGTTGTCAGCCTGTTGGAGGAAATGCTCCTCGCGTTCCGCGAGCGTAATTCTTTCGGCATCGTCCAGGGCGTGTATCCGTCGGACGCACTGGGCAACTTCTACCTCTCTGCCCTCGACGCGCACTGCGAGCTGGACGAAGTCCTTTCAGCCCGCTACGTGGACGACATTTACATGGGCTTTCAGTCGGAAGCCGAGGCGCGGAAGGGCCTTGCCAGCCTCATCGAGACCCTGCGCAAAGACGGCCTGCATCTCAACGAATACAAGTCCACGATTATGCCCGCGGACGAGATCATCCTCCAGGAGACTGCCATCGACCGGCTATTCGACCAGATCCGCGATGAGGTGGCGAACGACGAGACTTATAAGCGCGCGAGCCCGTACGGCTTCGAGGTGGAGTGGGAAGACGAGGACGCCGAGGAAGAGGAAGACGTGACCGAGGGGGAGGAGGAAGACGAAGGCGAGGACCTCCCGAACGCTGCGGTTGAGCGCCTGATGGACAATATTGGGGACTATCCGAACCACGAGGACCAAATCGAAAAGTTCTGCCTGCCGATCCTGCGTTCAGCCCACTCGGACAGCGCTGTCGAGCACGTGCTTGTTAATCTGAAGGAAAGGCCGCACCAGACCCGGCTCTACTTCTCCTATATCTCTACCTTTGTTCGATCGAACCAGGACGTGGTCGACGCGCTGGAGGCGCTCGTCAACGATGACGCCGTGTCCGACTACCAGAGGTTGTTCCTGCTGGCCGCGCTCGTCAGGGCAAGGAGCGTGAGCCGGGCAACGGTGAACACAGCCCTCCAGTGGCTTCAGAACGGTACTGTCGCGAAGGAAACGCGCGCGATGGCAGCCATCTTCGCGGCGAAGCACGGTGCGGCGCAGCAGAAACGCACGGTGCGCACCTCGTACGAAGACGAGCCCTCCGAATATGTGCGGAGTGCCATCTTGTTCTCATCGAGGTACCTGACCGTTGTGGAGAAGAAGACATGCAAGCGCGCCTGGGGCGGGCATAACGCGATCAACGGGCTGATTTCTCTGAGCATCTGATGGGATCTGCCGCCACCCGGAAAGGGCCTGCATCCGCCACTCTTTCAAATCGTTCCTGAGCCCAAAAAAGGCGAGTGGTCCAATCTTCCGCCTTCCGACGAAGTTGGGTCGGCTTGGCTGGAGCAGCCGGTCCCGACCCCGAAGTGGACTCTGGGCCGCCCGGGCGAGCCTCTGCTGCACTGGGTGAGGCCGAAGCCATCGGACCCCGAGAGCGGGCGGGCGAGGCGAGCCTCAAGCTTTGCCTTTGTGGCTACTCACGGAAGCCTTGCGAACCTGTGGTCGGAGGCGGTTGAGGTTGACCTCTGCCAGCGGCGCTGGGCGGCAGCCTCGCGCACGACATCACTGTTAAAGGAGTGCTGCAACTGCATCTCGGCGGAGGGGCGGGCAGAGACCTTGGCACCGCTCACGATGTCCGCGTTGCTGCTGCTACGGCACAGGGCGCGATGCCGCCCCCTGCATAGCTCCTGGAGTTCCGTCATGATCCGTTCGAACATGCCACGCAAGTCATTCAGCCTCGTTGCCCCGCATCGAAGTTCGTGAGTGAGTACCTGAAGCCTCAGATAGACGAGCCTAACCGAAGAGCTCGGCGTGACGTCGCGTCACCTCGTGCGCCAATGGCTCGCCCTTGCTGAACCGCGCAACCTCCTCGACCGCGAGGTCTGCAAGGCGCTGGGTTTCTCGTCCTGCCGCACCGGCGACATGCGGAGTCACGAAGACGTTGGGCAACTTGAGCAGCGGGGATTCTGGCGGAAGGGGTTCTGGCTCGGTCACATCCAAGATGGCCGAGATCCTGCCCGCTCGCAGGGCATCGACGAGAGCTTCCTGATCCACAAGTCCGCCCCGCCCAGTGTTGATGAGGGTCGCGCCCGCCTTCATCCGGGTGAGAAAGACCGCGTCGATCATGCCGCGCGTCTCCGCGGTGAGCGGGGCATGGAGGCTGATAACGTCGGATTGGGCCGCAACAGCCCCAAGGCCCACCAGGCTGACCGGTCCGCCCGCGAACTCGGCGGGATCAGCGTACGGATCGGCGAGCAATATGTTGATGTCGAAGCCGGATAACAATCTGATCAAGTGGCGTCCGGTCCGCGACGCGCCCACGATGCCGACCGTCGGACCGAAGTTACCCGGACTGCCGGGCGCGGTCCAAGGGTGCCTCTCGGGACGCGCCATCGCGCGGTAATATTCGCGCGAGCTCAAGACCTGTTTGTTCGCCCAGAGGATCGCGGCCAAAGCGTATTCCGCCACTGGCTGGGCGTTGGCGGCTGCGGCGGAGGACAGCCGAATTCCCCGTGACCAGAACGCGGGTGAGACGATCGGAGCCACCGCGGACCCGGTGTGCGCCACGAACTGGAGCCGAGGCATTCGATCGAGCAGGTCCTCGTCCAAGCAGGGGCAGCCCCAGCCCGTGATCAGGAACTTGACCTGGACCAAGAGTCCGGCCGGCAATTCCTGCGGGACCGCGATCGGCTTTGGCGTGAGGACGTCGAAGTCCGCGAGGCCGCGCCATTGCCTGCCGCCCATAATGTCCGGGGCACGCGAGCAGTCGTAGAAAAGCGCCAGCCCGGGCTTCGCGTGGGACATCATGCGGCAACCTCGCTCCAGATGGCGCGGAGGGCGTCGCGTGAACGGGCTACTCCGGTTTCGGCCGGCGGGAGCTGGTCCGGGAACCAGCGGCGCTCGTACTCCAGGCTGAGGCAGCCATTGTAGCCGTCGCCATGCAGCCGTTGAATGATGGCTGGCCATGGAACGATGCCTTCCCCGACCGGAACGGCGATCCGGGCCCCGTCCTTGTCGCGTTTGAAGTCCTTTACGTGAACGTGGCGGATGTCGCGTTGCAACTCGTACGCTTCGGGAAAGGCCTCAGCTTCCATGAGATCGAGATTGGCCTGGTCGTACAGGATCCCATACGCTTGATGATCGACCGCCGTCAGGAAGCGCATGGTGAGGCTCGCCGAGAGCGCCATGGTGTCCATGTGGTTCTCGAGGCAGAGCGTCAGCCCAGCGCGCTGCGCGACGTCGCCGAGACGTCGGCACGGCTCCGTTGCGCGCACGAGAGCTGCATCCATATCGTCGCGAGCGACTTCCGCGCCAGCGAAGATCCGGACGACTTCGCACCCGAACTCCGCCGCGAGCGAGATGACATGTTCAAGCTCTGTGACGGCCCGCCGCCGCGCGTCGGGATCGACGGCGTTGACGCCCTTCGCGTAGGGCGTGAGAGCGAGAATCCTCGTTCCAACTGCCCGGGCCTCCCGGGCGAGCCGACGAGCATCGGCAAGCGTCGCATCCGGGGGGATGCCGCAACGGTAGCCGGATTGGCAGATCAGCTCGACGCCGTCCAGTTCGAGATCCTGCGCAAGGGCCAACGCGCCTTCTGGATCGCGGTCCGGACACGCCATGGTGTGCAGGAGAATGCGCATTGCGTTTCCTTAGTTTTCGAAGCGATTACCGCCACTGCGGCACGTTCACGGCGCCGCCCCCGACGGTTGCGGAGCGCTCCGCCGCGTCGATGACAGCTTGGGCGAGCAACCCCTCCCAACCGTCGACCGGCGGCGCCTCGCTCGCGGCAAGGGCCTGCATGAAGGCTTGCAACTCCGCGCCGAAGGCGTCGACCGGCTCTATACCGTGCGTCCGCGTGCCTTCGCTCGTCACGGACACGAGGAGGTCAGGGCGTTTGCCGAGGAGGTATCCGCGCTCCCCGACGATTTGGAAGACCACGTCTTCCCGCCCCGCTACGTCCGGGTAGTCGGGAACATAGCCACCCTGAATGCGGGCTTCGACGCGCTCTCCGAAGCTGATGTCGAGAAACGCCTTATCCTCGCCGGCGCGGCCGATTTCGCGGTCGGTGCGGGCGCGCACGGCCACAGGGCGGGCGTCGAGCAGCCAACCCGCGAGGTCGACCATGTGCACCAGCATGTCCCGCAGGACCCCGACGTCCGCGTACCAGATGCGCTCACCTGGCGGCGTCGGCTGGTAGAACGAGAACACGGCGTAGCGGGGCTGTCCGATCGCACTCTCCGCCACCAGTCGGCGCGCGGACGAAAAGACCGACTCGAAGCGCATTTTGAGCCCGAACCCAAGGGCCAGACCGGCCTTCTCCATGGCGCCGACCATGGCGCAGCCATCGGCCAAGGTCATGGCCAGCGGCTTCTCCAGGAAGACGTTCACCCCTGCTGCGGCGCAATCCATCACGGCGCCATGATGGAGCGGGGTCGGCGTGCAGACGCACGCGACGTCGACGCCGCCGTTTCGGAGCAGGTCCCTATGATCGCGGCAGATCAGGCCATCGCCCGCCGCGGCGCGCGCCCGCTCGAGATCCACGTCGCACGCGGCCACGACCTGATGCCCGAGCTTATTCATGCGGTCGGCGTGGATCTGGCCAATCATGCCACAGCCGATGATGGCGACCCGCATGCTCGGCTCCTCACCCTTTGACGGCGCCGGCTGTGAGCCCGGCCGCCATGCGGTTCTGCACAGCCAGGAACAGAAGCAGCGTGGGTATGATCGCCAGAGTGGTCGCCGCCATTGCAGTGCCCCATTGGGCGAACTCGCCGCCGACCATGCTGTAGAGGCCGACCGACAACGTGCGCTGGTCGCCGGCCCCGAGGATGATGAGCGACAGCAGGAACTCGTTCCAGGACGCAATGAAGGCGAAGACGGCCACGGTCACGAGGCCGGGCGCCACGAGCGGCAAGGTGATGCGCACGAAGGTAGTCAGGTTGCTCGCGCCGTCGACCCTGGCAGCCTCTTCCAACTCCACAGGCACACGACGGAAGAAGGAGATCAGCATCCAGGTCGAGAACGGAAACGTGTAGGCCACGTGGACGAGGATCAGACCGGGCTGGGTGTTCGCCAGACCTAGCCGGTTAATGACCAAAAAAAGCGGGATCGCGATCAGGATGGGAGGGAAGATGTAGGCGATCAGCAGCAGCTTGGTCAGCGCACCCGCCCCATGCACCAGCCGGCGGGCGAGGACGAAGGCCGCCATGGCTGAAATCGCCGTGCCCAAGATAGTGCTGCCAAGGGCGACCACGGCGCTGCTCTTAAGGAAGCTGAGGAACGGCGTGGAGAATATCACGGCGCGATAGTTCTGCAGCCCCAAATCGTCAAGCGAGAAGCTCGGCGGAAATCTGTACAGGCCAGCGTAGCTTTTCATGGACGAGAAGATCATCCACGCGAGAGGAAACACGGACACTGCGGCAAGCGCGAGAAGAACAGCGTAGGGAAAGGCAAGTTTTGCCGCTGCGCCGGCGCGGGAGCGAATCAGGATCTCAGGCATCGGCATCTTCCCTGAGCAGGCGCAGGTAGAGCGCAGTCGTCACGGCGAGGATGGCCAGCATCAGCACCGATACGGCGGCCATCCGACCAAGCTCGTACTGCGTCCAGCCCACCTTGAAGGCGTAGATCGGCAGAGTGGTCGTCGCGTCGACAGGACCTCCGCCGGTCGTCAAATAGGGAAACTCGAAGTTGTTGAAGGTCCAGATCGTTCGAAGGGTCGCAAGCGTTGCGACAATGCTTTTAAGCCCGGGCAGGGTCACGTGGCGGAACTCCTGCCAAGGTGACGCGCCGTCTATGCTTGCGGCTTCGTAGAGTTCCCGAGGGATCGTCTGCAGGCCCGCGATGAAGGCGACCATCATGAAGGGGAAGCCGAACCAGACGTTCATGGCGATCAGAGCGGCCATCGCGGTCCCGGTCTCGCCAAGCCAGGCGTGGGGCATCCCGATCAAGCCCAGGACCATGAGCACGTAGTTGGCGACGCCGTAACTCGCATCGAGCATGTAGCGCCATGCGAAGGCCATGATGATCGCCGGGAACGCCCAGGGCACGATGAGGGCCATTCTGAGAAGCGATCGTCCCGCCGTGACCTTCTCGAGACACAGCGCCGCGATCAGGCCGACAACAAGCTGGAGTGCAACGGAAGCGGATGTCCACACCAGCGTGCGAAGTGCCGAGGTGACGAACTCCGGGTCGCTCAGGACCACTCGGAAATTGCCGAAGCCCGTGAAACGCCACCCCTCGTACACCAGGCTTGCGTTTGTGAAAGCGGCGACGAGGTTCCACGCGACCGGATAGGCGACAACGCCAACGAGACACAGTAGTCCAGGCAGGAGGAAGAGGATTTGGAAGCGCCGATCCAAGAACGCGGAGACGCGCTTCATCAGCGACCCGCCGACAACGGACGCGTGACGGTTCCGGTGCGATGTTCCGGTGGCCGCTGGCGCGTCCTTTCCGAGGATGGCCATCTGCGTCGGTTTGGCGGACATGTCGCGTCCTGCGTCTGGACCCATTTTCCAGCTCCCGGCCTCAACGGATGAGGCCGGCCTCCCGCCCGAGCCGCGCGATCACCTCGCGTTCTTCCGAGGAGATCCCGAGTTGCGGCCGGCGCACGGCGGCGTGGTCGATCACCCCCTGCATGACCAGGAGTTCCTTCATGCGCGGCCGGAAATCCCGAATCGGCGGACGCCAGCAGTGTCGGGCGAGCGGAGCCAGCCGCGACCAGATCGTGAAGCCCTTGGCGACGTCCCCGGCTTGATGTGCCCGCTGCATTTCGACCAACTCGGCGACGGCGGTGCCGGCGAAGCCGATCAGGGCGCCGTCGCAGCCCATCAACATCGCTTCATAGATGAACGTGTCGCTGCCGGTGAGTATGCCGATGGGCTTTTCCAAGCGGGATATGTTCTCGACGGCTTGGATCGTCTGGTTGGCGTCGAAGGACGATTCCTTGATCGCGATGATCTCGTCGATGCTGGCGAGCGCCGTTAGCATGTCGCCGGAGTAGTCCGGGCCCCATCCGCGCGGGAACTGGAACGCAATCAGCGGAAGCTTCAGCGCCTGGGCAATATCGCCGTGGAAGCGCCGGATCATTTCGGCCGGAATGGGCGAGCCAATGAACACCGGCATCGGAGGGAAGACGCAGAAGCCCTGCGCCCCTGCCGCAACGAGATCGCGACCGTGGGCGATCATTGCGTCCGTCGAGCCGCCGATGAGGCCGCTCAGCAGGGGTACCCGGCCGGAGTTCACCTCGGCGCAAACGCGCATCACCTCCACGCGCTCCTCGGGGGTCAGGGCGGGCCCCTCCGCCGCGTCCATGTTGACCGCGACGACATCAGGTTTCTGCGAGATGATCCAATCGGTATAGCGGCGCAGCGAAGACCAATCGATCGCTCCGTCGGGTAGCATGGGCATGAACGGCGCCGAGATCAGGCCGCGGAAGGGTCGCTCGAGGGGCATTGCTATCTCCAGGTCAGGCAGTCGCGGCCGCGCGAGCGGCGGGCGAGAAGAATTCCGATCCGATGCTGGTTTCCGCGAGTTCCTGCGCCGCGCGCAGCAGGTTCGGGGCCAGTTGCCGCATGCGGGCCTCCGTTAGCCGGAAGCTTGGTCCTGCGATGCTGATCGTGCCGATTGCCTGCCCGGCGCGGGGCGATGTAATCGCGCTAGCCATCGCGGCAGCGCCCTCGGCGGCGCTCTCCACCACGGTCGCGTATCCATCGGCCCTGCACTTGTTCAGCTTGCGCTGCAAGCCGGCAACCGTGCGAGGCGCGTTCGGGCCGAACTGCGCCGCGCGTTCCAATCCGGAAGCTATCGCCAGGTCGACGGCCCGGCGGTCGTCGAGCGTGGCCAGCCAAGCCTGCCCGGTGGCGGTGCAGAAGAGAGTCGGGTGGCCGCCCATCTCCGGGTCGTAGCGCAGACCAGAGCGCGCGCCCTGGGACTTAGCCACCCAGGTCAGCGTGTCCCCGTCCACGACGGCCAGTCTCACCAGCTCGCCGCTCTCCCGAGCCAATTGGTCGAGAATGGGCTGCGCCAAGTCCGCCACCCCGCTTGCGGACAGGTAGGAAAACCCAAGCGACAGCAGTTTCGAAGTCAGCATGTAATGCCCGGTCACCGGGTCCTGTCGGGTCATGCCGAGCCGCCCGAGCTCCGAAAGCAAGCGGTGCACCGCGCTCTTCGGCGCGCCGAGATCATCGGCGACCCGCTGCAGGGGCAGCCCCCCGTGAGCTGAGCTCAGCAGAGTGAGAATATTGAAGGCGCGCTCGAGAAGACTGCCAGCCATTTTTCAAATCCCTGAACCGTGTTCTAGATTTGGCATTCGCGCCACGATGTCAAGTGCCTTCCGGATCCCAGGCGGTTTCGAGGCATTCCCAATAACCACCGGGCATTGACACGCCGAGGTCAAGGGTCGTATTTATGGAACGAGGTTCAAAAAATGAATAACATAGTCGAAACGCGCACCGGGAGGATCGGAGCATGACGCTGCAAATGTCGCGCCGTACGGCGCTCAAAGGAGGCGCGGCGGCTGCCGCAGCCATGATCGCGGCTCCCGCGGTTCGCGCCCAAAGCGAGCGAAAGGTGGTCTTCTGGCACAGCTATACCCAGAAGGTCCGGTCGGACTTCATGCGCGGCGTAGCCGACCGCTTCCAGGCGGCCAATCCGGGCGTAAAGGTCGAGATTGAGGTGATGTCGTGGGCGGCCTTCGGTCAGCGATGGCCCGCGGCGAGGGCCGCCAACGCCCTTCCCGATGTCGCCATCACGCTCGGCCGCAACGCCATCCCGATGCAGATGGCAGGCGCGCTCAATTCGACCGAGCCAGTGCTCAAGGCGCTCGGCGGGCCGGAAGCGTTCATCCCGGGCCTCATCGACAAGTCATGCAAGTTCAACGGCGTCTACGTCAGCCTACCGCACTACGTTCACAGCTCAATCAACGTCTACCGGAAGGATCGGCTTGCTGCGGCCGGGCTGCAGGTGCCGGTGACGTGGGAGGACAATCTCAAGGCCGCGATAGCCATGACCAAGCCGCCGGAGTACTACGGCAACATTTTGAAGCTCGCGAAGGACGACTACGCCGGCGCCGAGCTGCTGTGGTGCATGACCCAATCGGCGGGCGGGCACTTCTACGACGCGAAGGGCGAAATCCTCTTCGACAGCGAGCCGGTTCGGCAGGCGACCGAGTTTCTCGCGGAGATCGGCAAGAAGGCAAGCGGGCCAGGAATAGCGAATCTGCGCCTTGCCGACACCTTCAGCTTGGTGAACAGCGGCAAACAGTCCATGTGCAACGACAGCGCCGCTATCATCGGCGTGGCTGTGCAGGATGCGCCCGATGTCGCCAAGAACCTCGACGCGACCCTGATGCCGAGCAAAGTGACGCCCGGCTACCAGACCAACCTGATCGCAGCGCTGCTGCCCAAGGGCAAGAACAACGAGGACGCTCAAAAATTCCTCGCCTTCTTGTTTGCCGAGGAGAGCTACATGCCCTTCCTCACCACGATCCCGCTCTTCATGTTCCCAGCCTATCGCAAGGCGGACATGAAGCGGTTCACCGACAACCCGGTGATCGCTGCATATCCAAACGTCGTGAAATCGACCTTGGACAGCGTCGAACACGGCGTGATGGCAGGCATGGATTTCGGGCTGAATCCGTTCGCGGCTCCCGTGCTCACGAGCGGGCTTGTCGAGGATATGCTGCAGCGAATCATCCTGAACGATGCGCCGGTGAAGCAGGAGGTTACAGCGACCGCGGGCAAGATGGATCGGCTGCTCGAGTCTGTCCGAGCCCGCCTCTGAGCGGCTCGGGTCAGGTCCGCGCCGTCGCCGGCTCGGCGAAGGCCGAATGGCTAATCGAGGTCGAGGCAGATGCCTTCAATAGCGTACGCGCCAACGAAGAGAGCGGCCCGAAGTCTAAGCCCGGCTGGATCGGGAACACCTGCTGGAGACGCGGGGCGCCGCCTACCTCGTGATCACGGGGCGGGAGTTCGTTCCCAAGACAGTCGCAGCACGCGACTTGCACGTGCGGCAGAGGGTGCATGCACGCCATCATGCAGTCTCCCTGGCGGCCTGCTGCGCGAACATGGCATGGATTTGCGCCACCGCCGCAGCGCCTTCGCTGACCGCGGCGGCGAGCTTCGTGGAGCCGGCCCGGACGTCCCCGATGGCGAACACGCCCGGCAGGCTGGTCTCTGGTGGCTGACTGCTCGAGCCGGTCAGGACGAAGCCCTTGCTGCCCGTGTCGACGCAGGATCTCGCCCAGCCGGCGTTCGGTTCGGCGCCGATGAACAGGAACATGTGCCGGAGCGGTCTCCGGTGAAGCGTACTGTCCGCATGGTTCCGAAACGCCGCCGTCGGTGGTTCACCTGGACTTGAAAGCCGAAGCGCTTGGGCTCCGTGCCCAGCCCTGCTGACAAAACTGGATTCCACGCCAGCTCGCGCAGACCAGCCTCTCAAGGGCTGCTGCCTTGCTGGTTATCCCCTCGCGCCAAGCGAGCTCGGGCAGCAAGTCGGCTGGGATCCTCTAGAATGGGGAGGGGGCTGCCAACGCATCTTGCCCGTCTGAGACTGTCCTTGTGGCAATCCTGTTCCCCGACGGCGCGACTAGGACCGCGAGCGCATCTTATGCCCGCCGGCGCTTTGAACTGCACTGCCGGAGCAAAGAAGTGGAGCGTAGCCCACGAGCGGCTCGTAGCGGCCCTAGTAAAGGGGAGATAGTGCCAAGGAGATTGGTTTCGAATGTGCCGTCGCGGGGATCACAGGCGTCACTCTGGAGCCGCAGAGCCCGCCTATATAGACTGATCGCTCAGCGCCGTTCGCAACAGGTCACGCCGATGCTCAAGTCCGAAACCGACATCCCGACGAATGACTCTGAGCCGGCCTTCTCACCGCACACCTCTCATTGGGGTGTGTTCTCAGCCCGGATGAAAAATGGCGAGCTCGAAGTTCGGCCCCATCCCGGAGATCCCGACCCGAACGAGGTCATCCAGAACTTTCCAGCCGCTCTGCGCCATCGCGCGCGCATCGCTGGACCCATGGTTCGGCGCGGCTGGCTCGAGAACGGCCCGGGCCCGAACGATCGGCGCGGCAGAGACGAGTACGTTCCCATGTCGTGGACGGCCGTCCTTGACCTGCTCGGCAAGGAACTGATCCGCGTCCGCGACGGCTTCGGCCCGGGCGCGATCTTCGGCGGCTCCTATGGCTGGGCCAGCGCCGGCCGTTTCCATCATGCGCAGAGCCAGATCCACCGGTTCCTGAACGTCGCCTGCGGCGGCTACGTGAAATCGGTCAACAGCTATTCCTCCGGGTCCTCGCAAGTGCTGGTCCCGCACATCATCGGCGAGTACGAGGACCTGACGAAGCGCAACGTGTCCTGGGACCAAGTCGCCGAGCACAGCGACATCGTGCTCGCCTTCGGCGGCATGGCGCTGAAGAACTCCATGGTGGCCGGCGGAAGCGTCAGCAAGCATGTCGAGCGGGGCGCGATGCAGCGCGCGGCCGAGCGGGGCTGCGAGTTCGTGCTGGTCAGTCCGCTCCGGGCCGACCTGCCCGACGAGGCCGGAGCGCAGTGGCTCTCCTGCATTCCGGCCAGCGACACCGCCCTCATGATGGCTATTGTCCACACGCTCGTCGTGGAGGGTCTGCACGACCGAGCCTTCCTGGAGCGCTACACTGTCGGCTGGCCAATCTTCGAGCGCTACCTTCTCGGTGAAACCGACGGTCAGCCCAAGGACGCCGCCTGGGCGGCTCCTCTGACAGGGGTGGCCCCGGCCGAAATCGTGTCGCTGGCGCGGCGGTTGGCCGGCAAGCGCGCGTTGATCGTCGTATCCCATTCACTGCAGAGGGCCGAGCATGGCGAGCAGCCGTCTGGATGGGCATGGTGCTTGCTGCGGCGCTCGGCCAAATCGGCCTGCCGGGAGGTGGGTACGCCTATGCTCTAGGAGCGATCGCCTACTATGGCCGACGCTTTAACGCTGTGCCCCTTCCGACATTGTCGCAGGGACGCAATGGCGTGCGCGATTTCATCCCGGTCGCGCGCATCTCAGACATGCTGCTCAACCCTGGCCGGACTTATCGCTACAATGGCGAGACCCGGACGTACCCCGACATCAAGCTTGTCTACTGGGCCGGCGGCAATCCATTTCACCATCATCAGGACCTCAATCGGTTGCGCAAAGCCTTCGCCCGGCTGGATACGCTAGTGGTTCATGAACTGGCCTGGACCGCGACGGCCCGCCACGCCGATTTCGTCTTGCCGTGCACGATGACGCTGGAGCGCGAGGACATCGGCGGGAACTCGAACGACCCGCTGCTGGTGCCCATGCGCCCCGTCGCTCCGCCTTACGGCGAGGCGCGCGATGATTACGAGATTTTCGCCGATCTTGCCGAGCGGCTCGGCGCCCGCGACGCCTTCACCGAAGGCCGCAGCGTACGCGAATGGCTCGAACACCTGTATCAGCCAACGCGCGACGGGCTCGCCGCCTTGGGACTGCCGGCGCCAAGCTTTTCTGAGTTCTGGGCGAGCGAGGGGTACGAATTGCCGCAGCAGCCCGACGATGGCGGCAGACTGCGCGCCTTCCGTCAGGACCCAGAAGGCAAGCCGCTAGCAACGCCCAGCGGGAAGCTCGAGATCTACTCCAACACCATCGCGAGCTTCGGCGAATCCGACTGCCCCGGTCATCCCGTCTGGCTCGGCGCTCCGTACCGGCCGGACGAAACCACGCCCTATGTGCTGGTCGCTAACCAGCCGAGAACGCGCCTGCACAGCCAATTCGATTTCGGCGGGCATAGCGAAGCCTCCAAGCATCGCGGCCGCGAGGTGGCGAGGATGCATCCCGAGGACGCAGCCCTCCGCGGCATCAAGAATGGCGACATCATCCGCCTGTTCAACGATCGCGGAGCCTGCCTGGCAGGCGTCGTGCTGACCGATGGCATTCGCCGCGGTGTCATCCAACTGCCAACAGGGGCTTGGTACGATCCGGCTGAGCCGGGCGAGGACAAACCGCTTTGCGTCCATGGCAATCCCAATGTCCTCACGCGCGACATTGGCACCTCGGCGCTGGCGCAAGAGTGCACGGGGCAACTCACGACCGTTCAGGTGGAGCGGCTCGACGGCAACTTGCCGCCGATCATGGCTTTCGAACCGCCCGCGACTGCAGTGGTACAGGAAGCGTGACTTAGTTGGATTAAGGAAATTCACAGCGATCGAGGTCACTGATGCCGAGCGCCGTCCGATCTTCGCCGACGGCGTGTTCATTTAACCAAGCTGGTGAAGGGTGATGCGGGTAGTCGCTTCGCGTGGCCCTCCCGCACGTTCGCGTTCAGCCGCTGGCAAGGCCGAAACTAGGCCGGTGAGGCCGCAAAAAGACCAGGCACGGTTTTGCTCGGTCTATGTACCGTTTAGAGAAGCCGCAAGGCCGATCCCGCCTACCAAGACCAAACTCATTGGCCACGCGACGTCCAGATTGAACCAAAACCGCGCAATGTATCTTGGTCCGAGCCAAGCATATACCGCCAGCGCGAGGATAGCGCCGGAGATGATCATTACGACGGCGTGAGCTGCAGCCACCTGCACCGCAATAACTCCATTGCCGGCCATCAGTGCGCCGGACGCGCGGTGCCCGGCATCCAGTTGCTCCGGCCGGCAGATTCCCAGATAGATCGGCACGAGCATCAGCCCGGCTCCATGGGCCGTGGCGGCTGCAAAGGACCAGAATGCCAATCGGGTCGGTTTGGAAGCGACACGCAGGGCCCTGGCCTCCGTCATCCGCACCGAGGTTCAAGGCGCGCCGGCGCGGATTCGGCCTTGCCGCCCCGCCAGTGAGCTGCTTTCTGGACGCCGCGCTGCTGTCGCGCCCCGGATGCGCCTGGGAACGCCCATGTCATTCCACCTCCGACTGTCCTCGTGGTCGAGGGCGAGGCGATCCTGGCTTTCGCTAAAACCGACGAGATCTCGAGCAGGAGGGCTTCGCTGTGGCTTTTTTGGCTGCCGAAGCCGACGTCACGCAAGGCTCTGGCCTCGGCCGTTTGCTCCGTGACGGCCGTGTCCGTGGGGCGGCGACCAGAGGGTAACGCGCGAAGTTCATCGACGCGAGGCTGGTCACTTGCAACATCAAGGGTGAGCACTCGACGGCGGAGAGGGGCTGGAGGAGACTTGGCGCCGACGATGTGGCCCGGAGAACCGCGATGCAGACCCGCGCATCCCTAAACGAGGTTGCTGTGTCTTCCCGACTGTTGGACCTGATCGCCGGTGCTTGGATGTCCCAGGCGATCTACGTGGTCGCCAAGCTCGGAATTGCTGATCTTCTAGAGAACGGACCGGCCTCGTCCGAGGCGCTTGCAGAGCGCTCGGGTACTCATCCCGATGTTCTGCGCCGCCTGCTCCTCCTATTGTCCAGTCGTGGAATATTCCAGCTCCGACCGGACGGCCAGTTCGAGGCGAATAGCTTGTCGGAGGGATTGCGCAGTTCAGCCCGCATCTCGCTGAGGCACTACTCGATCCTGCTCGGCGAGGAACCGTACTGGAGCGCTTGGGGTCATCTCCTTCACACCGCGAAGACGGGCGAGGCCGCCTTCCAGTTCGTCCATGGGACCGGCCTTTACCCCTATCTTGAAAGCCATCCCGACACAGCGACCACGTTCGACGCCGCCATCACCGGACGGGCGCGCCAGGAGAATGAAGATGTGGTCGCGAGCTACACGTGGCCGGCAGGATTGATCGTCGATGTCGGAGGAGGGCAGGGCACGCTCTTGGCCGCGATCCTGCGAAAACAACCAGCCGCGACGGGCCTCCTGTTCGAAGTGCCGTCTGTCGCGGCAAGAGCGTCCGAGACGCTGGCCGAGGAGGGAGCCGCCACTCGCTCGACCGTTGTCGCGGGGGATATGTTCGAGGCTGTCCCGCCCGTCGGCGATCTCTACATCCTCCGGCGCGTGCTGCACGGCTGGAGGGACGAGGATGCCCTGCGGATCCTGCGCAGGTGTAGAGCAGCAATGAAGCCAGAGAGCATCCTCCTCGTCATAGAGCACGTCCTCGATCCTGACAATCGCCCGACCTGGGGACAGATGCTGGATTTGCAAATGCTGGTCCTCAACCCAGGAGGACGAGAGCGACGGGAAGAGGATTATCGGTATTTGTTGTCGGACGCAGGGTTCGTAGTGTCCCGCCTCTTGAAAACGGAGACTGTCACCAGCCTCATTGAAGCCACTCCGAAGCCGCCCTAGGAAGTCTGATGGGGAAGGCGCTGGACGGCGCCCTCGGCCGGTGCTGCCAGCAGTTCTTGTTCGTCCATTACGGATAGCACTCCAGATCGCCCGTTCTGCAAACCACTCGCCAATGTCCGCTTCGCTCCGATGCCGTTGAAAAAGTTGGCGTTGCTGCGGGGGTGAAGTCCTGATTCAGTCGTCCTGGATGGGGGCGACGCGATGATGGGCGAACGGACGGTGGCT
>NZ_JBTAMK010000030.1:0-17424 GCF_054796215.1 Alsobacter sp. SYSU BS001988 | reverse complement strand
TAGCTCGTCAGGCTCATAACCTGAAGGTCACAGGTTCAAATCCTGTCCCCGCAACCACCGACAGTAGACTCCCCGGACGCTCCCCAGCGCCGGGGAGTTTTGCGTTGTGCGCCTTGGCCTCGCCGCAAGCGGCCAGGATGGCGGCGAGATCGCCATGCAGCACGGCGTCGAGCCCGGGCCCATCGGCGCGGGGACGCAACTCGACCTGGTCGATCATCGAGCGGATGACGTCCATGGCCTCGGCCCGGTCGGGACCGTCGAGGACCGCCTCCAGCGTCTCCACCTTGCGCCGGTACAGCTCGGGCAGGCGAGGGTGCAGCAGGATGTCCAATTGCGCGTCCGGCTCCGGATCGCCGGCGGCCAGATGCGCCTCCCGCTCCGCCCGCAGCGCCGCCATCCTGTCCTTCATCGACGGCTCATACAGCCCATCCTCGATGGCCCGCAGCATGCCGGCGATGCGCCGGTCGATCTCGGCCAGCGTCTTGGCGCGCTGGCCGGCGCTGGCCAGCCGACGCTGCCGCTCCTTGGTGAGCTCGCCCTGGAGCGCCGTCATGAACGCGGCGACGAGATCGGGCGCCAGCAGGCGCTCCTTGAGGCCGGCCAGCACCCGGCTCTCGATCTCCTGGCGGGTGATGGTGCGGCCATTGTCGCAGGTCCCCTTCTGGCGGCGCGTCGCGCAGCCGTAGCGGTCCTTGCCCACCACCGTGTAGCCGCCGCCGCAGCAGCCGCAGCGCAGCAGGCCCGACAGCAGGAAGCGCGCCCGGTGCGTGGCGTTCAGGGCGGCGTCGCTCCCAGGTTGGCCGCCGCCGCGGGCGCGCACCTCGCGCTGGCGCTCCTTCGCCTTGAGCCACAGCTCGTCGGCGACGATGCGCAGCTCCGGAACCGGGATGGCCTCCCAGAGGTGGGGCGGGTTCGGCCTCGCCACCCGGCGGCCGGTGCGCGGGTCCTTCACATAGGAGCAGCGGTTCCACTCCAGCACGCCTCGGTAAAGCGCGTTGTTGAGCACGCCGGAGCCGCGGCTGGCCTGGCCGCGCAGCGTGGTGTTGGACCAGGCCCGGCCGCCCGGTCCCGGAACGCTCTCGCGATTGAGGTCCTTGGCGATGGCCTCGGGGCTCTTGCCGGCCGCGAACTCGCGGAAGATCCGCTCGATCACGGCCGCCTCGGCCGGTTCGATGATGCGGGCTCCGCGGCACTTGGCTGAGGCGTCCACCTTGTAGCCGTAGGCGAGGCCGCCGGCGACGCGGCCCTTGAGCACCCGGCCGAGCTGGCCGCGGCGGGTCTTCTCGCCGAGATCGCGTAGCGCCATCTGGGCCATCATGCCCATGACGGCGACATGGATCTGGGTCACCTCCCCGAGCGTCGGGGTGAACAGCCGCACGCCGTGGAAGGCCAGTGTGTCCTGCAAGTCGGCGGTGTCGGCCAGCCGACGACCGAGCCGGTCCACGGCCTCGCAGATGACGATGTCGAAGCGACGCTGTCCGGCGTCGGCGGTGAGCTTTTGAAAGCCCGGTCGGAAGCGGCTCGCGCCGCTCAGCGCCGCGTCCGTATAGGTGTCGACGACGCGCCAGCCTTGCGCCTGCGCATAGCGTCGGCAGACCTCGAGCTGGTCCTCGATCGACGCCTCGCTTTGGCGGTCGCTCGAATAGCGGGCGTAGATGACGGCGCGCATTGCAGGCTCCAGATCACCACATGGCCGAGACAGCATATCGCTTAGGGGCTGGGGCACCAACGCCGCCTTTGTCGGAAGTCTGCTGCGCGTAGTGGTTTGAACCGCAGCCTTTCTATTGAACTCGGTTCGTGAGGATGCTAGGCCCCAGAGGGGGCGCTGGAGCACGTCAATGAACGTCACACGGCGCAACAACGTAAGAGTTTCCGGATCTGGCTCCCGGACCATGGTCTTCGCCCATGGCTTCGGTTGCGACCAGAATATGTGGAGGCTTGTTGCTCCCGCATTCGAGCAGAATTTTCGCGTTATCCTCTTTGATCATGTTGGCGCCGGCCAATCAGACCTGACGGCTTATGATCCAAATAAATATGCCGAACTGAACGGCTACGCGGACGATGTGATCGAAATTTGTCAGGAACTCGGGGTTCAGCACGGGGTCTTCGTCGGCCATTCCGTTAGCGCGATGATCGGCGTGCTCGCCTGGCGGAAGCAGCCTCCGATGTTTGATGACCTCGTTCTTGTGGGGCCTTCCCCTCGCTATATCGATGATGGCGAGTACCGCGGCGGCTTCTCGGAGGAGCAAGTGCATGAGCTCCTGACCTTTTTGGACGAAAATCATATGGGGTGGTCCCACGCCATGGCTCCTATGATCATGGGCAATCCCGAGCGGCCCGAGCTCGGCCAAGAACTCACCAACAGCTTCTGTCGAACCGACCCGGAGATCGCCAAACGCTTCGCCCGCGCAACCTTTCTCGCAGACAACCGTCGTGATCTGGAAGGCGTGACTGCGCGAGCGCTGGTGCTTCAGTGTTCGGCCGACGTCATTGCGCCGCAGGAGGTCGGGGAATACGTCCACCGGGCGCTCCCGAACAGCGAATTGGTTCTTATGCAAGCGACCGGGCACTGCCCGAATTTGAGCGCGCCCGAGGAGACCATCGCGGCCATCCGGGCGTTCCTCTGAATGGGCGCCCCAATTACCAGCATGCATGATGACGAGGACGATCTCCGAGATCTCTTCGAGAATGCGCCGTGCGGGTATATCTCCGCTCTCCCAGACGGCCTGATCCTGCGCGCCAATCACACCCTGGCCGATTGGCTGGGGTGTCGCCCGGCATCGCTTGTGGGCCGGCGCTTTCAAGACATGCTCAATATCGCGGGCAAAATTTTTTACGAAACCCATTTTGCGCCTCTGCTGAGGATGCAGGGCTTCTTCAACGAGGTCGCACTGGAGCTTCGGCGCGAAGCCGGCGCAGCCTTACCCGTGCTGGTCAATGCGGTTGAACGCCGAGACGATGATGGGCGCGTACGCTTCATCCGGATTACGGTCTTCAACGCCGTCGATCGACGGCGGTACGAGCGCGAGCTGCTCCAGGCGCGCGAGGCCGCTGAAACAGCAAACGAGGCGCTCCGGACATTAAACGCGACGTTGGAGGCGCGCGTGGCCGAGGAGCTCGCCCAACGCATGCAGGCTGAAGAGGCGCTCAGACAATCTCAAAAAATGGAAGCCATCGGGCAGCTCACGGGGGGCGTGGCGCACGACTTCAACAATCTCCTAACCGTCATCATGGGAGGCGTGGAGACGATCGAGCGGCAGCTCAAGAATGTGCCGGCCGGGCCAGCCAGTGAGCGCATGCAGCGAGCCGCAAGCATGGCCATGCAGGGGGCCAAGCGGGCCGCAACGCTGACGTCGCGGCTGCTCGCGTTCTCACGCCGGCAGGCCCTCGATCCCAAAGCTGTCGACCCCAATCAACTCGTCACCAGCCTGGCCGATCTCCTTCAGCGAACGCTCGGAGAGACCATCAGCCTCCAAACCGTGTCCGGCGCGGGGCTCTGGAAAACGCTCGTCGATCCCAACGAGCTGGAAAACGCCTTAGTCAATCTGGCCGTCAACGCCCGCGACGCGATGCCAGGCGGCGGCAAGCTGACCATCGAATGCTCCAACGCATTCCTTGATGCCGACTATGTGGACAGCGTCCCCGAACCCGTTCCGGTCGGCCAATACGTCCTAGTTGCCGTGACAGACTCTGGGCAGGGCATGTCGCCGGAGATCCTGGAAAAGGTGTTTGAGCCATTCTTCACGACCAAGCCCGTCGGCAAGGGGACCGGCTTGGGGCTCAGTCAGGTCTATGGCTTCGTCCGCCAGAGCGGTGGGCACATCCGCATTTATAGCGAAGTTGGCCTCGGTACCACGGTCAAGATCTACCTGCCTCGCTTGGCAGACGTCGGATCGGAGCGCACGCATACGCCTGAGGTGGAGGTCCGACCGATCCACGGCGGATCGGAGACCATCCTTCTCGTGGAGGATCACGATGATTTGCGGCAGTACGGCGCGAGTGTTCTGGAAGAGTTCGGTTATTGCGTGCTGCAAGCCGCCAATGCGCGCCAAGCGCTAGCAATCCTGGACCAATTGCCCTCCGTCGACCTGCTGCTCACCGACGTCGTGCTGCCCGACGGTTTCGATGGACGTCGACTGGCGGACGAGGCCACTCGGGGGCGAGCTTGCCTGAAAGTGTTGTTCACAACCGGCTACACGCGAAACGCGATTGTCCACAACGGCCGTCTTGATGCAGGCGTGAACCTGATCGGAAAGCCATTCACCGCTAGTGATCTGGCGAAAAAAGTGAGGGAGGTCCTGGATTTCTGAGGAACTGCATGCCCCTTCAGGCGGCGAAGGCGCGGTCGTCCGCGCTCACCTTCCCTTCAATGGTGCACACGACGCCTTCCGGCCTGAAGTCGAGCTCCACGTGTCCGCATAGATCTTTCGCAAGCAGACGCCGAATGAGCCGGGAGCCGAAGCCGGTTTTGGAAGGGGGCGCCACCAGCGGCCCTCCGCTTTCCCGCCACACAAGCCTGAAGCGGGGCTCGACGCTGTCAAGAAGAACCCAAGTGACGTCAACGGCCCCGAGCTCGTTCGAGAGTGCGCCATACTTCACCGCGTTGGTCAGCAGTTCGTGCAGCGCCAGCGTTACAGCGAGAGCGGCTCTTGGGTCGAGGGGGATGGTCGGCCCAGAGAGGGACAACCGGTCCCCGTTGGGTCGACCTGCGGCTAACGTGTCCTCTGCGATTCTGGACAGCGAAGCATATGTCCAGTTGGTTTGCGTGAGCATGGTATTGGCGGTCGCGAGAGCGTTCAGGCGCCCGAAAAAAGCATCCCGTTCGTCCCCCGCAGAGGCTTTGAACGACTGCTGCGCCAAAGCTTGCACAACGGCCAATGTGTTCTTCACCCGGTGGTTAAGTTCAGCCAGGAGCAGTTCGCGCTGAGCCTGCGCCTCCTCGCGCTCGGTGATGTCGACATTCACGCCGATCATCCCAAGAAACTCTCCAGAGCCGGAGAACCGCGGCTGTGCGTCGGTTAGCAAGACCCGGTACCCCCCTTGGGCGTTCCGGTACCGGCCTTGAAGCCTGACCCCGACTCGGTCCGCGACGGCTCGCGTGATGGTCTCAAGAGCCGCTTGCGCGTCATCGGGGTGGATCGTGCTGGACCAGTCGAAGGCGGCGACGTCATCCTCCGCGAGGCCCCAGAACTCCCGGAGCAGGTGGTTGAGGTGACTGCAATGACCCTTTTGATCGCTCGTCCAGATCATCACGGGCGCATGCTCAAGCATAACGCGTGAACATTCCTCCTGCTCCTTCAAAGCGCTTTCGGCGGCCTCCCGCTCCGCTTCGGCTCTCGCTCTTTCGATGCTGAAACCAACCTGCCGCGCGATGGTGACCGCGAGTTCGATCTCGCGTCGAGTGAATGCACGGGGATCGTCGTAGTAGGTCATGAATTTTCCGACAACCACCCCGCGCGCGACAAGCGGAATAAACGCAAGCGCACGGATGCCTTCATGCGCGATCGCTCGTTTTATGTCCTCTGGCTCATTTGTCTTTTCCATATCAATGACGAAAATCGGTTCAGGGGCTATATCGCCGGGCTTCCACGGCGAGTGGCCGTCCACCGCTCGCCGATACTCGAGCGACAGGCCCCGCCACGCGACGAAGCGCATGACGCCTTCCTCGTCGAACAGCAGTATGGAAGCGCGCTGGCAGTCCATCGCACTCGCTATCGCGTCCAACGCGGCGTCATAGACGTCCTGAAGCGAGCATGCGCGAAACAACCGGTCCGTGAGTTGATACAGCGCCGCGGAATCATCCGAGATCGCGGGCGCCGGATAGGAACGGTGCTCTGAGCCGGCGCTCAGTCCGGTTGCGGCGATCACCACGTCGAGCCTGTTCATGGAAGAAGTCTAGCTTGCCAGCCAGCCGTCAGCAATTGTCAGGGTTGCGACAACACTGAACGCGGCGACCGTCCTGGGTATCCACCCGCGAGCGATTGGCCGAGTGGCCCGCTGGCGAGCTGGAGCGAGCCTTGCGGGGTCCGACCCGGCAGGCGCAACGAACTCCGTCGCCTTACTCGTAGGCGCAAACTGGAGCTAAGTTCGCAGTTCTGCTAACGGTCGTTCGGGGCGAGGCAAAACAACGACCGGGATCACCGTGCAGCACACCGTCGCCACTCCGTCACGACGCGCCATCTCGACGCAGCTCATCCTTATCGTCTTGATCATAGGGCTGCTCGTGCCAGTGGTTGCGTTCACCGGGCTTGTTCTGAACAGGTATGCGGCAGGCGAGAAGAGCCGCTACGAAATCGAGGCTCTGGAGCGTGCTCGCGCTGTTGCGTCAGCCGTCGACCGCGAACTTAGTGGCTTGCAGAGCGCCCTTCAGGTGCTTGCCACCTCTCGACTGTGGGACACACGCAATTTCGAGCAGCTTTATCAGCAGGCCACCGAGGTCAAGTCGCTGCTCGATGCTGCCATCGTGGTCAAGTCTGTCGACGGCCAACAGATCGTTAACACACGCCTGCCGTTTGGCTCTGTGCTTCCCGTGTCGCTCCCAGAGGGGGACAAGCGGGCGATCGCGACGAAAAAGCCAACCGTCTCCGATCTCTTTTCCAGCGCCACCACGGGACTCTCGATCGTCAGTCTCAACGTACCCATCATCCGAGAAGGCCGCGTAGTTGGGCTGATCAGCGCTGGGCTCGAGCCTGGCCGGTTTGCTCGCCTTTTGGTCAGCCAAGGCCTGCCTGAAGCATGGACCGGCGCGTTGGTCGACGAAACGGGCGCTATCATCGCACGCTCGCGTCAGCATGAGCGTTTCGTGGGCGCTCAAGCCACCGCCGACCTGCGCCAAAACGCGGTCGGGATAGAGGGATTATGGGTAGGCACAACGGTCGAGGGAACGCCGGTGCTGTCGGCCTACGCTCGGTCCACGATCTCTGGGTGGAAGGCTGCCGTTGGCGTGCCGATCGCCGCGGTCCAAGTCCCACTACGTCGATCCTTACTTTGGCTAATCGGATTTGGTGGTGCAGCACTCGGCGTGTCCGTGATCATCGCCGCTTGGTGCGGCCGAAAGATCGCAAGCGCGCTGCATAGCCTCGCCGCGAGTGCGCGAGCTCTGGGCGCCGCTCAAGCAGTGACCACCCCTCACACGGTTTTGCGCGAGGTGAACGCGGTCGCAGAAGCTCTGTCCCGGGCCGGTGTGGACTTGGCTGAAAGGGCCCGGGCGCGCGACCGCGCCGAAGCGGACTTGGAGCAGAGCAAAGAGCGCCTCGAGCGCATTCTCAACACATCGCCAGTGGCGATTGTTGAGACGGACGACCACGGCGTCATCACTTATGCCAACCGTGCGTCGGAGCGAATGCTGGGCCTTGAACGGTCCGACATCGAGGGCAGGCGGTATGATGCGCCCGATTGGGTGAGCACCACCTCCGATGGCCGCCCGATGGCTCAGGAGGAGCTGCCCGTCAGTCGCGCGCTGCGCGGAGAAACAGCGACAAACATTACGACCGCGGTCAGCCGAGCCGCCGGCGAACGCGTCGTGTTGTCCGTGAATGCGACGCCCATCTGGGACGACGGCCGCGTGGTTGGAGCCCTGGCGGCTTTCACAGACATCTCGGATCGTGATGCGGCCGAGAACGCTCTTCGAGCGGAAACGGAACGTCTCGATACGCTCAACCGAACCGGCGCAGCCATCGCTTCTGAGCTCGAGCTCGATAGAATCGTTCAGGTGGTCACAGACGCTGGCGTGGACCTTACAGGAGCGGCGTTCGGGGCCTTCTTCTACAACGTCGTGAACGATCAGGGAGAGAGCTACACGCTCTACACGATTTCAGGCGTCCCTCGCGAACACTTCTCCAAGTTCCCCATGCCCCGCAACACCCATGTTTTCGCCCCCACCTTCGAGGGCCAGGGGCCCGTGCGGTCTGATGACATCACCAAGGATGAGCGATATGGGCGTAATGCGCCTCATGCCGGCATGCCGGAGGGGCACCTCCCCGTCAGGAGCTATCTCGCCGTCCCGGTTATGTCCCGTTCTGGCGAAGTAATTGGAGGGCTCTTCTTTGGCCACCCTCAGCCCGGCATATTCAGCGAACGACACGAACGCCTTCTGATCGGAATCGCGTCACAGGCGGCAGTGGCCATCGACAACGCGCGCTTGTTCCAAGCGGCGCAGCACGAAATCAGCGCACGACGTCAGACTGAGGAGGCCTTGCGCCGGAGCGAGGAACGCTTCCGCACCGCTGTGCGGGCCGTCAGTGGCGTGATTTGGACCAATAGCGCTTCCGGACACATGGAGGGCGACCAGCCCGGTTGGGCGGCGCTCACGGGGCAAGGCTCCGAAGAGTACCAAGGCTATGGCTGGACCCACGCCCTGCATCCCGATGACGTGCAGCCGACCATCACCGCGTGGGAGAAGGCCGTTGGCGAACGGGGGACTTTCCTGTTTGAGCACCGGGTGCGGCGAAAGGACGGTGAATGGGGGCTCTTCTCTGTCCGAGCAATACCGGTTCTGGGAGACGATGGCGCGATTCGAGAGTGGGTCGGGGTGCATACAGACATCACCGACCAGCGTGCGGCCGAGGCGGAACTGCGCAGCTTTAACGAGCGGCTGGAGCACGAAGTCGCACAGCGCACGACGGAGCTTAAGACCTCAAATGCGGAGCTTCTTGCCTCTATCGCGCAGCGCGAAATGATCGAAGAGCAACTCCGCCAGGCCCAGAAGATGGAGGCGGTTGGGCAACTCACCGGTGGAATCGCGCATGATTTCAATAATCTGCTTGCGGTTATCCAAGGTAGCCTAGAGCTGCTCCAGCGACGCCTGGACCGAGGTCAGGTTGGGTCGCTGCAACGCTTCGTGAACAACGCCCGTGAGGGCGCTGAGCGCGCCACGGCTCTCACCCAGCGGCTGCTCGCCTTCTCCAGACAACAGGCGTTGGCGCCTGTGCCGATCGAACCTAATCGATTGTTGTCCGGGCTCTCGGACCTGCTGAGGCGTAGTCTCGGGGAGCATATCCGGATGGAAACAGTCCTCGCGGGCGGGCTTTGGCGCACCCACGCCGATCCGCACCAACTCGAGCAGGCTATCCTCAATCTTGCCGTCAACTCCCGTGACGCAATGCCGGAAGGCGGGCGCCTCACCATAGAGACGATGAATTGTCATTTGGATGAACGATACGCTCGCGAGAATCCGGACGTAGCGCCCGGCCAATATGTTTTGATCGCTGTAACCGACACTGGGACGGGCATCCCCGCGAACGTTTTGGACAAAGTCTTCGAGCCCTTCTTTACGACCAAGCCGGTCGGGAAGGGCACAGGCCTTGGGCTCAGCCAAGTCTATGGCTTTGTGCGGCAGTCCGGCGGGCACATCAAAGTCTACAGCGAGCAGGGGTGCGATGCGCCGGGCACAACTGTGAAAATTTACCTCCCGCGCTTTCTGGGCTCGGCTCTGCCGGATTCTGAGGGCGAGTTTTCCCCGCCCTTGCCGACCGGCCTGCTCGAAACCATTCTCGTGGTGGAAGACGATGCCGCTGTACGCCAGATGACCACTGAATCGCTGCTGGAGCTAGGCTATCGCGTTCGAGAGGCTGACGGAGCCATGGCGGCTTTGCGCATCTTGGACAGTGAGCCTCACATCGACCTCATGTTCACAGACATAGTCATGCCTGAGGTGAATGGGGCCAAGCTTGCCGAAGAGGCGCGCCGCCGCTGCCCTGATCTAAAAGTGCTGTTCACCACCGGCTACAGCCGCAACGCCATCGTCCATAACGGGGTGCTCGATCCTGGCGTGCATGTGCTCATGAAGCCCTTTAGCCACGAACAACTTGCGACCAAGCTGCGCGAGTTGCTCGGATAAGCGGCGCTGGTCAGATGACTGCCGCAGGCGGAGGGCTCCCAAATGCCGTGGTGCTGTTGCGAAACCGGGACGCCGGATGACTGCCTGCTCGTCGCCCTACATGGCTGGAAAGCCTGTGTCTGTCGTCCGCTGTTGCAGGCTGAATCGATCCATAAGGCTGGGGACGACAGCGTCCGATCCGCTTAGCAAATCGATCAACTGGCTGTCCCCGGGGTCGGTTCCCTTATCAGCCTCCCTCTGATCGGGCTAATCTCGTCGGCTCGAAGCTGCACAGGTGGCCACTCCCGGACAGGTCCTCCCTGCCGGGAAGCGCCTCGGCGCGGAATGTTGCGCAGTACTAGCTCATGCACTTTGCCGGAAACTTCTGCCTTGGCACGCCCTTTCGGCGCCAAGCCGTCGATCGCGAAGTCTTTACGGTTTTCTCCGAAGGTGAGGGAGAAGCGAGGCCGAACATGAAATCTATCAAGACTAAGATTGTTGCAATGCTGATGATTGCGTCTGCGGGCGCGGTTCTGGTCGGGGGCGCGTCGCTTTGGACCTTGTGGCATGTGACTGCGGTTCAGGCGCGCAGCGAGCGGCAGGCGGATCTGTCGTTGCGGACCGAGCGGATCAACTCCGCCGTGACCGCCGTGGTGATGGATTCCCGCGGCATCTATCTCGCCAAGAGCCGCGACGAGGTCGAGAGATTCGCCAAGCCCAACGAGGAACGCTTCAAGGCGCTGGCCAAGATGGTCGCGGAGCTCGGGACCAGGGTCGCCGCCGACGGTCGGGAGCGCTTTTCACGGCTGAAGGCCGCCGTCGCCGACTTCATCGCCTTTCGCACCGAGACCATTCGGCTCGCCCGCGAGGTTTCGGTGGCGGCCGCCGACGCACAGGGCAACAACGACCTGAACCGCAAAAACCGACAGGCCCTCAACGACCTGCTCGTTAGCTACGCGGCGGACAACGAGCGCCTGAGCGACGCCTTCTCGGCCGATGCGCAGCAGGTGGTGAGCGTTGCGGAGAGGACGCTTCCGGCGGTCCTGCTCGCGGTGCTGTGCATCAGCTTCTTCGGCGCGGTGAGGCTGACGACGCGGAACGTCACGCGGCCGCTGCATGACGCGACGCTGGCCATGCAGTGCCTCGCCCAGGGCGACGTCTCGCTCCAGATCCCGCATACCCAGCGCCAGGACGAGCTCGGCACCATGGCGAGGGCGCTCGAGGTGTTCCGGGCCAATGCCGAGCAGGTGAAGGCGCTCGAGGCGCAAGAGCGCCAGGCCGAGGCCGAGCGCGCGGCGCGGGCCGACTCGATGATGGCGGTCGTCCACGACGTGGGCGAAGTGGTGGGGGCCGCGGCAGCCGGCGATTTCAGCGCCAGGCTGGAGATGCGGACCGACGACGCCCAGATGAGAAAGCTGGTCGGCGGCATCAACGAGATCAACGCGGTCGTCGACCGCGCCACCACGGAGTTCGCCGAGGCGCTGACCCGTGTGGCCGGCGGCGACCTGACTCAGATCGTGACCACCGAGTACCGGGGCCGCTTCGCGGACCTGAAGACCGCCATCAACGAGACCGTCGCGAGGCTGGCCGAGACCGTCGCCACCATCCAGACGACGGCGATCGACGTGGGCGACGCCTCGCGGGAGATCCAGTCCGGGGCGAACGACCTCTCGCGCCGGACCGAGGAGCAGGCTTCCTCGCTGGAAGAGACCGCAGCCACCACCGAGGAGCTGGCGGCGTCGGTCAAGGCTTCGGCGCAGGCCTCGCGCCACGCCCTAGCGACGGCGGAGGAGGCCACGAAGGTCGCCGAGGGCGGCGGCCAGATCGTGGGCCATGCCATCGAGGCGATGGCCCGCATCGAGCAGGCGTCGCAGAGGATTTCCGACATCACGTCGGTGATCGACGAAATCGCCTTCCAGACCAATCTGCTGGCGCTGAATGCGGCCGTGGAGGCTGCGCGCGCCGGTGAGGCCGGCAAGGGCTTCGCCGTGGTGGCGTCGGAGGTCCGGACGCTGGCCCAGCGGTCGAGCGAGGCCGCCAAGGACATCACCGGGCTGATCAGCTCCTCCACTGCGGAAGTCGCCCAAGGGGTGATGCTGGTGCGCTCGGCGGGCGAGACGCTGGAGAAGATCGTCAGCGCGTCCCGCAAGGTGGCCACCACGGTGGATGAGATCGCCAGCGCCGCCCACGAGCAGGCAAACGGCATCGACGAGATGAGCCAGGCCGTCGCCCATATGGATGGGATGACGCAGCAGAACGCGGCGCTGGCTGAGGAGAGCGCCGCCTCCGCGGGCTCGCTCACCGGGCAGATCGAGCGGCTGAACCAGCTCGTGGCGGCCTTCCGTACGGTCCAGGCCGATGCGCCCCGGGCGCAGCAGGCCCGGACGGAGCCCGCCAGGCTGCACGACCTCGCCGCCACCGCGTTCGCGGGCAGGCGAGCTGCGCGGGGGTAGGCGGCGATTTCAGGTCAGGCTGGGTGGCTCAGCGGCGCGGCTTGCACTCGCGCGTGACGCCGTTAGAAGCCATAGGTTTAAGTCGCCGGATCGTAGCTGTAGGTTCTCGATCAGATAGTCGGTCCAGTTATGATCAGCGCGTGTCTAATCAGGCTGGAGCCGGCGCAGGTCGTGCAAGCCGGACTAACTCGTCGCGGCAGCCTGTCCAGCAACCAGTTGGGCCAAGGGCGAAACGACGACTTGACGTGCGAACGCGCCTGCCGCGAAGAGTACAATTCAGCCACCTTCCGGATCCACCACGTCCAGGAAATGTCGGTGCGCTTCCAGGCTCTGCGCCTGCTGGTAGAACCGCTCGGTTGTCGCCGACGTGCGATGGCCGAGCAGCGCCGAGGCCGACTGGACGCGCTGCGGATCCAGGACCGCCAACGTGGTCGCCGCCGCATCCCTGAATAAGTGCGGGTTCACGGCGCTGCCTAACGCCTCCGTGGTTCGTTCCCGCACCTGCCAGTAGATCGCCATCTGGGTCAGGGGCGAGCTGTGCCGGCTGACCCAGAGCGCGTCGCCGACCGGGGCCGAGCGACGGTTCTTCAGGGCGACCAGCACGGGCCGGTGCACGGCCAGATACTGGTCCAGCGGCTCGCGCAGGATCTCGGGCCAGGGCGCCTCGATCGGGTCGCCGTTCTTGGTCTCTTCGCCGGGGATGCTGACCATCCAGCCCTCGCCGGTCTGGAGCAGCGAACGCCCGAGCTTGAGCCCCGCCAGATTCTTGCGGCGCAAGGGCCGCAACGCCAGGAAGGCGATGATCAGCCCGTCCCGGAAAAGCACGGCCTGGTCGATCGGAGAGCCGACTGCCGCCGCCGTCGTTATCAGCCCCAGCCCCAGCCCGAGCAGTTCGGTAGAGGTGACCAGCTTGGCGCGTTTGTCGCGCACCGGCGCGCCGCCGGAGCGGACGCGCGAGGCGAGGCGGTAGAGCGGGCCGCGATCGAAGGCGGGGTCGACGGCGGCGGCGAAGTCGCTCAGCTCCTGCAAGCGCGACAGCACGGTGTTGGAGCCGTTGCCGAGCCCTTGCAGGTGCCGGACATAGGCCTTCGTCCTCTCGGCCGTGATGCGGTCCACCGGAGTTGCGCCGAGGTCGAGGTCGCCGGTCTGCGCCAGGAAGGTCAGCCAGCGGCCATAGCCCTTCTCGGCCTTGCGGTTCGAGGCCGGCGAGTAGCCGGCCCGCGACCCGGACTCAGGCTCGAAGGGATCGGCGTCCTGGCACGCGGCGCGCCACAGCCGCCGATCCTGCTCAGGCCAGCTCTCGACCTTGAGGCAGGCGCGCTCGGGCGCCTTGCCGCGACCGTAGGGGCCCCCGCTCATGCGCGCCTCCCGCGCCGGCGCGGCGCGATGCGCGAGGCGGCCTCGTGCTGGCGCAGGATCACCTCGTCGAAGTGGCGCGTCGCCGCCGCGGTCTCCAGCCCGGTGTAGAAGCTCGTCGTGGTCGCCATTTTCTTGTGCCCGAGCACCCGGCGCACGACCTCGTAGGCCCCGGGCTGGCGGTCCAGGAAGATCTTGGCCCCGATATGCCGGAAGAGGTGCGGGTTGACCTTGAGTCCAGTGCGCTGGAACACGATTTCAGTGATCTGCGCCCCGAGCGTGCCGCCGGTCTTGCTGCGCCCGCCGGCGCCGGGAAACAGCGCCGTGCATCCGGGCGGCGCCAGCGCGTCGCGGTGCTTCTCCCGGTACCAGGCGATCAGCTCCACGGTGGAGGCCGGCAGCTCGAACTCCAGGTCGACGGCGTTCTTGACGTCCGCGGCCGGGATGACGAGGTGCAGGCGCGGGCCGACCTGGATCAGGTTCCTGTCGCAATCGATGGCGGCGAGGTTCTCGCGCCGGATCGGGGCGACCAGCAGGATGTGGATGGCGACGGCGAGCTGGGCGCGGACGGCGGCCAGCCGCGGGGGCAGCTTGCCGCGATCGGCCTCGTCGCGCAGAAGCTGCGGCAGTCCGATCAGCTTGGCGATGGCGGCCTCGTCGCCGAAGGCGCGCAGGCGCGTCCTGTTCTTCTCGGTGAGGCCCTGCATGGGGACGGCGAGCTTGCCGACGATCTTGCCCATGCGGGCGAGGGTGGGATCGTCGACCTTGACCCAATGCCGGGCCACGCCCTTCAGCATGCTGGCCATGCTGTAGATGGCGCTCGAGGTCTTGCCGCCGCCGCGGTCATAGAAGAACCGCAGCCCCGTGGCGAAGGCCTTCTCGGTGACCAGATCGGCGAGCGAGCTGAGCGAGGCCGGCTCCCACCCGCGCTGGACCAGGGCCGACGCGAAGGCTCGGAGCTGGTAGGCGCGCGTCGCGATCGTGCGGGGCCGGGCCGGGCGCGACGGGCCGTCGTCGGCGAAGTCGCGCCCCGCCAGCCGGTCCAGCCAGGCGTCGGCGTCGGCCTTCAGCGAGGTCGGGAACGCTTCCCAGGGCAGGCTGTAGGTGTCGCGGCGGCTGATCCGCACGATCGGCGTCTGGGGCCAGCCCGGGACCCGCCGCACGCAGCGGTTCCAGGCTTCGACCGTGTCGCGCCACGTGCCGTCGGGATTGCGCATCAGGCTGTCGGTCGCGATCTCCTGCGCGAAGGCCTGGTGATGCTCGGCGGAGACTCCGGCGGGATCGATCTGCCGGGCGGAGAACCAGCGCAGCAGCCGCGACAGGCGCGCCCGCTCGGCCTTGGTGGGCAGGACGTCGTAGAGACCCTGCCAGGCCACGGACATGGGCGTCGTCGACCGCCCGGCCATCATGGGCCGGACGAGGGCGAGGGAGGCGCGGATGAGGGAGCGGACATTGTTCCAGCGCGCCGGCGACAAGCCCGCCGCCTGGGGCGCGATCGCCTTCAGCCGGAGGGCCAGGGCACGCGGGTCGGCGGCGACGGAGTCCGGCTCGCGGCCGAGCAGGCGGCAGACGGTGCGCACGGCCGAGACCATGTCCTGGCGGCGGCGGACGGGGAGTTCCGACGCGGCCACAGCGGCGATCACGTCGGCGAGGGTGGGGCTGCGTGAGAGGGGCGGAGTGGACATCAGCGGCCTCGTGATGACAGGAGAGGACTGGAGTATCGGATCGTGAGAAGGTAGCACGTTTAAGCAACCCGGTTTAACGTGCGGCCTATTCACGAAGAGTAATCTCGACCTGAAAGCAGTACATCGTGCCCACCCCAGTCCATTACTGTCCGCAGTTGCTGACGAAGACGCGCAGGGCCCCGGGCTCGATGCGAACGAGGCGGCCGATGCGGATCGCCGCCAGCTCGCCGCGTTGCACGAGGCGGCGGATCGTGCGCGGATCGACCTGCAACATGGCGGCGGCGTCCTCGACCGTGAGCAGGCGGGCGAGGTCGCCCCTCAGGGGCTCCGGACGCGGCGGGAGGGCAGGGGAGGTGAGCTTCTTACTCATGCTTGGCGTCCTGGGAGATGGCCTGGCCCGCGTTGACGCAGCCCTGCTGGGGTGTGGCCGACGTTGCTTCGGCCGCAACCTCCCGCGCCAGCAGCGCGACCAGGGAGAGCAAGGCCGGGTGGATAAGGTCCGAGCCGAAATCGCCTTGGGACCGCGCGGCAGCGCTCTCCGTCACCTCCGAGCGCGTCGGAGGGGTGCGTGCGTTGGCGTGCTGCGGACGTTTGGGGATGCGGCGGGGCATGCGCCACCAAGGGCCGTACCTCGCCTCAGAAGAATAGCCGGCGCCGCCAGGCTCGGGCTCCGAACTGATCTAGTGCTGGCTTTGCAGGCACTTACGCGCGGAGATCATGGCGGGCGCCATTATCTCCTCACGTTCTCCCAGGCTTCTTCGGGCCCGGGGTCTTCCACGCGTCCGGCGCGTGACCGCTCCAGATTCTCAGGGCAGCTCGTTCCGCGATGTTGAAGCGTCTCCTCAGCTCGCTCAGCATCTGTGCTTTGCGGGGAGGATGACCGCCCTTCGCGGCCTGTTCCTGGAACCATCGCACCGCGCGAGACTCGGCGGCAGCCGTGCCGGCAGCCCTGGATCTTGCAAACCAGAAGGCCGGCAGCTCATACCCTTGGTCAACGCAGAAAACTTGAAAGTCGTCCCGGTCGACGGTGAGCATGCACAGGACGGGAGCAGCCGCATGGGAGAAGTCCTCGAGTGCGAGACCGCCCAGGGCTCGATAGGCGATTGCCTGACCTGCCGGATCCTGTGCGTCGGGGAGTTGAATCCGAATGCGCAAGTCAGCCTGGATCTCGTCACCAACAGTCTGGACAACTGGGGGCGCGACTTCGCCCTTGTGCAGGAACAAAACGCCAGGATGCGAGCCGTTCGCGCCGATTGTCGCCAAGACGCGAGTCCGAAGGTCAAATCCGGTGCCGACGCCTGCGAGTGCGCATCGGAGGTGTCCTGCCCAAAAAGCGGCGAGCAAACGGTTCAGGACTTCGTGCTTTTCCATCCTGGCCGAGAGTTCATTCGACCAATGAGTCGCCAGCTGGCGCAGAGTCAGAGTAGTTTCAAGCAGCGGAAGCATGTGGCCAATCAGAACGCGAGGTTACGGCGACGGTAAGCTTGCCCGAGCATAGGGTCGACCGTTCGTCGGCCCGGAACGAGTTCGGCCGATACCGGCACGCATCGTTCGGCTGGGCCGGCGTATAATGGCGCGAGACCGTGATGCGCCATGTACCAGTCCGCTGCACATGGCGGCAAGCTGCAGGCTGTCAACGTCGGGCATTCAAAATCGTATGTGACGGTGCCAAAGCTCCAATGGGCGAAGCAGCTCTAAAGGCTTTCTTGCGTGTTCGGCCCGTCTAACGGAGTCAGCCCCAGGACCTCACGGCTGCGCGCCGCAGGCTGGCTCGGTCTATCGCGTGTTTGCTGCCTGACCACCCTACACGCCGCGATCTGCGCCCATGCCTTGAACAGGCGCATGCGATTAGTTCGCGTCTGGCCACGTCTCAATCGGGGCGGAGGCGATGCACGCTGCGAACTTGCGAAACAATGACAGCGCCTGCTTCGCACCCAGGAGCGGAATTCGAGGCGGACAGGCAGATGGCCGCTTCTGGCCGATGTCGTTGAAAAAGTCGCCTCGCGGCCGGCAAGGATACGCGGGCGGCGCAGGACGAGGACCGCCTTCGTCCTCAGGCTGGCATCATCTGCGGTCCGTTCGGCAGGAGCTTGGCCAGCTTCCTGAGGTTCTG